>JBOFGF010000378.1:0-4411 GCA_051649005.1 Thermoguttaceae bacterium | reverse complement strand
CGGCGGTGTGCATTTTGAAAATTTGACGGACGCACAAAAAGCGAGAATAGAAGCGAAGGCGCGTGCGGTTTTGGAGGTGCGCAAGTTGTTTTCCGGCAACACATTGGCCGATTTATACGATCCGCTTTCGATGCCATCGGAGCTTTTGAAGGCGCACCGCGAACTTGATAAAGCGGTGGATCGTGCTTATCGAAAAGAGCCGTTTGCGAGTGACGAGGAGCGACTTGCATTTCTGTTTCAATTATACGAAAAACTGACGAAATTGACAAAATAAAAGCCGAAAAGAAGGGACGCAAGTCCCGTATTGATGGTTTGTACGTTTTTATAAATGCGAGGGGAACGGCGATTATAAACAATTTTTCCATGTATTATTATGACCGAAACATCAATTCCGACAACATGTTCTACGAAATGCCCCCCAAAATGGTATTGGCGAAAACGATATTGGTTGCTAGTCATACTGATTTTGGGCATCTATTTTTGCTTCATTCCGTCTCGTTTTGTGCCGACTTATGAGACCACCGGTCTGGAACATCCCAAAATGAAAAACGGCAAAGTCGATTATTTTGCTGAGTTCGAAAAAACGTACATCGACAAATTCGTGCCGCCAGAACAAAATGGAATGAGAGACATGATCGCCGCACTCGGGCCGACAATTCTTGAACAAATGTCGATGGTCGAAAAAGTCGAATGGGATGAAATGCCATCTCACGAGTCTTCAAAAAATTGGTTCGAGACATATTGGATTCCACTCTGCGAACACATGTCGATTGATCCTTATAAAAAACCTTATTTGTACGAAAAACGCGGCTTTTATAATACGATGGCAAAACTGAAAAAGGCGAAAAAAGCCGCCGCAGAAAAGTCGCAAAACGAGGGTGATCCCGAACAAACGCCGCAGAAAGACGATGATCCCGATAACACAGAATTGTGGCAAAAATTGGTCGATGCTCCCTGGAAAGCCGCCGATTATCCCGAAGTTGCTGAGTGGCTCGTCGATTATTCACCGGTTCTCGATCTTTTTGGAAAAGCAGTGCGAAAACCGAATTATGTTTGCTGGAAAAAAACGGCTGATGATCTAATGTTAATCCTTCTCCCTGATATTCAAGCAGAACGCGATATTGCCCGAAGTGTGCGTATTCGCATCACCGAACGACTGGGACGGGACGACATCGAAGGAGCTTGGTACGACGTTTTGAGTCTGTTTTATTTGGGGCACCACTTCAAAAAGGATGCTGTGGCAGTAACTGCACTGGTCGGCATGGCAATCGAAAACATGGGAATGGAAGCCGCAAAACTGATTCTTGTTCATCCAAAGATGAACGACGAATTATTGCAAAAATTCGCCGCCGAATTGGATCAATTGTCCACCAATTCACTCACATTGAATTGGCAACAATTCGAACGACTTATTCCATTTGTTGTTTTGCAACAATTGCGAATGAGTAACATATACAAACATGAAATGCCACTGTCTCTGCAATTTTTGGTATTGCTTCCAATTGATCGAAATATTGCCGGAAAATATCTTACAAAAAGATTGCGAGAGGGAAAATTGTCAGCATGGCAAAAAACACCTGCACTGGCGAATAAAAATAGTATTGACGATGTGGTGATGGAAATACGAGAATCCGTGACAGTTCCAAAAACGCTTTTGCGAATTCCTCTCATTCGGACACGTTCCGAATTGATTGCCGAGCAGATGGTGTTATTGCTTTCCTCCGCCGAAAAACATGTCCAAACCGCTTTTAATCGCATCACATCAAAGATGGAAATGTTCCGCGTGGCAATTGCATTGGAGCGATACAAAAACAAGTACGGCGACTATCCAGCAACACTTGAAGAGATTTTCCCTGAATTTTTGGAATTTTATCCACTCGATCCGTTCACTGGTCGATCCAATTTTGTGTACAAAAAGGAACAGGGAGAAACAATGCCAATTCGTCTTTATTCTGTCGGAGAAAATGGAATCGACGACGGCGGCGTTTTTGAGCCATCTCAAAAAAAATTCATGCAGCTGGACGAAGTTTTTTGGTAAACGGTGCAAAACAATTTTCAAAAGCGGTTGTTTCGCCGTTTTGCCCGCTTTCGCAGAAAGCATTTGTGTCGTTCAGCGAGCCGCCGATGTCAATCGGTTTGTGAATTAACAAAATTACCCTTTTTTTGCAATTTCTAATATGCAGTATGTATTAAGTGTCATGTCGAACGATCATCCGGGAATCGTCGCCGGTGTCAGCACCGCAGTTGAGCAACTCGGTGGAAATATTATTTCATGCAGCCAAACAGTTTTGGGTGGTTATTTCACTTTCATCACCATTTTGGAAATGGGCATTGATCTGGAACCGGATGAATTGGCCGCGAAAATTCGTTCTTTTGATGAACTCGGAAAAGAATATCAAGTCATTGCTCGTCGCTTTGAACAACAAAACAATCCGATAACAAAAGAGGCACAAAAAGAAGACGATTATGATTCGTTCGTGATGACGGCGTTCGGAAATGATCGTCCCGGAATCATTAAACATTTTAGTCGCTTTTTGGCTGGACTCGACATCAACATTATCGATTTGTATGGAAGCAAAAATGGTGATGAATTCATGTTAATTGGACAGCTGCACATTCCCAAAACGGTCAATGTCCTCAGTTTGCAAGACGATCTCGAAGAAGCCGGAAAAGAACTCGGTTTCACACTTAAATTGCAGCACAATAACATTTTCGTGGCGACCAATCAATTGCGACTTTCGGAATGAGACATTCGCACCAAATTTTGTCAGAACGCTTAAAATTTTTTGCTGTTTTTACTGCAACATTTTTTTACAGTATACATTCTACTTGAACACTAATTATGTCAAAACTTATGTCAAAACGTTCAGAGAGAGTTGTCCTTGTTTTTTTGGGGTTCGGACTTATTTGCCTGTGCTCTGCTTTTTTCACCATTAACTCGTTTGTGACAGCACAAACAAGCATTTCCGCAGCTGCGTCTGACTCAGTAAAAGAAGTTCTAACTAAAACGCATCCTTTTTTTGATGGAATCGTGAAAGGGAATACATCTTCTCGTTCCCTTTTCGAAGAACTACTTCGAGGCGGGCCACTCGCTCCGCAGTCGATGACAGATTCGACATTCAATGATGTTGTTAAAAAATATGACGAACTCAAACGACTTGGACCGCCACTTGGATATGACTTGATTGACGACAGACTCATTGGAAGCGATCTGATAATTTTGCGATTTATCGTCAAACATGAATTTCATCCAGTGATATGGACAATCACTTTTTATAGAAAACCGGTGTCAACTCCGACCACGTCCAATCAAAATCAGTGGCGAGTTATCGGACTGCGTTTTGACACCAATCTCGATATTTTGTCACTGTAGTTTTAATTCGGATTGCTTTCCGCCGTCTATTTTCTTATTTCTTCTGCAATATGATTTTATGATTTCCAAAACGCTCCCATTTGATCGAAATTTCATCGAGAAATTAACGAAACAATATCCCACTCCATTTTATTTGTACGATGAAAGAACACTGCGGAAAAACGCTCGTTGGTTCAATGAAGCATTTGCATGGAATCCCGGATTCAAAGAGTATTTTGCCGTCAAAGCGAATCCCAATTTTCAGTTACTGAAAATTTTGCAATCGGAAAACATTGGCGGCGACTGTTCGAGCCTCCCTGAACTGCTTCTTTGCGAACGAGCAGGAATCACGGGAGAAAATATCATGTTCACCTCGAACAACACACCAGAAAATGAATTCGAAGAAGGAGTGCGACTCGGTGCAATTATAAATCTCGACGACATTACTCATCTTCCTTTCTTGGAAAAAACGCTTCAAAAATCGAACCAAAGAATCCCTGATATTCTTTCGTTTCGCTGGAATCCCGGGCCGCTCCGCGATGTCGAAAGTGTCATTGGAAATCCCGTCGATTCCAAATATGGAATGACAAACGAACAAATTTTAGAAGTGATTTCGACTGCCAAAAATCATGGTGTAAAACGATTTGGTATTCACACGATGATCGCATCGAATATGTTACAACAAGACTTTTTCAAGTACACCGCCAAAATGATGTTCGAGTTTGCCATCGACATTGAACACAAACTCGGTGTCCATATTGAATTTGTAAATATCGGCGGAGGTTTTGGAATCGCATACAAACCCGACCAAATCCCACTCGACTTGACAAAAATCGGAAACGATATTCGAGAAGAGTATGAACAGCAAATTCCCGCCTCACTTGGTTCTATAAAATTATTCACCGAATCAGGTCGATTTGTGGCCGCCGAATCAGGAACGCTCATAACACGGGTCATTCATGAAAAACAGATTTACAAACATTATATTGGTGTCGATGCGTGCATGGCAAATTTGATGCGGCCCGGAATGTATGGAGCATATCATCATATCACCGTTCT
>JBOFGF010000377.1:0-6954 GCA_051649005.1 Thermoguttaceae bacterium | reverse complement strand
GAACAATCGACGGAAAGTTGCAGCGCGGGGCCATTTGTTTTCAGCGAATAAGTCATCGTGGCACTTTCGTCGCCGATCTGGATATTTTGCGTCCATTCATCATGTGAATATGGATTCGGTCGTTTCATTTGCTTCCATTCACTCGCCGCGAGTGTCGTGGGCCACTGACCAATCGGAGCATCTTTGACTGTCACTTGAACGCCGTCATAAATGACGAATTTTTCCGGTGTTCCGACTGCGATTTTGCCGTCTAAAAATCCATTGTCGCCAAAAACGACCACTCCTCTTGTCTCATCTTCGAGTGCAAAGATGAACGCATTTGGCGCGGTGGATTTCCCGCTTTTCATTGCAGCTTCACATATTTTGAGCAGCTCCGCCTGTTTTGTTGCCACGAGTTTCTGATCGGCAAAATCGGGTTTTTTCCCGGCGAATATGATCGGATCGCCCCAGAAACAAGAATCGCAGGTCGTATTTCGTTTTGGTCCTGGATCACTTGTCAAACGAACAATCACATCTTTTCCGGCAAACGCACCGAGCGGAGCTTCGATTGGTTCCCAGTCGGTCGTGGTAATATGCTTTTTTGTTACAATTGTTTCACGTCCTTTGTCAATCACGGAGACAATAAAAGTGACACCATCAGTTGGTGGCTCTGGTGGATTGACATCGCGCATTGCTCCGAAAGATGAAAATGTAATCTGGTTTGTGTCGGGAAGCTGCACTCGATATTCAACTCCCACTGTCCCAGGACCTCCCTGATAAGATGGGTGCATCTGCACAGATGCGCGCGGGACACCACTTCGTGTCATCGGCTGTTTATTCACACTGGCACGAGTCTGCTCGTCATTTCCCATCCATCCGACTGGCAAGAAACGGAATTGCCCTGATTCTTTGTCGAGAGTGCAGAAAGCTCGATAAGTCGAAAGTGGCTGCAACATGAGTCCCGATCCGGCGGGAATCGTCGTTTTTGGAAGATCAGCGGCGTTTTCGACCAATTTTCCGAGTTTCGGATTTGTAGATGGCCAATTCGGATTCGGATGGATCGTCGATTCAAACGGCTGTACAACTTCGATGCAATCTTGCTGATCTTCGCCTTTTTGATTTTTGCTTGTCCATTCGGCTTTCAAATAGACTGGATAATGCATCGAAAGCGTTCCTGTGGAGCCGAGAACTTTGATGTAAACAGAAATTTCGCCATTTGCTGGAACTGAGACATTTCTATTCAGTGATTTCGGGGAATTTTTTTCCGCTCCGGGTAATGTGATCGTCTCAATTGTCGAAAAATGGAGCGAAACAGTAAGTGGTTCGCCGCTGGAATTTTTTAATATCGTTTTCATGGAAAGTGGTGCATCGACGTTTTCCATGATTTCAGGTTTGATAATATCGACAGTCAAAGGTCCTTTCGTTTCTTTGTTGTATGTATAAGCTGATGAAAAATCAAATGCACACAGCAGCAGTACAAGTGCCACGAAAAAAGAAATAAATGTTTTCATGATGAACAAACGGATAGATTTGTTGATTGGATATGAACGCATCAGAGCCACGATGCAATACTTCCCAGATACAATACTCACCCAGTTTATCAGGAGACAAAGAGAAAAGCAATAGATAGAACAAATGCAACAACCGAGAACCCAGTCCACTAACAAATTTTGCGATTTTGATGAAATTGGCAAAATAAAAGCCGGAAAGGAGGTGCGAAGCACCGTATTGACGGTTTATTTTTCGCACAGAGGCACGGAGGACACGGAGAATCGGCAACAAATCCTCCGTGAACCCTGCGTCTCCGTGAGAGAAAAAAATTCCAGCCGTTCAATAAAAGCCGGAAAGGAGGTGCGAAGCACCGCATTGACGGTTTATTTTTCGCACAGAGGCACGGAGGACACAGAGAAGCGGAAACAAATCCTCCGTGAACCCTGCGCCTCCGTGAGAGAGAAAAAATTCCAGCCATTCAATAACAGCCGGAAAGAAGGTGCAAAGCACCGCATTGACGGTTTGTTTTTCACACAGAGGCACGGAGGACACGGAGAAGCGGCAACAACTCCTCCGTGAACCCTGCGTCTCCGTGAGAGAGAAAAAATTCCAGCCGTTCAATAGGAGCCGGAAAGGAGGTGCGAAGCACCGCATTGACGGTTTTGTTTTTCACACAGAGGCACGGAGGACACGGAGAAGCGGGAACAAATCCTCCGTGAACCCTGCGCCTCCGTGAGAGAGAAAAAATTCCAGCCGTTCAATAGGAGCCGGAAAGGAGGTGCGAAGCACCGCATTGACGGTTTATTTTTCGCACAGAGGCACGGAGGACACGGAGAAGCGGCAACAAATCCTCCGTGAACCCTGCGCCTCCGTGAGAGAGAAAAAATTCCAGCCATTCAATAACAGCCGGAAAGGAGGTGCGAAGCACCGCATTGACGGTTTATTTTTCGCACAGAGGCACGGAGCACACGGAGAAGCGGGAACAAATCCTCCGTGAGAGAAAAAAATTCCAGCCGTTCAATAACAGCCGGAAAGGAGGTGCGAAGCACCGCATTGACGGTTTATTTTTCGCACAGAGGCACGGAGCACACAGAGAAGCGGCAACAAATCCTCCGTGAACACTGCGTCTCCGTGAGAGAGAAAAAATCCAGCGGCTCTTTGCCAAACTTTTCATTTTTATGCCATTTGTTGAAGACAAAAGCCTGAAATGGTGATAATATGAGAATGGCGTTTAGCTTGATTTCGTTGAAATCGGCGTTTGATGCCGAAAAATCACTGAAATGACACATTCAAAGGTATTATGCAGCACAATCAGCGCAGACGTCGCCTGATTCCTAAAACAATTCAGACGCATCCAAATGCCCAGAAGTGGCTGGAACCATTTCTCCATTATATTGCATCCGAAGCTCAACTTGCGCAAAATACAGTCGATGCGTATGAGCGAGATATGAAGCGGTTTCTGGAATGGCTCGATAATCGACAAGTGGAGCGTCTGAACATTCGACAACTTGCCGATTATGTCGATTGGCTTCATCGCAAACAATTTGCTCCTGCGACATTGGCACGCCACATTGTTTCGCTCCGTGTCTTTTTTCGTTATTTGCAGCTCGAAGGAATTTTGAAAGACAATGCCGCCGAACTCCTCGGAAGTCAAAAACTGTGGGAGCGAATTCCGAAAGTTCTCTCGCCGGGACAAGTCGAAGCACTGCTGAATGCGCCGCAGCCGGAAGAAGATAAAATGTGGTGTCGGGATCGTGCGATTCTTGAATTTTTCTATGCAACTGGATGTCGTGTCTCGGAACTTACAAATTTGCGTGTACAAGATGTCCACACAAAAGAAGGATACTGTCTCTGCACAGGAAAGGGGAACAAACAGCGAATTGTGCCGATTGGTCGCCGTGCCATCGAAGCATTTCGTGTTTGGATGGAGCAGGAGCGAGCAGACGCGATTCGAAGAAATGAAAATCGTCTTCTTAGAGATAATCCACTTTTATCGGAACATTCGTCTGAATCGTGGTTTTCCGTCAGTGCAGAATCTGATTCAGAGACGAATACCAAGACAACGACTGGAACATCAAACAGAACCAATTCTTTTTTTTGGGCTTTTTTATCATACAAAGGGGTCAAAATGCGTCGGGAAGCAATGTGGGAACTAATAAAAAAGTATACACTCAGAATTGGCGCGCCTTCTGACATCAGCCCGCACACGATGCGACACAGTTTTGCGACACACATGCTCGCCGGCGGAGCAGATTTGCGGCAAGTTCAAGAAATGCTTGGTCATGCCAGTATTGCAACAACACAAATTTACACACATGTAGATATGACGCGACTAAAAAAAATCCACGCACGCTTTCATCCGCGCGGATAATGTTCACCGATTTGTACAAACCGTCAATACGGGCGAGTACGCCCTCCTTTCCGGCTCCTATTTTCGTCAATTTCATCAAAATCGTCAAACTTGTTACATGACTGGGATGGTCTTCCACGATAATTGTGATAGAATGAGACGCTGTTCTTTATTAACTATTTTCTGTCAATCAATTTTGTGAAATATATTCACCATGTCCCTTTATTCCATCCCACAAAATTATCGTCCTATCTTTGGTGTCAGAGAAATTGAAACGGCCATCAAAGGAATTAAAGACCATTTTGAACGCTCTCTCGCAAAACATCTCCAATTGCAGCGAGTTACTGCTCCTCTCTTTCTCGAAAAAGGAACCGGACTAAATGATGACTTGAATGGAATCGAGCAACCGGTTCAGTTTTATGCAAAAGGAATCCAAAAAGAAGTCGAAATTGTTCAGTCACTCGCCAAATGGAAACGGTTTGCACTTCATGAATATCGGTTTTTTCCCGGCGAAGGCCTTTATACAGACATGAACGCCATTCGTCCAGAAGAAACATTGTCTCCGATTCACTCAATTTATGTCGATCAGTGGGACTGGGAAAAAGTCATGGATAACAATGAGCGTTCTATTCCTTTTCTGAAAAAAACGGTCGAAGCTATTTTTCAATCTCTCAAAGAAACAGAACAATATACTTCGATGCTTTCGCCGAAAATCACACCAATTTTGCCCGATTCGATACACTTTGTGACCAGCGAGGAACTCCTCCGTGAATATCCGAATTCGACACCAAAAGAGCGTGAATTGAATGCCTGCAAAAAACATGGAGCAATTTTTATTATCGGAATTGGCGGCACACTACAAGATGGCACGATTCACGACGGACGCGCTCCCGACTATGACGACTGGTCCACACCACGAGACGGAGGAATTGGATTAAACGGCGACCTGCTTTTATGGCATCCAGTTCTGAACATTGCACTCGAAATTTCTTCGATGGGAATCAGAGTCGATGCGAATGCACTCGAACGCCAACTGAAAATTCGTGGCTGCGAAGATCGGGCGCATTTACCTTTTCATCGCGGCATTCTTTCAGGAAATCTGCCACAAACAATCGGCGGCGGAATCGGTCAATCACGTCTTTGTCTTTGGCTTCTTCGTGCAGCTCATGTCGGCGAAGTGGCATGTGGACTTTGGCCAGAATCAATGCAAAAAGCATATCAAGAAGCCGGAATAAATCTTCTGTGATCTTTCGCAGAGAGTCTCCGGCCTCTGGCAGGAGACCGGTAACAAGTTGAAGATTTTGATTACATTGATAAAATAAAAGCCGGAAAGTATCTTCCGCGCGTGCGCACTCGCACCGACCAAATTGATCGCATTTTTCACGGCTTTTCGACGGTGAAATCAAAACGACGCTCTCCTGATTTGACCTCAAATTGGAGTGGTGTGGTTTCTGCTGTGTAATAATCCTTCTTAACAAGTGGTATCTGTTTAACGCCCGCCGGTGATGTGTCGTCTCCTTCATATCGATAAGCACCATTGATCACGACTTTATATTTCCCGGGCGGCAAACCATCTTTTTCTCGATAACTACCAATGTCATAAGTTCCATCTGGTTTTAACTCACCATCGGCCATAAAAGTTTCTGTCGTTAAACAGACTCGCCCAGTCGTCAGTGGAGTGCCATCTGGAAATGTTACTGTTCCTCCCAATGGCAACATGCGATTGCACCCCACAAACAAAAATAATAAACAGAACGAAATCTGCAAAAAATAGAATTTTTTCATGTGAAAACTAAGCAATAAAAAATGACAAGTAAGTTGATACAAATAAGTATGTTAATACAGATAAGTATGTTAATACTGGGATGGTCACTAATTGAAACATTTTACGGAATAGAGACGGCGACACCATCTGAAACATGTCCCAAATTATAAAACAAACTATTATTTCCATACGGAATTGTACATGAAACAGAACGAACAGAGCCATCACCAATCACAAAGTTACACACTCCTGGATGCGTTCCGCCCCACTGTGGACTGGTCGCTTCGTTTTGGATTTCTCCATTGATAGTATCATCGATGCCCTTTGCAATACGGCTTCCAAAACCTCTTACTGCCCCGACACCTGTCCAATTAAATCCACCAAGCATACTGCAATCAGCGATATCAGAGCGCGCGGTTCTGGGTGAAACATAGCCCGGCGCAGAAATGTCAACACATACATCCACAGATTGAGGCGCAATACGTTTTTCGCCAACAATAAACTGATTTGATGCACCATCTTGCCACCATGACATCGTATCTCGTGGCCCCCAAGATGCTGTTGTCGCTCCATTACGAACGGCACAACGAAACGGACCTTTTGGGTGCATATTGGGGTCCGTGTGATTGATTGCTGCTTCGGTTTGAGTAAACCAATTACTCCAGTTAGGCGAAGCCTGAATTCCTGATACAATGGCATAGTCTCCTTTGGGACCATATATTCCTCCCTGAGAGCTGGAATCCTTCTGCACTGCCGCATCATGGTCACCATAAGGAGTGTTCCCACCACGACGTGATGGACACCGAGTGAAAGCAAATCCGCCATTGACCTGCGCTCTCTCTGCTGTGGACAGTTTCTTCCAAAAACTCGAATTTTGAATGCCAACGCTTCCTGCGGTGTCAAAGTTATTCATTTTGAGCTTAAAAAAATCGTACAGTGGCTGTTGCTCGACATAAGGAAGTATCAATCCCCAAAAACCGATGCCAATCCAGTCATTAGAGTATGTGCCATTTCCGACGGAGCACGGAGGAAGTCCAGCGGAAGTGTCGTGGAAATTGTGGACAGCAAGTCCTACTTGTTTTAATTGACTGGTACACTGCATTCTTCGTGCGGCTTCTCGGGCTGCTTGCACGGCGGGCAAAAGAAGGGAGATCAAAACGCCGATGATGGCGATGACGACCAAAAGCTCAACAAGAGTAAAAGCCGAAAAGAAACGGCGACGACCGATTTTTTCTGAATCACCCCCCCCCCATCTTAACATTTTGAAGGAGTTTTGCGATAAAATTCGTTTTCATTTTCAAGTTCCTTTGTGAAAAAAGTTAAAAAAACGTGTTGCTTGTCCCAGTTCAGCCACGTTTTGCAGAAACGT
>JBOFGF010000376.1:0-7346 GCA_051649005.1 Thermoguttaceae bacterium | reverse complement strand
CCATAATTGAAACCCGACGGGTTTCAGGACTTTGAAAACGTGACTTTATTGGCGGTGTTGACTACACATCACACCGGCATAAAACGATACTTTTGTTAATGTCATTTTTTTAGAAATTTGTTTTGCAAAACATCTAATTGATGATGATTCGCAGGTATATTTCTTACCGAAGATGAATCACGAGGATGTCTTTGCCCGAAAAGAAATTCTCTGGCAATCGCATCGCCAAACGGAAAATGAATAGCTTGGAATACACGAAAAATACGCCAAAAAAGTCCCAGTTTTCGTTCGCTTATTGCCAGACGAAGTGATTCGCACATAATTGCTCCTGTATAAAACAAGAGTGGAACAAAATAGACTGCACACAACAAAATGAGAATTTGCAGATACCAAGCGGAAGAAATGAGTCCCGTCGATAAGAAAAAACTGAAAAGGAGCGCAAGAAGCATTATGAGAAACATTCCGAGATAAACAAGGAATACAAAAATTCCGAGTCCGAAACTTTTGAGCGAAAAAGTTTCAGGATGTTTCCAAAAGAGGCGAACACGTCCAACTCCATATCTTTGCATTTGTCGAGACAGGCCCGAAAGTGAATCTCGGGGAACATAATGAACGGCAATTTTCGGCTCAAAATAGCATTTCAAACCCGCTTTGTCAAAACGATGGTTTAATTCGACATCTTCACACGCATCGAAGTTTTCATCGAACAAACCAATCTTCTCAAAAACACTGTTTCGATAAACGACGGCGACACTGCTGGCTGGAACAAATTGTCCCTGATCTGAATAAATAAACGAATCAGGATGATGTCCGAGTGGACTTCGCCGCGCTGTCGCAATTGCCCACTGAAGCGGAGACGCGTCTTTCATTTCTAGTGGCTGTGGTCGTCCCAGTGCATCGGCTTTGGTTTCGTGCAAAGTCGAAACAATCGTGCGGAGCATATTTTGATTTTCGATGTAACAATGTCCATCAATGATGACACATGCACCATCCGGCGAAGAATCTGTTTCGAGAGCAAAACGAACGCCGATATTTCGTGCCGCACTTGCAAGTCGTTTTGGATTTTCGAGCAAATGAAGAGAAAAATCCGATGTTGTACACACACGTTCCATGAAACGCCGCACCACATTCTGTGTTCCATCTTCAGACATTCCATCGACGACGACGATCTGATACGATTTCGCACTTTTACTACATTCCGACGGCACTTCGGGCGAATTTTGTTGCAGCAGCGATTCGAGGACATCGCCCAAATATCGCTCCTCATTTCGCACCGGAATAATGATTGTGAGCATGGTGAGACTTATTGATACGCCTGCAATCCGAGTGAGTCAGAGTCGATGCGGCGGGTTTTGTTCGGATCATGGTGATGAAACAGAATGGCAATTTGCTGGGCGATGACATGCAAAAATTGAGGACGAAATGCAGCTTCTGTCCCGGGGCCGCCATGAATCGGTGAATTGGGTGGATCGACCACCATCACTATTTCCGAAGCAAGGACTTCTCCAGTTTTGCAGTCGAACGCTTTGACTTGAACTTGGCAGCGTCCTTGAATCATGTACGGAGAATTCGGATCACGGATTTGAAAACCGATCATATCAATTCCGATGATAATATCAGCTTTGATATTTTTATTGCGTCCAATATCGACAAAACTGTCGAAATCATTATTACAATCATCGAGCCAAGTTTCGACTTTATTTTGGTCAATCACTTCCAATTTTTTATTTTGGACATTTTGATTTAGCATCCCACTCACTTGTCGAGCAATTTCGCGGGGCGCATTTTGGACATCATAAGAATTAGAGGCCATTGAACGACATGCGACCGCGACTCGTTTTTCGCCTTTTAGCAATATGTCATATTTCGGTTTCACATCAGTTCCTTTGACGAGAACCAGTGCGGTCAAAAGCAAGGACTGGCATCCGCCCAGTGCCAATAAAATCAAAGTAAAAAGAAGTGGCAAAACAAAATGTTTCATGTGTTTCTCGCGCCTTCCTTGAAAGCGATAGTAATAATGTTCCAGTGACTAGAGTGCATATATTACTAAAATCATGCCGAGCCGTCAATGTCAAAAAATGCGATTTGCAAAGAATCAGCGATGGCAAACACCCCTCGTTTTCAAGGAGATGTGTCCGAAAAAGTGAGGTAATCGGACTTGCCAATACGATTAAACCCAAACAAATATCCGTGAACACATTCGTTATTTTTCATCATCGAGTGATCGATATTCTTCGAGACCACGACATCCCGATTCGAGATACATTGCCAGCAAAATTTGGGCCGCCACTTTGTCTCGTCGTGCTTTTCGCTGTTTGTGCGTCAATTTCGCTTCTTTCAAAAGGTATTCCGCTTCAACTGACGTATATCGTTCATCGACATAATGAACATCAATGCCGGTCGTTTCATGCAGCCATTTGCCGAATCGAAGAACTTCTTGGGCTTTTTCACTCAAGTCACCGCTGATGTGGAGTGGCAAACCAACAGCAAATCGAGTTATACGTTCTTCGTTGACGAGCCGCCGAAAATAGTCCGCTTCTCGTCTTTCCGTTGTTCGTATCACCATTTCATAAGGACTCGACAATCGCCGGTCCTGATCACTTATTGCGATGCCAATGCGAACGGTTCCATAATCAATACCGGCGACGCGTCCGCTTTGTGTTTCCGTCATTTGGAGTTTCTCCTCTAATTTTTTTCTGCCATTCACATAATCATCTACTCAATAACAATACGGAAACCGACATTGAATACCGGCTGGAATGGATAATAACATCGCACAGAATCGGCGGTGCTGCGAATTGGTCGGTCAAACCACGAACCACCAGCTGCCATGACATGTCCATCTTGCTGCGTTCGTGTCCACTCGGCCACATTGCCGTGCATGTCGAAAAGACCAAATGGATTCGCTTTGTAATTTCCACCAGATATTTGCAAAAATGCTTTGTCATCGAATCGTTCGTCTTTCGGGAAACGATCATCAAATGGATTCGGATTCTCGATTACACGGACAGATGTGTAATGTTCGTGTGTCGTGCAGGCGACGAATTCCTTCAATCGCACATCGCCTAAATTTTCAAAAGTGGAGAAATCTGAGTCGAAATCGCCGAACCAAAATGGTGTCTTCTCGCCGCCTCGACATGCAAATTCCCACTGCTCTTGTGTTGGTAAATCGACCTTTCTTCCAGTCTTTTCAGAAAGCCATTTGCAGTATTCTTTTGCTTTATTCCAAGTTACACGAACAACGGGAAGATCGTCGTCATTCACGTCATATCCACGCCGTCCGAATTGATATCCGGTCCGTGATTCACGCCCACTGTCGTGATGCGGATCAAATTCACGGAACTGGGCATTTGTGATTTCACGGGTTCCCATTAAAAATGGTTGTTCGATTGAAATCGTTTTTATTTCGTTTTCCTTATTTATTGTAACACATTTTTCTTTCTTTGTGATCATTCCAGCAGGAATCATCTCCAGTGAGATGGCATGTTTGCCTGGCTGAATAATTGTCTGAGCGGGTCGCTGCCACTGATCACGAAGATTCATCTCGCATTTAACGCGAACGCAAAGAGCACTGTCTGATTTGTCTGCCAAAAATTGATCAAAGGAATGATTATCGGGCGTTTTCCATGTTGATTTGTCGATTGGTGAATCGGAGGAATCATGTTTTTCTGTTTCGTCTTCAAATGGAATAGATTCAGCTCCATACAAAGCAGCGAGACTTTCACGGCGATCAGCAATCTGTTTGATTTGGTCCGCTTTTCCAGTAATGTCGGTCCAGTTTCCATGAAAAGGTGCATTCATATCGATCCATGTAAAAATATCTTGCCATTCTGCTTCAGAAAGAGCATCTCCGGCTCCATAATGTTTTCCCGGCGCAGATAATAATTGTACAAGTTCGGTCGTATTTGCAGCATATTCCATTGGAGCGAGCAGATGATAATCACTTTCAATTCCGGCTCGGCGCACGAATCGCTGCAAATTATCATATCCAACAGACCAATGTCCTCCCCAGCCAGTCCAGACCGCACCTGCGATGTTCGATTTCCAGCCTTCCAACGGAATATCGCCGCGCAAATTGATCGGGAATGATTTGCCGTCCAGCGCAGTTCCGACAGGTTTGTCATTGATCGTCGCTGTTTTCACCGTCTTTTCCCATTCTCCATTATGACATGAGAAACAGTGTTTATCGAGAATCGGCTGAATTTTTTCATTAAAAGAAAATCCTTTGACGTTCAATTTCGATAATAATGTTTTCGCCTCCTGATTCGGTCGATTATATGGCTCAATTTCTGAAGGAGCGCGCCTGAGTGCAGCCGCGAGTGATGCCATTCGAGGCGGCGCAGAATTTTGTGGTTCGTGGCATCCATTACACTGCAAGTTTTCGCCCGGCATTGCTGTCATCCAGCTTCTCATCAACTGAAGAGATTGTCCTTTCTCATCAAGTGGCAAGATAGCAAATGGCAGATTCGCTGGCACACGGAAACTCGCAGAACCGTCCGCCTCGACAGGAACGGTTCCAAGAACACCTCGCACGTCCCACGGACCATCTTGTCCGATTGAACCGAGGAGTCCACCAGTTCCATGATATGAATAGTGATATGTATACACCCGAAGTTTTTTGACTATTCCAGGTGGAATCTCTTTCAGGCCCGGCCCTTCCAAAACATTTTGTACAAAAATTTCGGCATCGTTTCGAGAAAGATCGACACGATCTGGAATGATCGGAGGACGTTCCTGTTTTTTCAATGGAATCGGTTCGACGAGTCTGTTTTGCGGCATTTCACCGAGCAAAATCATATTATCGAATCGATCAATGAGATAAATTCCCATCAACGATTTGCCATCTGGCTGTGCGGTCACAAGAAATTCATTTTGTGAGATTGGAAATGGATGCGCGAATTTCGGCCAACTTTTTCGTGTAAGTCCATCGGCAACTGGCCCTTCGACCGATTTGCCGAAGCCAGGAAGTCTTTGCACCGCACCATCTGCTTCTCGGCGACTAATTGCTGGATCGAGAATCACAAGTTCTCCAATGCGTCCATTGTCATGATGTCCACCGACCACACCAACAATTTCTGTCGGATGCCCCGGAATAGGACGTGCAAAGAAAATCGAAGTCGGCCAGTAAGAATTGCTTCCATAGTATTCGAGTTGATTTGTGCCGTCTGGATTACAGTGGAAAAGAAGGCGGGTGTTCGAGTGAGGAGTGTCCGCATATTCCCAGCGAGAGTAAATTACACGTCCATTATTGAGAATCGTCGGACACCAATTATGTTCTTGGTCGAATCCGATTTGCCGCGTTGTTTTGTCCTTCGGGTCAAAAAGAAATAAATTAGCGACATGCGAACCACCAGCGACACATGGAACACCGACCATCGCAGCAGTGCAAGTGAGCATGATCCGACCATCCGGCAAATAGCAGGCATCATAAAAATCAACATCATGATCGCCACTTGTTATTTGCTGGGCCAAATTTTTCGGAATTTCGGAACTTTCATTCTTTTGTGAAGATACATCGTTTGTCTCAAAATTGGTTTCCAACTCGAAAATGTGCCATCTATTATTTTCACCAATTGCGGAGAAAAGGATTTTATCGGCATCAAAATTCAAGTCGAGATCAGTGATGGCTGTGTCACGAGGCGGTTTGTAGATAGAAACCGGAGATTTTGCAGGCTGTTTGATCGAGAGAGCCATGATTTCGTCGTCGTATCCACCACGCGGCAATGAAGAATTACTGTTGTAATTGGCGGGAAACGCTCCGGCGGGTCCTTTTTGATGTCGACGCACAAATAGAATTTGCTCAAAATCAATGGCGGGATTTTGCATGACAAGAGCTTCGTGTCGCAGCGCATCATATTCAGATTTTGTCGCCGCAAAATCGTTTTTCTGATCGAGATTATCGAGTTTAGCAAGAAATTCCGCCCCGCGTTTATACTCGGCTCCGTATTGTTCCATCAAAGAAACTATTGCTCGGCGAATTGCGGCGGGATTCGGAGCGGCGGCATCGGAAACTTCATAAAAGACGTTTTCCGTCGATTGCATCGACTTTGCCGGTGTTACTGGCGGAGGAGGAGGCGGAGGGAGTTGGTTGGAATTTGGTCTTTCACACTTCCACGAATCTGGGATCGCCTGATCCGATTCGAGTCGGAATTTGGCAAGATGCGGAGGCACGCCGGGCGTTTCCAATCGAATGGTGTGAATTCCAGGTTCAACAATGGAAAAAGTGATTGGATCGTCCCAAATGGCATCACTCGAATTCCATGAAGTCGAAAGTTTTGTGCCGCCACATACTTTTCCGATTTCTTTTTCATCGACAGAAAAAGTCAGAGGCCTCGTTTGATGCATTGCAATGAAGAAAGAAACGCGATAATTGCCCGACTTTGGAAAAGGGATGTCGTATTCGACAAAATGGTTGACATCACCGTTTTTCTTTGGATTGCTCGCAATTACGATGGGGCCGCCATTTCGCCATTCCTTTTGATAAAGAGCAAAATTTGATCGGTCATAATTCCACGCATCAACTTCGCAGATCGTTTGAAATTGAGCATCTTTTTTTTCTTCTGCAAAAACAGACGCAGAAAAAATGGTCATAACACAAACACTCAGAGAAGCAAAAAAAAGTTTGTACATGGTATTTTCCATTGTTTGAAATGCCCAGACTTGCCGGACAGTGGACAACAAGTACATTATTATGGCGGGGTTTATCACCGCAATTGTTCATAGAAAACACTATTTCGATAAAACAACAGGAAATCATTTTATCAGAATCGCATAGGAATGTCAACTTCAATGCCAAAATATGCCAAAAAACACAGTGCAGAAACGTGTTGTTTTGTATCGCTGTTATGTATGCGTTCACGGGTTTTGTTTATCGAGCCACCGGCACTTCGAGCCGGTGTGTGAGCACCGGCATTTATACCGCGTCGTAAACCGGCGGGATTCGTTCCTGAAACCCAGAGGCGTTCCATGTCCCCGCAGTCTGCTAACAAGTTTTCACCACAGAGACACAGAGTTCACAGAGTGTCTTGTATTCTCCGTGTTCTCCGTGCCCTCTGTGGTAAAAAATTCCGAAGTTCACAAAACTTGTTAGTGGACTGCATGTCCCCGAACACCGGAGGTGTTCAATTTCATGGTAATCAAATATAATCTGTATTTGTGGAAATTTATGGAAAAAACACAAAAAAACCGTGAGTACACACGCTGTTATGCTCCCGCCCAAAAGTTTTATACCTGCTTTTTAAAAATATCGTGTGTTTCGTGGTTCACTTTCCAGTGCAATGTTTTTGCCGCTTTCATTTTTTTCGCACAGGGGCACGGAGGACACAGAGAAATGACGACAAATCCTC
>JBOFGF010000375.1:0-15187 GCA_051649005.1 Thermoguttaceae bacterium | reverse complement strand
CCAAATCATTGGTTTCACTCGAACATGGCAGAAATGTTTTGGCACAATTTTCCAGTGATTCTCGAACACGAACATTTTGGTTCTTCCAAAGCAATAGATGCCTGGCAAGATGGTTCCCTTCTGCTCCAGTCGGTCGAAGAATATCATGCCAGCTACATGTCGATTCACTGGTGGCCGCAAGAATTTTATAAAGAAAATCGTGAAATAATCGAGAAAATCAATCAACGGCTCGGTTATCGCATCCAGTTACGAGAATTGATCACACCCAAATCAGCCATCATCGGCGAACCATTTTCGATAAAAACGACTTGGGCCAATGTCGGTGTCGCCCCGTGTTATGGCGGCGGATATCCGACGCTCACTCTCAAAGACGAGGAAGGTGGAATTGTTTCTGTTCTTGTGGATGATGCGTTTAACGTGAAAACACTCCCGATTGCTCCTCCAGAAAAATCCGCCGAGTCAATTTCGACTCAGACATTTCGAATTGGACACGTCGGTCCGACAACGAAACCTGGTTCATATCATATTTTCGTTTCCATCGGACGCAGAGATGGCACGCCAGAAATTGCATTGCCACTTCCTGATGAAGATGGTCAACGACGTTATAAAATAGGAACCATCGAACTCAAAAATAAACAGTAAAATAATAAAAATAATTGAATATCAGTAAAAATAATAGTATGCGTTCACGGGTTTTGTTTATCGAGCTGCCGGCGTGAGTCGGCGGGTGTATTTTGGCGAGCCGCCGGCGTGAGTCGGCGGTTTTGTTCGGCGGTGTATTTTGGCGAGCCGCCAACGTAAGTTCACGGGTTTTGTTTGGCATCGGAATTCGTCCCCGAACACCGGAGGTGTTCAATTATGGTAGAAACGAATTGCCCACAAAACCACACAACTCCGTCGGAGTTGAATTATGGTCACCGTTATTGAACCCCGAATGGGGTTCTGACGTTTTTGATGTTCGTGTTTCTACCATTATTGAATCCCGACGGGATTCGGAAATACAATTTCAAGGCAATCGAATTTTGGCGAAAAAGTTGATTTAATGCCGGTGCTCACGCACCGGCTCGAAGCGCACCGGCTCGATAAACAAAACCCGTGAACGCATACAAATAATAGAATATACTGCGAATCATCAATTAGATGATTGTTTAACTTTTGTAGAAAGCTGTTGTTTTGCTTTCATTTCTCACCTTCCCCTTTTTACTTCCATGTCAAAAAAAATAGAACGACAATTTGCAATCGGTGTTGATTATGGCACAAACAGTGTTCGGGCGATCATCGTCGATCTCGAAAATGGAAACGAAATTGCCACCGCAGTCCATAATTATCCCAGTGGCGAAGCAGGTCTCCTGCTCGATTCAAAACAGCCTCTTTTGGCGAGACAAAACCCTCGTGATTATATTGAAGGTTTTTACAAAGCGGTTTCATCTGTGGTAAAAATGGCACAAAAATTGCCGCCAAACGAAAGAGGAAAATTCGATCCGTCCTGCGTCGCTGGAATCGGAATTGACACGACCGGTTCGACACCAATTCCGGTGGATCGAAAAGGAACGCCACTCGGAATCCTTCCCGAATTTGAACACGATCTCGATGCACAATCTTGGATATGGAAAGACCACACATCGTTTGCCGAGGCCGCCGAAATAACCGAAAAAGCCGCTAAAAACAAAGATCATTATCTCACAAAATGTGGTGGAATTTATAGCAGCGAGTGGTATTGGGCCAAAATTCTCCACTGCAAACGGATCAATCCCAAAGTTTTCAAAGCCGCTTATAGCTGGGTCGAACTCGCCGATTTCATTCCAGCTTTCATCACGGGAAATAGTGATCCCGACACACTGCATCGTGGTATCTGCGCCGCCGGACACAAAGCAATGTTACATAAACAGTGGGGTGGACTTCCCAGTGAAACATTTTTGAAATCGCTCGATCCTGATCTCGTTCGACTTCGTTCGCATTATAATAGTGAAACGAAAACATCCGATCAAAAGGCGGGAGAACTCTGCGAAGATGTCGCCATAAAAACCGGTCTCGTGCGAGGAACTCCAGTCGCCATCGGAGCGTTCGATTGCCACATGGGAGCCATTGGAGCAGGTATAAAACCTGGAATTCTCGTAAAAGCAATTGGGACAAGCACATGCGATGTCATGATTCACCCACTGACAGAACCACTTGCCGACATTCCAGGTCTCTGTGGAATCGTCCCAGAAAGTGTCATGCCGGGGATGTATGGACTCGAAGCAGGTCAGTCGGGAGTCGGAGATATTTTCAATTGGTTTGTAAAACAATTGGTTCCCAAATGTTATTACGAGAAAGGGGATGTTCACGAAAATCTTTCAAAAGAAGCTGCAAAACTTCTGCCAGGTGAGAGTGGCCTTTTATGTCTTGACTGGAACAACGGAAATCGTACAATTTTGGTGGATCAACTTTTGACTGGTTTGACTATCGGGACAACACTTCATACAACCGCGCCAGAAATGTATCGAGCTTTGATCGAGGCGACTGCTTTTGGTGCTTTGACGATAATCAATCGCTTTGAAGAATATGGTGTCAAAGTCAAGGAAGTCATCAACTGCGGCGGAATTGCTGAAAAAAGTCCATTAACAATGCAAATTTACGCCGACATTTGCAATCGCCCAATGAAAGTCAGTCGCAGCGCACAAACATGCGCTCTTGGCGCGGCAATGTGTGGGGCAGTTGCAGGCGGAGCTTTCAAAAATATCCAAGAAGCACAAAAGAAAATGACCGGCATAAAAGAGACGATTTATAAACCGAACAAAAAAGCGGTCGCTATTTACGCAAAATTGTATCGTCTTTACAAAGAATTGCACGACGTTTTTGGAATGAAAGGACAAAAAGGCAATTTTCATCACGTCATGAAAGAACTGATTGCCATTCGTGATTCCGTGCGAATCAGTAAATAAAAAAATGGTTTTCGTTCACGGTTTTAATCACGGTAATTTAGTGAAACAACAGCTTTCTATGAAAGCTGGCTAAACAGAAAGCGGGATAAACCTCCAGTATTGTGCCGTTTTCAGTATGTAATTTATTTGTTGTTTCTTGTTGCTGCACTCCGCTCCTTTTGCCGCGTGGGTGTCCCCCTTTTCACCGTGAAAATGCGGAGTATACTACTGATATCGCATATTGTGTCTTCTATTTCTGTCAATATTTTGTTGTTTTTTGTTCAAATGTTTCTGGAAGTGCGACTTTCAGAAACGCCAATTAGGACGAAAACATAATTATCAATCTTTTATATCTTGTTGGTTCAAAGAGAGGTCAAAACATGTCACGAGTTTGTGAAATCTGTGGAAAAGGACGAACTGTCGGAAATCACATAGAAATACGCGGAAAAGCGAAATATCTTGGCGGAGTCGGAACGAAAGTAACAGGCATCACTCGCCGCGCTTTTCAGCCAAATTTGCAGAATGTTCGTACTACAACTGAGAATGGGACATCACAAACCGTTCGTGTTTGCACTCAGTGTATGCGATCAGGTGCAATTCGTAAACAGGTTAAAAATGCGCCGTTCAAATTGCATGTGGAAGATGTCGTGGTTAAAAAGACAGCCACTTCTAAAAAAATCACAACAAAATAATTTGGGCATTTATCTATAATTCCATTTTCACAAACTACGATTTCAGTTTCGTCTGAATAATTGTGAGTCATGGACTTATTGTATTGGATTTGAGGGAGTGTTTTGGAAGGAGCTTTGTACTGCCGATCTTGACATTCTAATATGACGACCATTTTTGAAGTAAGCTCGGTGCAAGGAATAAAACGTCTTTACTGGATCGCGGTCACAGCGGCGATTTTCAGTGGGACGTTTTGCGTCGTCTTTATTGGACTTCTCTTTTGGAATTATCTCGGAGTGTCTCTGGACGGAGTTTCGATTTCTGGCATGTCTGTGCCAAACAGAATCGGAAAAATTGAGCCTGATTATAGGAATCCATCGGGAGACTCGTTCAATCTTATTCCGACTGAAACGGCGGCATTTATCGATCTCAAAAAGGAATTGGCGATTGAAAAGAATAATGAATCGCTAAAAGAAAGTGTCCGAAATCTCGATCAGTCGCTCCGCTTCGAATACTTTCGGAAGCGAGCAATAGTGGCAAAAACTGTCCCACTTCTTACACTTGCAGCAATTGTTTTCTTCATTGCACTTCGTGTCATCGCAGTTTTGAAACGAAAAATTCCGTGTCCAGAAGGAGATGCCAAAACGACAGCAAAAATGGCTGAAAAAGAGCGTCTCAATTTAGGAATCCAGACGATTTCAGCACTGGCACTTCTCATTATTGGACTTGCGGTCGGTTTTATACTGACTCCGCAGTCGAAATTTGAGCAGGTTTTACTCGAAAAAGTATTGACACAAAATATCGATGGTGCCCAAAAAAATTTGAATTCGGATTCTGATGCGGGACGAAATTCTGCCTCCAAATTATCATCAAATTTAGCCGCAAATTCCGATGCAGGAAGAACCGTGTTGTCTGTTGAAACACCTAAAAACCTTGAAAAAAGTGGAGGAGTTCAGGAAATATCGCCCGAACCGCCACTCGACAGAGATGCTTTTATTGCCAAACAGGCCCAAAACTGGGCTTCATTTCGTAATTTTGATGGTTCTGCAACTGCAAAGTTAGCAAACATCGAGCGAGTGCCAACTCACTGGAACGTCGAAACAGGAGAACAGATTCGCTGGAAAGTGGAAGTCCCACTTCCTGGTAAGTCGTCTCCCGTTATTTGGGAGAATCGCCTATTTTTGACCGGAGCAGACGAAACAAAACGAGCCATATTCTGCTTTGACACTGAAACAGGAAATCTCATTTGGATGACAGAAATTCCAGCTGCAACTCCTGAAAGTGCTAAACCATTCAAAGTCGGGGATGACACGGGTTTTGCCGCTCCCACAATGGTTTTGGATGGCAAAAGGGCTTTTGCTCTTTTTGCCAATGGCGATGTTGCAGCAGTCGATTTTGATGGGAAATTGCTCTGGAGTAAAAGTCTTGGAATCCCTGAAAGTTTGTATGGATTTTCGAGTTCGCCCGCTCTCTATTTTGACCGACTGATTGTGCAATATGATGTCGGCGATGGAACTGATGGTAAATCAAAAATTTTGGCATTTGATGTCAAAACGGGGAATATAATTTGGGAAACTCCGAGAGAAAGCGGCAATTCATGGTCTTCGCCGATAGTCACTTTTGTGGCAGGAAAATTTCAAATTATTACATGCGGCGATCCTTTTGTAATTTCTTATAATCCCGAAGATGGACAAGAAATTTGGCGAGTCAAATGTCTGAGCGGCGATGTCGGGCCATCTCCCGCTGCTTTTAATGATGTCGTGATTGTCTCGAATCAGGCACCGCGAACCACCGCCATTGATGCTTCTGGGACCGGTGATGTCTCGGCGACACATGTTTTATGGAACGGAATCAATGCGCTTCCAGACACGCCGAGTACCATCATTTCTGAAAAAGGGATTTACACTCTCGATTCCGGTGGCTATTTGACTTCGTACAATCCTAAAAACATCAATGAACGAAACAAGAGAGCCGCTTATTGGGAACTTGAAATTGGCGGAGGTGTCTCGAATTTTTATTCCTCACCGCTTTTAGTCGGAGACCGAATTTACGCATTCGATATGACCAAAGATGCTCCAAAGGCGCATGTCATTGATCTCTCAAAAGTAGAAACTGACGAATCTGGCGCACTTACTGATCCGGCGGCACTGATAATCGCCGAAAATCCAATGTCGGAGCCATGTGTGACCAGCCCAGCTTTTTATCGAGATGCTCTTTTCATTCGCAGCGACAAAACAATCTATTGCATCGGCTCAAAATAAGGAACTTTGTAAATTTCGATCAAAGAAACATCTGAAAAATTCCATATTCCAAAATTTTTGGAGCGGATTGTTTTTACGAAAATGGGGACGTGTTCCTGTCGTATTTTTTCATCTCGCCGAAACAGAGCACTTTGACGATTTTGAATGACATAATAAGCGACTCCTCTTTTCTGCATTTCTTGCCATGTCATTTCTGGTGAAACGACAATAAATCGTGGCAATTCTCCTTGATTTTGATAAATTTGTAACATTGAAGTCGAAGCCGCACTAAATGCAATTGTTTCGTTTTCGTTGCAATTTTGGCGAATCCATGCACGGACTTCGCTGTCGAACCCATCCCAGTAATAAGTCGGTTCCATGCCTAATTTTACAGCACCAGAAAGACCACCAATTATTCCATTGTAAAATGAAAGCCACTGGGGGGCAAACCAAATCATGTTCCCCAAACTTATCATGAAAATAAATGAAACGAAAAATAAACCTCGAATTTGCATCTTTTTCAAGTATGAAAATCTCTGCTTTTCTTGTTGGTATTTTTGTTGCGAATTATTTAGTTGTGAATTATAAAATTTTCTATTTTGTTGAAATGAAAAATTAAATTTCACGACAAATCCAGCACCGATTCCGGAAATGATTCCGAGAAAGGCAAATGCTGGAACAAAAAGCCGGATGCCATCATGAACCGGTGTTCCTGGAAAGCTCCGCACAATGAGCAAGACGAGCATATTTAGCAACAAAAATATGCCAGAAAGCCTATTTTCTGGAGAACGAATCAATCGAAAAATTCCGAATCCAAATAAAATAAGAATACCAATTGGAACCGTGATTCCAGTCCAAATGATCGTGTTATACCACGGCAAAGAATGGTGCAAGTCAAACATTTCACCCAAAAAAAGAATGGAGATATTGATGTCTCGCCCTAAATTGAGAGCAAACCATCTATAAATACCAGAAATCGGATCGTGCCAAATAGGTGGATTCAACACGACAAAACTGATTATCGCAACAAAAACAGATGTGATGATCCGCATTTGCTGCAATTTGTGTACAAAAAAGGCGCAAACGAACAGTGGAAGCAAAACACCAAGTCCCGAAAATTTGCACGAAATCGTCATTCCGAGTGCCAATCCGAATAAAACAGCCCCATTCCACGATGAAAGAGCGAGTGTAAAAAGCGACCATGCAAGAAGCCAAGATGCGATCAGCGGCGAATCCCACGCTGCAATCTGTAAGTGCGCAAAAAGTCGTGGAATACAGAGAATGGAGGCAAGTCCACAAAAGGCAGAAACGACTCCCCAGTCATTTTTAATACGACAAAAAACGATTCCTAGAACAATTGAAACAAAAACAATTGGGCCAAATCGCAGTTGTTGGGTTTCATTCAACTCTCTCGGAAAAAGCCACGCAGCAACTTTTTTTCCAACTGCAACAAGAATCACTGGAAATTGTGGATGCCCTTCAATTGATGTCGTTCCGCGCCAAGTCGAAAAAGATGAGGAAGCCAGATCGACATTTGGAGAATCTGAAAACGCAGCGATAACATTTTCAGAACGAAGGTTCATCTCACCTTCGTCCCATGTCAGCGGCAAAATTGCCGACGTTGTCGTAAGAAGTCCAAAAACGGCGAGCGAAATACCGAATGTAATACCAAGTATTTCGCCCGACAGTTTTGTGCCCACTTTTTTGTTATTTATCCAATTTTTATAAAGCGGGAGGATTCCCAATTCGACTTTTTAAGTTTCAGAATAAGTCTGATATGTAAACAGTCATCTCGAATGCGCACGATCACACAGCAACGAAATCAACATGCTTGTTTCAACACGGAGGCACACGCACATTTCGTTTCAGCAAAATTTCAGCAAAAATTTCGGCGACACGGCACTCGAAACAGCACTCTAAACATTCTTCGCTTTCAGCTTTCGAATCATGGCCGAGAGACGTGATTTCTTTCGTGCTGCAGCATTTTTGTGAATGAGATTTTTTGCACTGGCCTGATCGAGCGTTTTGACCGCATCTTGGAAGAAACGATTTGCATCTTCAACACTCCCTGCATTGACCGCTTTTATCACACTTTTACAGCGATTCCTTAAAAAAGAACGACCAGCTCGATTGCGTTCGCGTGTGGAAATGTTCTGACGAAGACGTTTTTTGGCACTTTTGATATTCGGCATTTTTTGTGAAAAAAGGTGTTTAGTCCAGCTTCATAGAAAACACTAGAAACTGGATTCGATAAAAAATAGGAATTGACAATTATCCCTTCTAATTCTCTCTCTTTTGGGCCACTTTGTCTAGTAGCTCCCCGACATCTTTATAAGAAAAATCTATCGCGGCCAGTTGGTGCCCATATTTTTCGGCTTTGTCGTACTCTTCGAGCACAATTGCTAACTTGGTGGCAAGATACAAAGCCTTCTTTTTATTGTCGCCGTTGTCTTTAAGTCCTTCGACCGCTTCTTGATAATGAGTCATCGCCAACTTGTACTGCTTTATTTGATGAAAACATTGACCAAGTGCGAGAAGGCACTCTCCTTTTTTGAGAGCATCAATTTTCGCCTGTTGAAATTCGTTGATCGCTTCTTTGAACTGGCTTTTCTGCATCAAAAGGAGACCGAGATCATAGTGATAACCGGAATGATTCGGATGTCTTTTGATCCGAAACTGGGCCAATTCCATATTTTTTGCGTCATAATCCGCTTTTAGACGATAAAATTCATTTTTCGTCTCTTCTTGGCGTGTTTTTTCGAATTCCTCTTTCAGTTTCAGAACTTGCGTATGTAAATTTTGTTTTTGGACATCTAAAAGCCGCTCAATCATTTCAGGGTCTTGCTTTGACAGTTCGACCGTTTTGAGATAATTTTTCTCCGAATTGTCATAATCTCCCTGTTGATAATAGTACTGGGCCAATTCGATGTAATTGGCCATGTCATTTGGATTTTTTTTGATTCGCTTTTCGACCTGTTCGACATAAGTAAGAGACCGTCCCATCACATCTTCTGCTTCATTGATTCCTAGCTTTCCCTGTGATGCGGCATCTCGCACCATATTGGAATCTCCCATCGCATATTTTCCTTTGTGAATCGTCTTTTCGACAGTGATGTCACTCTGCATTTTCCTCGCTTCTTGGTCATCTGGTTTCGCTTTCAAAACACGGATTACACATAACATCGCTTCATCAAATTCGGCAATACCTCTCAGTGCAGCGGCGCAGACTTTATTAGCTTCGACATCGAGCGGGTCTGCTTCAACTGCGGCGCGAAAGTATTCGATGGCGACATCGTGAAATCCAAGATTTTCACATGCTTCTCCGGTCGAAACCAAGACTTTGGCATTCCATGGGTCCGCTTTTAGCGCATCAATTCCCGCTTTGAAGACGTGTTCAGGTTTTTTTGAACTGACAGCTTTGGATGCACCTCCGAGAAATGAAAAGACCCCCTTTTTCTTTTTGTCACCATGTTTTTTTTTCAAGTTGGCCAAAAAAGATTTGAAATAAATCGGATTTGCGGGGTCTTCCAGTACACATGTCGTAAACATGTCAGTGGCATAATCAAAACTTCCGATCATGCTCTGCTTATTTCCATTTGCGAACAGCTGCTGCAATCTTTCTCGTTGCTGTGGTGAAAGGGATGTTTCTGACATCAGTTTTGGGATGTTCGAGTTTCGTTTCTGGACTGCTCACTAATACACTGGTACTTATATTGGAGTTATTATATCAGAAAACAAATATCGTGTCGAGAGGCGAAAAAAGCGAAATATGAACAATTGCGGTGCGCCGGTGCGTTTCGAGCCGGTGCGTGAGCACCGGCATTTGTTCGGCTCGCAGAACAAAACCGCCGACTTACGCCGGCGGCTCGCCAAATGAAATTTGCCGTGACTGGTTCCTGAAATGACGACAACAATCCGTTAAAAATCACTTGTTTCGTTCCGCCAACTTGCGATTGAACCGATAATCCGGCAAAGTCGGCGGAATTTGACCCGATGATCGCACATCAGTCCTCAGTTAAATGGTTCATTTTTCAATTAGTTCTCGAATCATTACAGCGATGTCGTCTTTTTTTATGCGATCTTGTTTGAGCGTGTCTCGGTCTCGAATCGTGACAGTGCCATCTTCCGCCGTTTGACCATCGACAGTAATGCAAAATGGAGTGCCGATTTCGTCTTGCCGTCGATATCGACGTCCAACTGCGCCTTTGTCGTCATAGAAAACGGAGAATGACTTTTTGAGTTCACCATATATTTCAGTGGCGATTTCTGGCATTCCCTCTTTTTTAACCAGTGGGAAAATAGCCGCCTTGATCGGAGCAAGTCGTGGATGAAATTTGAGAACGACACGTTCCTGCTGCGTCCCTTTTTCATCAGGAGCAGTATCGACGTTGTATGATTCGCACAAAAAAGCCAAAGCCGCTCGATCTGCGCCGGCAGACGGTTCGATGACGTGCGGCAAAAATCGTTCTTTCGTCAAATCATCATAGTATGAAAGGTCTTTGCCACTTCCACGATGTTTTGGCTGACCATTTTCGAGCTTTTCGACGACCAATTCGTTCCCCTGTCTCACCAATTTTCCCTCACTATGAGAACGCAAATCGAAATCGCCCCGATGTGCAATTCCTTCGAGTTCGCCAAATTCACCCTCCGGCATAAATGGAAATTGATATTCGATGTCCGCAGTTCCCACTGAATAATGGGACAACTCATCTGCGTCGTGATCTCGCAGACGAAGCCGGTCACCGGCCAGTCCTAAATTGATGTACCACTGAAAACGTCGGTCTCGCCAAAATTTATACCACTGAAAAGACTCATCAGGACGACAGAAAAATTCGATTTCCATCTGTTCAAACTCGCGGCTTCGAAACGTGAAATTACGCGGTGTGATTTCGTTTCTGAAACTTTTTCCGATTTGAGCGATTCCAAATGGGACTCGAACTCGCGTGCTGTCGCAGACATTTTTGAAGTTGACGAAAATTCCCTGCGCCGTTTCTGGTCTCAAAAACGATGCGTCGTCATCACTTCCAAGTGCGCCGACAATCGTTTTGAACATCAAATTGAACTCGCGGGGAGCTGTGAGTGTTCCAGCATGTTTTGCATCGGGACCGACCACATTATCAAAATTAGGAAGCTGTGAAATTGGCTGAATCGGGCCATTCCAACTAATTGAGTCGGCATCTTTTTTGCGAATCCCAAAAAATTTCAGTGCCGCCTCATCGAGTGCCGTCTGAATTTGTTCCGTCTCCATTGTCGTCACAAAAACGGTCATTGTCTGACTCGTCGCACCTCCTTCGCCTCGTTTTGTGCCGGTCACAAGACGTCCGCGCACATGATCGAATCTATAACGTTTTTTCGACTCGCGGCAATCGACCATGTAATCGTGAAAAAGGTCATAATGTCCACTGCACTTCCAAACTTGTGGGTGCATGATGATCGTACAATCGAGTCCAGTCATCTCATAATTAGATGGAGCATTTGCAGGCACGACAAGCTCATTATGAGTCATGACCATGTCATTCCACCATGCTTCTTTGACATTTCGTTTAAGAAGCACACCGAGTGGCCCATAATCCCAAAATCCATTGAAGCCGCCATAAATTTCGCTCGACTGAAAAAGAAAACCACGCCGTTTACACAGCGCGACAAGTTGCTCCATCTGCATTTGGTTCCTCGTTTTTGTTAGATATAATATAAACTTTGACAAAACACCACATTTGTGGCTCGCCAATTTTTGCGATTTTTTACGAATTGGTTACTTGTTTTGTCAAATCTTTCACTCCTTGTAAGTCTAGTTTGCCAGTTCCAAGTAATGGAATTGATGCGACTTCATAAAAGTCGTGGTGCGATGGAATCCAGAGATTCGGCAAACCAACTTTGTGAAGCGATTTACAGATTTCCTCGGGAGAGATCGGCAAATTTTTGTGCAAAATTATGAGTCGTTCCCCTTTCTTATCATCGGGAATGGCAGAAACAGCAATGCGAATCAATGCCGACTCTTCCTGATTTGGGATATTATTCTGATTTGATGTTTCCGAAGCTGCCTGTGTCGATTGACTCAAAATTTTCTCAATTTCTTCTTCAACTAAAATGTGAGGGACCATTTCGCCGCCGATTTTCGAGATGCGACTTAGACGCCCAGTGATTTTAATGAAGCCATCTTCGTCAATTTGGGCAATATCGCCTGTTGTATACCAACCATTTTTCAGAACCTCAGCTGTTTTTTCAGAGTCATTGTAATATCCGCTCATCACACTGGGGCCTTTAACTTCGAACATTCCCGGAGTGTTAGAAGGCAAAACTGCTCCAGTTTCTGGGTCTGTGACTCGCACTTCGAGATTTGCGAGAGGTCGTCCAATTGTTCCTTCTCGCAGCCAGTCTTGGTAATCAGGGCGGCGTCCTTTTGGAACATTTGTTGCGACGACTGGGGAAAGCTCGGTAGTTCCATATCCTTCTGCGGGGCGAAAACCGAACTTTGCCTCCCAAGAATCGATCAAATCGACCGGCAATTTTTCAGCACCGCAGATTATTGTTGGCATTTTATCAAATTCTTCTTTTGGTCGCCGCAAATAACCACGACAAAAAGTTGGTGTCGATGGCATCGCCGTGCATTTGTACTCTTTCGCCATTTCACCGATTTTTTTCGGTTCAAGCGGATTGAAGTGATATGCACATTTCACTTGACTTGTGGTGGGGAGCCAAAGAGTCGTCGTGTATCCGAACGAATGAAAAAGCGGGAGTGAACCGAGCAAAATATCCGAATCTTGCAAGTTCAGATGCTTAATAAACGCATCAACATTTTCGGCGATGCAATTTTGTGTCAACATCGCTCCTTTCGGAGTGCCCGTCGATCCCGATGTGAAAATGATCGTCAAAATATCGTCCGGCTTGATCTGATCGACGCGCAAAACCCACTCGAGCAATCGAACAGGCGTGATATATCCATCCACCAGTCCAATGATTTTGTCGAGAATCGACATTTTTTTTCCGAGTTCCTCCATGACAATAAATTTTGCATCTAGTTTTAAGTCAGGAAAGCGGTCCAAAACTCGGCGACTGGTCACAACATGTTCGACTTCTGCTTTTTTGATGCAGTAGTTGATGGTGTCTCGATGAAATGTGTAATTTAGATTGACTGTCGTGCGGCGGTCCAAAGCGAGAGCCAAATTGGCCAAAATGCCATATACACTTGTCGGCATTAGAACCCCGACATTTTGTTCGTGCGATCCAAGAATTTTGCGAATCAGACGACGAAAAATGATTGTCGCCGCAAAAACACGACCCGGTGTCATTTTTACTCCTGTCGAATCGGCGAGTTTCCATTCGTTTTTCCCTTTTCGGCATGATCGCATCATCTGCCGAATCGGAGCAAGAAGAGAGGGATTGGTCATGGAAAATGAGGGGCGAGTTGTGAGGGGAGAGAGCCGAGAAACGAACCGGGGAGTAGTCCCCGGATTTTGTTTTTCAAACTAACTCCGTGTCTGAATCAGTTATCGGAGCCACCGAGCATCGTTACTAGATAAGCATCTCCAAGATTTTTGATGTGGTCTCGAATGTTTTTGAAATACTCACAATGTTCATGTTCGACATGAAGAATACTTTCAAAAAGATTTGCACTTATTGTGTCATTATTGTCGCGGCACAATTTGGCAAAATTGGAGTATTTTACGATTGCTTCTTCTTCTGAGGCGGCATTACAAGGATAAATTTTATCGACCGACTGTCCTTTTTCGATTTGCGATGCAAGTTGTGTCGTTGGTTCGCCTCCGAGGACTTTGACACGCTCCGCAAAATTTTCGGCGTGCTTCATTTCGTCGATGGCAATTTTTTTGATCTGTTTGGCAAGTGGTCCATAATCGGCATTATCAAGCGAATAATGCTGATTCATGTACTGAACCACAGAAGTCAGTTCCATTGATCTGGCTTCATTGAGTGCCTGGATAACTTTGTCATTTGTTTTGGCGACCATGATTCTCTCCTGTTTTGACGGGTTGATTAGTGAAAAAGTTGAAATTGGAGTTGATGATATGAAAGTGGCTGAACAGCACGGCAATACACAACTTCGCGTTGAATAATACAGGAACACACAAAAATCAGCACTTCTTGTTGCCCCGATAATGCTGAAATTTTCTTGAAAGTGGGAAACGACTCCATTTTTCAGCCTCATTATAACAGATGTTTTCAGTGACGACTAGATGGGCTTTTGTAGAAATGACGTGAAATTCTTATTCTTGCACATTTTATGTTCTTGCACATATTCTGTGTGATTTATTGCGAAAGAAAAATGTGTGTGAGTAAACATATAAAATGGAATTGCGTTAAATTTCAAAAATTGGTAACATTCGAGTGATGTTATGCCGATAAAACCGATTGGGTAAACTTTTCCGGTTATCACGATTTTATCATCTGCGTCTAATTTTTGAATTTTGCATAGAAGAGAGCTTTGAAATCCATGAGAACACAATCTTTCATTTCCTTCTCGTCAGTTTTGTTTTGCGGCGTTTTGGCTCTGCTACTATTATTTTCGGGCCAGCTTGTTGCCCAAAATGGCCCAGATGGCCCAAACGGCATTCAGGGAAATGCTGGGACAAATCGCAATTCGACCATTTCCAAACAGAGTGAAACGACTGGAATTTGGGGAACAGACGGTTTTGCAGGCACAGTTGGTGGAAATGGCGGCGACGGAACTAATGGACTTCCTGGTTATCAAACGGAACATGCAAATGGTTTCGATCCAGGAAATGGTGGGAAAGGTGGGACCGGAGGAGCAGGCGGAAGTGGTGGTAATTCCAATGCGACCGTTTCCACGGATGGAATTATTTCGTTCACTCAAACGCTTTTTGGTGGTTTGGGTGGGACTGGAAAAATGGGCGGAATTGGCGGAAATGGTGGAAAAGGTGGAAATGGTGCTTCTGGTGCATTCACTGGCGGAATTATTTATGATGCCGGAAATGGTGCTGGTGGTGGACTCGCAGGAATCGGCGGGAATGGTGGTGCGGGTGGACTCGGTGGGAATGTCATGTTCGCATTGGAAAAGGGCGAAGTATCGTTCTTGGAAAACACTCAATTCGGTGGAATTGGTGGTCTCGGAGGGAATGGAAATGGCGGTGGAAGTGGTGGAATTGGCGGAAACGGTGGATATGGAGGAGATGTCTTTGACGCAGATCATGTACGAAATGGTGGAAATGGTGGAAATGGTGAAAATGGCGAAAATGGTGGAAATGGCGGAGCAGGTGGAAGTGGTGGGGAGGCAACATTTTCCATTCAGAGCGGGCAGCTTTCTTTTGCAACTGGAACACAATTCGGCGGTCATGGTCACAATGGCGGAAACGGTGGAAGTGGCGGAGCAGGCGGAAGTGGTGCAAATGGCGGAAATGG
>JBOFGF010000374.1:0-7918 GCA_051649005.1 Thermoguttaceae bacterium | reverse complement strand
TCGGCAAAAGCCTGCAAAAACTGGACGAAAATGACGATTCTGCTGAATTTTTCTTTGACGAAAACGTCGAAGATATTTCCTTGTTTTGGCTCAGTAGTCAGAGACTGTCGGCTTTCGGACTGTCGTCTCATGTGCGATAATTTGGTGGAGGTTTCTGGATGCTTCCCGTCAAATTATTTTAGCACATCGGCGAGGAACTTGCAAGATGTGCTAATTCAAGAATATGAAAAACGGCTGGGAATAATGTGGATGCGGATTTCACGTTCGTTCGTTTGTTCGTCAAAAATTCTTCTTCCATTTCTGGTGTCTCGCCTTTGAAATGAAGTGATTTTTTAGAATTTTAATTGTTTTCCACATCTCATCCGAGGAATAATTTCAAACTTGGAACAGAATTCGATTTTCCACCACGTTTATCTGATACTTTTTTATCTAAATGATGTGATGGAATGTGTATATTCGACTCAATTTTATCCGATTCATTTGTAGAATCGACATGATGTGAATTTGTCGAACTTGTATGCAATCCATTTTTTGTAACACTATTTTCATTGAAACGTGAATTATTGTAATACTCACTTTCAGGTGAGAAAATACGGACGTTCTGCATTCTCAGAATCGTTTCAGTTTCACAAATAGCGACATTTGTCACTCTCGTTTTTGCGGCGTACATCGACAAAGCCATCAGTGGAAAATAAACGGAGTAATAATGATACTTCAAATAGAAAACCAGAGGAAACCCCGTCCCAGTAAATTCGGGTTCAAACCACGTTCCATCTTTTCGCTGTCGCTCTAATAAAAATCTGATTCCACGTTGTACGGCGGGATCATTTCGTTTTCCTGCCGCCATCAATCCCATGAGAGCCCAGGCAGTTTGTGAAGCGGTTGGTTCACCATTTCCCCGCAGAGATGGATTTTGATATGAATCAGGCGACTCGCCCCATCCGCCGCTGGAATCCTGATGCGCTAAAAGCCAATTTGCCCCCGCCTGAATCGCAGGATCATCCGGCGAAACTCCGACTGCTGCAAGTCCCGTGAGTCCCTGCCATGTTCCATAAATATAATTGACTCCCCAGCGACCAAACCAGCTTCCATCTGCTTGCTGCTCTTTTTTCATATAAATCACAGCATGGTCAATTGCCGCATCTTTTTCGATACGAAAACCGAGGCGACCGAGTGATTCCAAAACCCTGCCAGACAAGTCGGGAGTGCTTGGATCAATCATTGCATTGTGATCGGCAAATGGCACTTTGCACAAAAACTCTTTGTTATTTTCGCGGTCGAAAGCGGCCCATCCTCCATCTTTGTTTTGCATCGCAAAAAGCCAGCGAAGTCCACTTTCTAATGCGGCAGTCGTTTCGGCAATATCGAGCGTTTTTGACTTCGCTTCTTGAAGAGAATTACATTGTCCTCCGACTAAAATTCGTAAATCCGGCGGAAGATTCCCGGGTGTTTGCGCATCCATTTTTGTTTCAGTAATTTCACGCAACTGAAGTGCCCGGCCAGATTGCCCCGACTGACTCGATTGATCAAATTGACCAGATTGATGCGGTTTATTCGACTGAATCGGATTGATGGACGAATTTTCGGTTTCATTCAATTCATCAAAGCGACCAGCTAAAACCATAAGAGCCATCGCAGTGTCATCGCAGTCGGGATAAAAAACATTATTGAATTCGAAGCACCATCCACCCGGCGGTGTTTTGACGGTTTCACTCCAGTCGCCCTGCTCTTTTATATGCCGAGAACGCACCCACTGAAGCCCTTTTTTTACAGCTGGATGCGCCGCAGTGAGTCCTCCCATCATCAATGATTTTAGAGTGAGCGACGTGTCCCAAACAGGCGATTTACACGGCTGGACACGAATCGTTCCTTTCTTTTCGTTTCGAATAAGAAGGTCATCGAGTTGTTTGCGGCAATACTCAATTTCGGCAGAATCATTGGAATAACCGAGTGCTTTGAAAGCGATCCATGTCCAAATAATCGGCGGATAAATCGCGCCGGGGCCATCACTTTTTTCGCAGTGTTTTTTTGTCCAGTCAAGTGCTTTTTGAATGGCAACTTTTCGAAATGGTGTCAAACCGATTTTGCGACAAGCCCACATGATTTTGTTACAACCGCGAAAGAACCAGTCCCATGAAAAAGGATTTCGTGTCAGTTTTTTTCCAGGTGCGACGAGCGGACCCCATTGTTGTGGCTCTTTGACAAAAAGCTCTTTGATCCCTTTTTCAGCCGGTATTTCCCGCACTGGGGCGAGTGCCGATACAATTGAGAGAGGAACGAAAATGGTTCGAGACCACGCACTCATTGCATAAATGTTGATCGGAAACCATTTTGGGAGGAGCATCATTTGTGGTGGAACGGCGGGGCAAATCGAGTGCGGAATTTGTCCCAAAATGGCCAAATAGAACATCACAAAACTATTCACTTTGTCCGCGCCGCCGAGTTCGAGAGCACGCTTTCTGGCACGTCGCATGATTTCGCTGCTCGGATCGTGCCCCGTCAATTTCAGTGCGAAATATGCTTTGACTGTGTTACAAATATCGGATTTTCCGCCGGTGTACATTCCCCATCCACCATCTTCGAGTTGAGTTTCGAGGAGCTGGGCGGCACATCCTTTGGCCAAATCAGACTCTTCCTCCCCAATAAATGCCAGCAGCATGATCGTTTCGCTCTGAAGGAGGGCATCTCCTTCGAGTTCAGCGACCCAGTATCCATCAGGATGTTGGTGATTAAAGAAAAACTGCCGAGTCGCAGAAATGGAAGCTCGCAATTCTTTCGCAAATTGCTCATCAATTTCCGGCGGATAACTTTCTTGCGAAGTTCCTTTCGATGATGAATGTAAGTCGGCATGATTCGGATTCGACGTGCTTCCTTTCCCGCCAGAACGCTTCTCACTGGCAGTATTGTTATCGCCGAAATTTGTTTTGGGAAAAGGGAAATGGGGGGCATGAATTGTTTCAGATGACGAAGAATCATCCTCGGACGATTCGTTCATGTTATACAAATAGGGGGGCATTGTTCCTCCGTGAAACCTTGTAACTTCCTTGTTTTTCGCCGCATTTTCGTTTTGAATGGCGAACTGTATTTTCTCACTTTTTTTCGACTATCGAGAACATTTTTTCCTGATATTCTGCGAATGAAATCGTTTGAAATACCCGCATCCATTCATGTACTTGATCGAGCCGTTTATCATCTAATTCGGTAAATCGAAAGACCATTTGATGTGTACTGGACATCTGTTCTTCGAGTGGTCGAATCCCCGTTTTTCCTTTGGGATAAATCGACATCGTGATCTTATGCGGAAAACGATTGCTCTCTCGGAGAATACGATTCACTTCGAGCCGCGCGAACATCGTACTTGACTGCGGGGACAGTCGTAAATTCAAATAACATGTCCAGTCACAAAAACGAAAAAAGCGAGCAGCTGTATTATCATCAGGAAATCCACTTGTCGTCAAAAGATAATCAATCCAAAAAGATTGCAAAGCGATTGTTCCCGTGACATCGTTTCGTTCCTGCTGAAAAACGGGTTTGACCAAAAAATTCCAATAAGCACTTTGTTTTTCGCGTTCATGTGCAGCTTCTCGCAGTGATTCCGCTTTCTGCCGAGTTTCTGCTCCGTCCAAAAATGTCTTCAATCGCAGTGCCGGATGAATCAGTGTGAAAACCTCTTTTTCTGCATCAAAAAATGTCACTTCGCCTGCATCGCCGATAAAACTGTAAAAATTGTTGCCAATTAAATATGCAGTGCTTTTTATGGCAGTTGATTCACCTGCTCTAATTTCATTATCAATCCGAACTCGCTCTGCCGCATCAATTTGCACACAAAAAAAAGTGCAACAAAAAAGTGGAATAATTAAACCGACTATTAAATATGAAATGAAACGGAACATTGACGAAACCCTGAAAATTAATTCTGAAGACAAAATTCGCTTGTTTTTACGAAACAACAGCTTTCTACGAAAGCTGGCTAAACATCCAATTATTTGGTTTTTTCAGTATATCAAAACGCACTTGTATCAACACCGAAATCACGAACAGTAAAAAGCGTTTTGAGATTATAACCTCTCGCCGCGAAAGCCTCTCGGCCTCCTTCGAGCCGGTCTATAATGGCGAAAACACCATCAACGACTGCGCCGATTGCTTCAACACGATCAATCGCATCGAGAGCCGAACCACCGGTCGTCACCACATCTTCTACAATAACGACATGATCACCTGCCGAGATTGGTCCTTCGACGAACTGACCGGTTCCATGTGTTTTGCTCTGTTTGCGGACCATGAAACCTTTTAGTGGAATGTTTTGATATGCGGCAACTGTGATAATTGCGCCAGTTATTGGATCGGCTCCGATTGCCATTCCACCGACTCCTTTGGGGAGCGGGAGATGGTTTTGAGACATTGTCTCTTGAATCATTGCCAAAAAGCCTTCTCCAATTTCTTTCGCTCCAACAGAATCGAGTGTGATTTGGCGACAATCAAGATAGTATTTGGCTTTTTTTCCAGAGGCGAGAGTGAAATCGCCGAATTTCAGCGATTTTTCCAAAATCATTTGTTTCAGATGTTCGGGAGAGTACATGTTTGTAATGTTTGAAAATAAAAAACTTGAATATAAAACTCAAATCAAAGTTTTTCGACGTTGTTTTCGAGATTGTATTTCGACGTTGTATGCTGATCATGTCCGTTTATATCAATAATCATGAGTCGAGTGAGTAGTATACTTGTTTTCTGGATTTATTGCAAGCTGTTTTTGTGTCCCGCTAAAACGACAGGAAATTCGTCGTTTTGATTGGTTTGTTTTGCGCAAATTACCCAGACGCAAATTACCCAGTGTGAAACTTTGTGTTGTCCTGCATTCGCTGCATTCATATTGACTATTGACACGAAATAAAATTTCTGGTATACAAAGCACATGTAATTGTATTCGGTTTCATTTTTAGAGGAGTTCTGCCATGAAATCTCATGTAAAATTTTTTGTCAAACAGAAGTTGCTGTTGTCTTTTCTTTGTTTGGTTGGATTTTTCGTTTGCTCACCTGCAATAACAGACGCGCAGTCAACAGCCGAACGTCTTAAATCGGGAATCCAAAAGCCACCGATGCTCGAAAAAATGATTGATGGCCCCATGAAAGATGTCGAATGGGTCGTATTTGCTATTCGCGTTCCAGGCCGAGATCACTGGTATGTCACCTTTGGAAATTATTCAGGCAATCAACATAATATGCCTGAACTCGCTTGGAAAGAAGAAGATGGGCTTCTTTGGGGATATGGCGACGGAGCAATGCTCGTGAAACAGAACATTCGCACCGGAGAAATGGTCGTTTTGCTCGAAGATGAAAAAGGAGGGATTCGAGACCCACAACTTCATTACGACGGGCAAAAAATCCTTTTCTCTTATCGACCCGGCGAAACACACCAGTTTCACCTATATGAAATTGGGATTGATGGTCAAAATCTCATCCAATTGACAGATGGGGAATATGATGACATTGAACCGACATACACACCAGATGGCACAATTGTTTTTTGCTCATCTCGCTGCAAACGGTTTGTTAATTGCTGGCATACTCCAGTCGCCGCTTTGTTTCGATGCGATGCAGATGGCAAACATATTCGACTCCTTTCGAGTAATAATGACCACGACAATACTCCCTGGACACTTCCAGATGGCCGCATCCTTTATATGAGATGGGAATATGTGGATCGCTCTCAGGTTCATTATCATCATCTCTGGACGATGAACCCAGATGGAACACAGCAAATGGTCTACTTCGGCAATCAACACGCTGGAATTGCCATGCTCGATGCAAAACCGATTCCTGGAACCGACAAAATTGTCTCGATTTTTTCTCCCGGTCATGGTGCCCCTGAACATTTCGGTCGAATAAACATCGTTTCTCCGAAAAATGGTCCTGATGACATGGGAAATGCACGCGAAATCGGAAAAGGCTCATTCAAAGACCCATATCCTTTCAGCGAAGACTGCTTTCTTGCCGCAAATAATGACACAATTTGGATTGTTAATGGCGAAGGAAAATATGAACCAATTTTCATTTTACCGCAAGAATTTCGTGATCGCAAATTGGCGGTTCACGAACCTCGTCCAATTGGCCCGCGTCCGAGAGAAGCAACAATGGGAGATCGCACCGATCTAACTCGCTCAACTGGCTCCGTCATTTTGGAGGATGTCTATTTTGGCCGTTCTCTCGCCGGACTAGAACGCGGCAAAGTCAAAAAATTGCTCGTCCTAAAACAATTGCCGAAGCCGATCAATTTTTCGGGAGGAATGGAACCTTTAACAATCGGTGGGTCATTCACACTTGCCGAAATATTGGGAACGATTCCGGTCGAACAAGATGGTTCAGCTTATGCGGAGATTCCCGCGCTGCAATCGGTTTTTTTCGTGGCACTTGACGAAAACGACATTGCCGTCAAACGAATGCACAGTTTTTTGACGCTCCAACCGGGCGAAACAATGGCCTGTGTCGGATGCCATGAATCGCGTGTGCAAACACCGAAACCGCGATTTGGTGTTTTGCAGGCAATGAGACGCAGTCCAAGTAAACCGGAGCCGATTCCAGGAGTCCCATCAATCATCGACTTTCCTCGTGATGTTCAGCCCATTCTTGACAAACACTGTGTTTCTTGCCATTCACCTGATAATTATGGCGGAAAACTCGATTTGACCGGCGATAAAACATCGACGTATTCGATGTCTTATACTCGTTTGACACAAAACGGAAAGTGGGTCGTTGATAATCGAAATCGCCCTCAAAGTAATTTCGAAATTTACAAGATCGGAAGTGGTGCGAGTTCGTTGATAAACTATTTAGAACCTGCTCATTATGATGTGAAATTGTCGCAGGAAGAGAAAAATCTCATGCGGCTTTGGATCGACACCAGTGCGACATATCCGGGCACATACACGGCACTGAAGAGTGGTGTGCATCCGGCTCATATCCCGATGGACCCGATGTTGCAGCGATGTGGGGAATGTCATGCTTCTCAAGAAACGCGAGAAGGGAAAATAAGCAGCTGGGATGGATGGCATTTTGCGCGACATTATGGAGCATGGCATGGCACTGTCAATAACATTTCTCGTCCCGAAAAGTCGTTTATCCTTCTTGCCCCACTTGCCAAGTCTGCCGGTGGACTTGAATTGTGCGGCCGTGTTGTTTTTGAGAACAAAGATGATCCGCTTTATCAACAACTTTTGCGAAGTTTGCAAGATGCGAATAAACGTCTCGAAGCAGGAAAACGCTTTGACATGCCAGGATTCCGTCCGAATGACGATTATATTCGTGAAATGAAAAAATATGGATTTATCAAAAAAGACCTCGGACCTGATGAACTGTTTGATTACTACAAAATGGAAAAAGACTATTTCGATTCGTGGTATTTCGATCCGAAACAGGGAGATGTTTTTTCCGCGACTCGATAACAATCGGATGATTTCACGGAATTTTTGATTTAGAACCTCTCAATAAAAGGAGTGGTGTTTCGTTCCGTGAACACATACAATTTTTCCATGACTTGTATATTAACTATTGAAACGACTTGTGATGAAACGGCGGCGGCGGTCATTGATGATTCATTGACCGTTTTGGGGAGTGTCGTTGCTTCGCAGGAAAAATTGCATCGTAAATTTGGCGGAGTCGTTCCTGAAATGGCCTCTCGGGCACACATGGAACAGATTCTTCCAGTTATTCACGAAACGATTCAGAGAGCCGGTCTGAAATTACACGATTTGGACGCAATTGCAGTCGCAAATATGCCTGGTTTGGCTGGTTCACTTCTCGTTGGACTCGCTGCTGCGAAAAGTCTTTGCGTCGCTCTTCAAAAACCACTGATTGCTGTCAATCACTTACAAGCACACATTTATGCGTGCAAAGTGGCGTTCCATGAAGACCCTTTTCCGTG
>JBOFGF010000373.1:0-4795 GCA_051649005.1 Thermoguttaceae bacterium | reverse complement strand
GAGGATTTGTCGTCATTTCTCTGTGTCCTCCGTGCCCCTGTGCGAAAAAAATGAAAGCGGCAAAAACATTGCACTGGAAAGTGAACCACGAAACACACGATATTTTTAAAAAGCAGGTATAAAACTTTTGGGCGGGAGCCTAATGGTTGTGAGGCAGCGCATTGACCATAATTCAATGCCGAACGGCATTGGTTGTAGTTTTTGTTGCGATATCTACCATAATTGAAACCCGACGGGTTTCAGGACTTTGAAAACGTGACTTTATTGGCGGTGTTGATGATATTGACCGCCGACGGCGTTCGGCCGCAATAAACCCGCCAACTTATGTTGGCGGCTCGCCAAACGTGAACGAATACAATTTTTTTTGCCAGTAGATTGATTTTGACTCGATTTTCAGTAGAATGAGTTTCTATTGTACATGTTAATACTCCTTTTCGTCGCCAGCGCGACTTTTGTACTACTATGACAACACGATTATTGCTACTTTCTGTTTTCGTTTTCGTCTCCGTTTTCATTTCTGTCGAGTCAGCCGACTTTTCCGTCGTGGCACAGGAATTTCCAAACTCGCCTCAGACCGGAGAAGGATTTGCCGGAATTCCACCGCGAGTCCCTCCGGGCATCAATCCAGTGGCACTGATGCGATTTCGTGATCAGTTGACGATGGAACTTCAACGAATTCAGCAGACAATCGGATTTGTCGATCCGGCGGACAGACAGCTTTTGTCCACTTTGCAAGATCAGCAGGCCGACTTGATTGCGCAGCTCAAAGATATCAATTCTAAATTGAAAGAGCAGGGAATGCCGCTCGATGCGGAAAATGGAAACGCTGCTGGAATTGCGCCCAATTTTATGCCGCCAAAAAATCCCAACTTTCAATTGCCACCGCAGATTTCATCGATGCCGCGTCCAGTTGACCCAACTCTCACGCCCGGCGGAATCCCACAACAACCATTTGACGCACCACAGTGGGGAAATAAAGGTGCTGCAATTCCGCCCAGTCCTTTTCCAATGTCGCCTCAAATGTCACCAGGAATGTCGCCCGGAATGTCACCTCAAATGTCGCCGGAAATGATGCACCAAATGACGGACAACAATGCAATATCGCCTTGGGCATCACCGACTCCGCCGAAAGAATTGATCGCACTCAAAGAAACTGTTGAAGGCTTTCGGAAAGAAGTGGCCGAAATGAAAGAAACAATTAAAGCTCTTGAAACGCAAATTCAGCTTCTTAATCGAAACATTTTACTAAATCAACCAAAATAAAAAACTGTGTCAATTATGAAAAAATTTATTTTTATTTTGTCAATTCTTGTCGCTGGCTGGATTCCGGTCATCGCATCAGAAACCGAAGGACGGCTCGTCCAAAAATTTTTGGGGCACTCCGACAAAGTGGCATCGGTGACATTTGGAAAAAGCGACACGACATTCGCCTCAGTCGGTTTCGATGATATTGCATTTATTTGGAATCGAAAAGATGAAACACCGAAAAAAAGACCGATTGATCTGAAAAGTCGCCCATCCGATATTGCAATATCTCCAAATAATATCGATTTTGTCATTGCTTCGGATAATCTCTCCGTTCTTTACTTTGATGAGCAATCGTGCAAACAGTTAAATGCGCACTCTGCTCCAGTGATGTGTGTGGCTTTTTCTCCAAAGGGTGATCTTTGGGCATCTGGTGGAAAAGACAACAACATTTATCTTTGGCGAGGTGCGGCCAAAGACCCAGTCGGAAAACTGAAAGGACACGAAGATGCTATTTTGGCGCTCGAATTTAGCACCGATGGAACCAAACTCGTTTCGGCGGCAAATGACAAGACGGCTGCTATTTGGGATGTGAACAAATGCGCCGTTCTGCAAGTATTCAAAGGACACAAAGAACCGGTGCGATGTGTTGCAATCAGTCAAAATGGCGAATTTGTGGCGACCGGTTCGTATGATGGCACTGCACGAATCTGGAACGCACAAACAGGAAAAATGGTCAAAATGATCAAGGCAGATGCAAATAAAGTCTTCGGAATTGCATTTTCATCTGATGATTCACTTCTTTTCACCGGAGGCTCCGATCAAATAATTCATGTTTGGGACACTAAAACAGGAAAAGAAATCGAAAAATTGAGCGGACACACGGGAACGGTGACTAGTTTGGCTGTCAGTCCGAGTGGAAATTTTCTACTGAGTTCCGGCGGCAATGAAATTTGTCTTTGGAATATCGAAAATTGGAATTGAAAAGCAATAATTTTTGCTCGGGTTTTATTTGGCGAGCCGCCGGCGTAAGTCGGCGGTTGTTAGGCGGCGGTTATTAGGCGGATTTATTGCGCCATTTTAGGGCAGAAATTTTAGCAGTATTTTGGGGATTTTATGAAAAAAACACGCAATTTCCGTGAACCGATGCGAATACGACAAGCAAAAAAACTCTTGTTTTCCTTTTTTTCAATTCTTTTTTTGGGGTGGGTGTCAATTGTTCTGGTTTTCGGACAACAAACACAAACGAAAATCGAATCGACTTCTTCGTCGAAACAACTCGGCACCAAACAACCTCTTAATTTCATAATTGTTTTGGTCGATGATTTGGGCTGGGCAGATGTCGGTTGTAATGGAAGTACGTTTTATGAAACCCCGTCAATTGATCGACTCGCTCGGGAAGGCATAAATTTCGTAAATGGTTATGCGGCGTGTGCCGTTTGTTCGCCGACTCGTGCATCTGTTCAAACCGGTTTTTATCCCGCCAGAATTGGTATCACCGACTGGATTCGTGGAAAACTTGAATGTGATGCAAATCCGACGAAATATGAATCGAATCCAAATTGGACGGTCGATTGTCCCCCAGTCGCTCTCTTTTTGGAGTCATCGTATATCACAATTGCTAATGAAATGAAAAAAGCGGGATACTCGACTGCTCACATCGGAAAATGGCATTTGGGTGATCGCGCTCATTTTCCTGATAAATTCGGTTATGATTTGAATGTCGGAGGATGTCAATATGGTCAACCACCATCCTATTTTGACCCATATTCTCACGGAGCAAAAGAGAATCCGAGCAAAAATCCGCCAAATGTCACGCTGGATGAAAGTGGATATCCCGATGATCTCTTACCAGTGGGAACATCCGGCGATTATCTCACTGACCGTGAATCAGAAGAAGCGATTAAATTTATTCGAGCAAATAAAGAGAAACCGTTTTTTCTCCATTTAGCTCATTATGCCGTTCACACTCCACTGATGGGAAAAGAGACGAAAATCGAAAAATATCGAAAAAAAAAGGGGACTGGCAATGATTCTCTCCAAAACAATGCCGTTTATGCGGCGATGATTGAAAGCGTGGATGAATCACTCGGAGAAATAATGCGTGTCGTTGAAGAAGAAGGTATTGGCGACAATACTGTAATTCTTTTTACATCAGATAATGGCGGTCTAATGGGTTCAACGAATAATTTTCCACTGCGAAATGGCAAAGGAACTCCTTATGAAGGTGGAATCCGTGTTCCTTTTATTATTTGGGCACCGAATCACATTCGATCAGGAGCTGTTTCGGAAACACCTGTAATGACAATAGATATTTTTCCCACTTTTCTTGATTGGCTCGGCATTTCATCCACAAATTCCCGAGAGATGGATGGCAAAAGTCTCCTCCCGCTTCTTATGGATTCACAATTGGACGAACAAAAAACAAAGGTAGATTTGTCGAGAGAGTATCAAGAAAAGTTGGTCGCTCTTTCGTCTCGTCCGCTTTTTTGGCATTTTCCTCATTATCGAATGGGATATGCTCCTTATAGTATCATTCGCAAAGACGGATTCAAATTGATAAAATACTATGCAACTGATGAGAATTCGCCGTCGTTGTACGAACTATTCGATTTAACGAACGACCCATCAGAGACGACGAATTTGGCGGCGAAACAATCCCACAAGGTCACAGAACTTGAAAGCGAGTTGATGAAGGCTCTGGTTGAAATGAAAGCACAGCTTCCGCGTGCGAAAAAATAGTTGCGAAAACCGTCAATTTCATCAAAATCGGAAAACTTGTTGGCGGTCTGTTCTGGTGTCCTGCATTTTCGTGCAAATTTCTTGACTCGGGGCGTTTTGTAGACTACAATACTGTCGTCAAAATTGCTTTACTCGTTCCGCAGGCGCGCCAGATTGAACAACAGTGATAGATCGAGCGTGTTCCACGACGGATTTTCAATGAGTCGATGCAATAGCTCAAAGGTTGAGTATCAGATGCAGAATCTGATAGTTGCGGGTTCGATTCCCGTCTGCTTGGCGAGATAGCCAAACCCAAAGAAAATGGTTTGACCGATGAGTGGAGGACAGATTTTAACGATTCGTGTGTTGAAACTTCGACTCAAAACAGAATTCGTTCTGTTAATAGCGAAGGGCAGACCCTCGTGAACTACGCCTTGTAGAACAGACCACTGAATTGTGGTACAACGTTTCCATAATCCTTTCTTATAGCGAACCGAAATGAACTTGCCGTCCAACCTTCGGGTGTCGGTTTGTTTCATAATCGGTTGTCTCAGGCAAAGATGTTGAAACGCGACTGTTCTCCGCAATGGAATCGAGAGAATCGAAAAATGAAGAAATTCATTCATCGGTCCCCGTCTTGTTTGGCATTGTTCCAGTACATCATAAGTATATCGACCGAGAATTACGAGAGGCAAACATGAAAATCAATCGCAAATTTTTCTATTGGCAAGAGTTCAAAATTTTACAACAAGAATACGGTCTTCATTTCGTCGATGACGAATTCAAGGGAGTACTAAAGCCGGGAAAACATCTGTTTTTCGACCCGCAA
>JBOFGF010000372.1:0-10112 GCA_051649005.1 Thermoguttaceae bacterium | reverse complement strand
GTTCCAGCATCGGGAGCCGAACAGTCGCCGCTGATTCCGATGCGACCGATTCCTGAGTCGCTGCGCCATTTTTTTGTCGATGTACCAAATGCGCCTGTCGAACGTCGCCACTCATTTATTACTGGCCGACCTCATTTTGACGTTTCTGGTACAACATGGATGAACGACACTCTTTCGATTGCATCGGCATCGTTTCATCCTTTTTGGGAACAGGCACGAGGACTGATCGCATATTGGGTTATTCCGAGCTGGGAACCTGCGACATTGAAGCTCCGTTTTTTGCATGATGGAAAAGATTTCTCGAGTGCATGGGGAAGACATGAACAAAAGGGAAGCAAAATCGTCTCTGCTATTGGACTTCTTACTGATCGAGGAAGTATGCACCCATCATTTGACCGTCCCAAAGACGGCGTTTTTCGTGCTAAATCGTTTCGTATTGTTTATGAATTAAATGGAAAAAATGCGTCGATTCGACAACTCGATGAAAAACGCTTTGAAATGGCGGCCGGGCCAGTGCAGGCAATCGTTCACATCACGCCAGAATCTCGCTTCGATGGAAAACCAATTCGCTGGATTACTGAACAAAAACAGAATTACGTCGCTCTAATCGGAATTTGCTATGAAGGCGACGAAAGAGCTTTTGCAATTGAAAAAATGAACGAAATCAAAATTGCGACCGGACTCGAACTGTTACAAAATGGTGAAAGTCCATCGAATCGTCCTCTCGTATTTGTTACAAGTTCTGAAAAAACAGAGCAGGACGGCCCATATTATGGCATCGAATGGGAACCAGTGACGACAGAATCGAACGCAAAAAAACCGCTTCTGGTTCCACTGCGCCCAAGTCAAAGTCGATAAAACACCGGTCGCCAAAAAATTTGTGATTTTGATAAAATTGACAAAATAAAAGCCGGAAATGCCGAATAAACCCGCCAACTTACGTTGGCGGCTCGCCAAAATGCACCGCCGAATCACGTCGGTGGCTCGCCAAAATGCACCGCCGATAAACAAATGCCGGTGCTTACACACCGGCTCGAAACGTCGGCGGCTCGCTGAACATGGATGGACTGAAAAAAACATTCAACCGAAATAATATGTATTGACACCGATCTAACTGTGTGGTATTATGCCACTCACAGCACAAATATCAACCGGGATAAAAAGCAGTGGAATGTCGGTTTAATTTTTTTCCATTTACAAGTCGAATACGAATCGAATAACAAGAAAAGTAACAAAAAAATGTCGTGGCAACCAATTGAACTCGACTATCACAGTCGTGAACCGCTCTGTAAACAAGCGACGCTGCAAATAAAAAAGCAAATTTGTTCGGGGCTTCTTCTTCCTGGTGAAAAATTGCCGCCGGTTCGGCAACTCTCCGCAGAATTGCAGATCAATCCATCGACTGCGATGCGTGTGTATTCCCAGCTCGCAAAAGAAGGCATCGTCATTCAAAAAGCGGGAATCGGGGTTTTCGTCGCAGAAATGACATCTCCATTTTCTGATGAATATATTGACACGCAACTTTCGCATTTGGCACTTGCATTTTTGATCGAAGGACTCAGGCACGGACTCAATTATAAACAAATTCAAAACATTCTCAAAACAAAATATGACGAAATGGCGAGGAATACGAGATGATATACTGTGAATCGTCATCAATTAGATGTTTAACCCGCTTTCGTAGAAAGTGGTTGTTTCGCAAAACAAAGCAAATTTCTAAAAAAATGACACTAACAAAAGTATCGTTTTATGCAGATGTGCTGTATAAATTAACAAATTAGTAACGACAACATCAATATCAACAACGACAATATGGAAAAAAAGCAAATGACAGATGAAACGAATCTCGCCATTGAATTGGTCGATGTAACAAAATATTTTGGCGGCATTTCAAATGCGACATGTGCGGTCGATCATCTTTCCTTGTCCGTTCCTGTCGGTTCGATTTTCGGACTGCTCGGCTCAAACGGAGCGGGTAAAACGACGATTATTCGGATGCTCGTTTCGCATTTGAAGCCAAGTAGTGGAAGTGTCCGCATTTTCGGTGTCGATCCGGCAAGTGGCGACGAAAATTTACGAAAACGAGTCGCATACATTTCGGAAAACATGCAGCTTCCCGGCTGGATGACAATTCCCGAAGCGTCAAAAATGGCCCAACAATTGTATCCAAACTGGGAAAAAGAACGAGCAAAACTATTGGCTGAGCGATTCGGACTCGACAACAAAAAACGATATGACGAATTTTCAAAAGGACAACGACGCACTTTTTGCCTCCTGCTCGCACTGTCGCAGGGAGCAGACCTACTCATTTTAGACGAACCAGCGTCCGGTCTCGACACAGTGGCGCGGCGCGATTTCTTGTCGTGCTCCCTCGAATTTGTTGCAGAAAAGCCAAATAAAACGATACTTTTTTCGTCGCACGTTTTGGGAGACATCGAACGTGTGGTCGATCAGGTCATTTTGATGAAAAAAGGAACCATCCGTCTTGCCGGTCGTCTCGATGATCTCAAAGAAGAAATCAAACGTAATCTCGAAGATATTTTTGTTGAAACAATGAAAAAATAGTCAGCGGCGTGGATTGCCACAGCAAACAAGCAACAGTAAGAAATTAACTTCGGCATTTGCACAATTCCGTCGGTGTTCAGGAACGAATCCCGATTGGATTTCAGAACGGTAAAAAATAAACCGTTCTAAGTCCCCGATGGGGAAGATGTTTATAATACACTATTTTCTACCATTCTAGGACTCCTATCGGAGTCGGAAATGGGAGACACCATCATCATTTACTACGATCACCTGTTTCTGGTTTCGTTTATCAACGAAGCCAACTGCGGAATCTATTTGTTTACTGTTCCTTACCACTAACCACTAACCACTAACCACTCACCACTCACCACTCATCACTAACAACTAACCATTCATACATTTCCTCATTTCCTTCCATGAATACAGTCATTTGCAAGTGGGCTTTTCGTGATGCGGCGGCTTGGTTCGGGCCGATTGTCGCACTGATTTTGATCTATTATATCATTTATCCGGCTCCATTTCTTCCCATCAGCATTGCTTCATTGGGACTGGGCGCACTGCTCGGTTTTGCCGTTGCTTTTCGGATTTTTTGGGACGGCGGAGGTGTGCGACCTTTTCTCTTTTCCAGAGCTTTTGCGCCCACGCGGCTCTTTCTCGTCCGGTGGGCGTTCGGCATTTTCCTCATTGCACTCGTTTGGACCACCTGCTCGCTTATTTTTGCAACAGGAATTAGACAGCTCGCACAAGTCGTGATATTTAAGTCGGGCTGGTATCCGATGATTCGTTTGTACGAATTGGAAACACTCGTCCCTTTTATTGCCACTTCTCTTTTTTCCTATCAGACGACTGTCCTGTTTGTGCTGCGACATCGCTATTTTCGTCGTTCACGTCTGTCTTGGTTGGCATGGTTTTTTCGCGGATTCATTGCTCTTTTTGTAACAATCGTTCTCGGAATCTGTGTTTTCGGTTTTTTTGTATGTTGTTATGAATCCGAACAGTCAAACATGGATGTTACTCCTGCTTTAATGCTCGGCCCAATTATCATCGCGGCTCTTTGTCAAACTCTCGTCGTTCCTTTTGCTGGATATGACATCTATTCAAATATGGAGATCGAATCATGAATCATTTATCCATTTCCCATCGCCTTGCACTGTGTGCCACCGGATTGCCCATCGTGCTGTTTTTTGTTTTCGTGTCATGGCCGATCATACTGTCAAAAGTTGATGCTCCTCTCGGATGGGAATTACTCACCTTCGTTGTAGTTTCGGCATTTTGCCTATTCGTTATTTTTGTAACAGGTTCGTGGAAATCTGCCGTCGTTCTTTTCGGCAGTTCGATATTGCTTTTTACTTTTGGTGGTGACTCTTTTTATCACATGTTTCGAGATGAACCGATAATGCTGAATTTGAATTTCAATATGTGGCTAAGTGACAAACTTCCTGATGGCACTGAAATTTATTGTAACAATGTTTTGATTGGTAAAACCCCATTTTCCATTTCGTTAGATCAATTAAAGAAACAAGTTTCGCCCTGTAATTCGCCGCCGAAACAGAAATGGTTCATCAAAGAAAATCAGCCCATTTATACCACCATTCCCTGGGATTCGTTCATTCAAGATCGGCGGATCGCTCGTTACAACATGACCGACCAAAACAACAAACTCGCCTTTGATTCGGAAACGGAATACTGGTGGGATTTTCGATTTCGCGGCATTCAATTTGTTGGTAAACACAGGAAACGGGACTATTCCCGTTCGACAACTTCGCAATTTTGGACAAGTGGCAACATCAGTTTTTATTCGCCGAGTGCATGTATTTTGTATGACCTCCTCCTCATGGATTTGATTGAAAATGAAAAAGAAAAGGAGCCGTCTCAGGAATGGGTCGAACTTTATTTGCGTTTTCTCCCACTGTGGGAAGGAGTTGGTACACGCCTCACTGAATCCGCCAAAAAAGCAATTGCTCGGAAATACTACAAATTATCGGAGAAGCCGACTGCGGCGGAGTGTGAGCGAGCAATCCGCATGATGATGAAAGAAATGGTGAGAGGAAGCATCGATATTTCCAACTATCGGACTGTTTCATTTGAGCTATATACACTTGCCGCAACTGCCGTGAAATTATTGGGGCCTGAATGTCGAGAACCACTTCGTAAATTATGGCGAGAAGTCTCTCTGGAAGCACTGAATCCAGTCACCAATTTTGACTCAGAAAAAGATCGACAATCGGTTCTTTTGTATATTACCAAAGAGTATCCTTTTCCTGAATTGTTCGATGATGTTGTCATCAATCTGACTCGTTCGACAAATGCTTTTTCTACTATGATTGTGTTTGACGATCCCCGCGTGGTTCCACTGCTGAAAACCTATGTGCGCGGCAAATGGTTTCCATTGCCGCCATTTACGGGAGAATCGTTTTCGGCCTCCGACCAATGTGCGTTGCTCCTTTTGGTCGATAATCCAATTCTCAAAGAGGCTGTTTGGGAATTGCTTGCCGAAAGAATCGAGTTTGCTGACATGGATACAATCCCCTGGATTCTCGATCAATTTCTCGAAGTATGGGGAGGAACTTCCAAACGAGATGTAGATATGGACCGTCAACTCGCCAAAGAATTGATCGCTTATATTTCGGCTCTCCCGATTGCTGGTTCTACAAAGTCGGAATTTTTTGATAAATGGCAATATGTTCTCGATACAAAACCTTTGTTTTTTTTCGGAATGACCGATTCGCAGCTGCAAGAAAAAGCGAAGGAGGTGCTGGAAAATTTGCCGGATGCCGACTTGTTCGATCTGTTCGCGGCAATCAGAGGAAAGCCAATGACACCAGAGGAATTGAAAAACTTTGACAAAGTGAAAATGCAGAAAGGGAGCGAGTTCTTTAGTTCGTTATTTTCGATGAATTTGTTTGCTCGGTCTCAATACTTGAATAATTTTAGTAGTCGTCCGATGCCTGTGATAAGTGAAGATGAGTCACGCGATTGGTTCGTAGAACACTGTATTAGAACCAAAATGGGTGCCTATTCAGGTGATTATTTTTCATCACATTCGTGGCGACACACGGAGGAAATGATTGAACAACTTGCCAATAATTTCAATGAGATTGACGGAGTCACATTTCTCAGAAATCCGTTTTGTGTTGAAATATCTGGAGTAAACGAAAAGATAAACAAAAACATCACAACAGGGAACATCACAACATGGAAAATGATATATCGATTCCCCGGCAGTAATCGATGGATGCTGTCGCATTCAGATTCCATTGAGGAATTTGGGGTTAATAATAATGCTTTCAATCCAATGATTGGCCCCGTTTCCACCAACAATCCGATGGCTTGGTCCCTTTATTTTGGCAAAGAAATTGACAAAGAAATCGAGTCAATTAAACCGAAATACTATCCGGGTTTGACCTTAATTTTTGCGACGCGCGTTTATCCCGAAGTGACGGAACTTTTGAGCAAGTGGAGCGAGTCGGACGATCCAATTTTGCGAAAACTGGCACAAGAAGCTCTGGTTTCGCAGAAATATATTTCGCATTTATATGCAAACAGGGCCGAATTTATTAACAAGCTTCATTCAGGTGCGATGACACCGGACGATCTTCTCGATGTCGTGCCTGCGTGGCAATGGAACGGCACGAATTACACACAGCCGTGAAAGAAACAGTAAAAAGTTAAAATCTCGGATAAAACGGTTCAACCGCAAGTTTGCAGGTGTTGTTTTGGCGAGCCGCCAAAGAACACCCGTCGAACAAATGCCGGTGCTCACGCACCGGCTCGAAGCGCACCGGCTCGAAGCGCACGGGTTCGATGTTTCGCTCCGCCATAAATTCTGACTTTTTATCCACGTTTGACGAGACATATTTACTTTTTTCGTTCTAATAATGGCAACAAATCTTTTGGAATTGGTTTGATTTCGTAGTTACGAAAAAGATATTCCATTCCTTGTCCTCCGTGCAACTGCAAACCAGTTTTTCCTTCTTTTGCACATTCAGAGTCGATCAAATCGACCACTTGAACGCCATTCAAGTTTGTCACGAGGCGATCACCAACAGCGACGATACTGATGTCGTTCCAGTCTGTCGGTCTAATTATTTTGCCATTTTTTTCTTCGTCGGGTTTGAAAACCCAGCCACGTCCTTCGACTTCCCAAAGTCCACCAGCAGCGGAGTTGCCTTCGATTTCGTTTTGGAATCCTTTTAGCCAATATGGTTTGTCAACTTCTGTGGCACGGAAATATAGACCACTGTTTCCCGATGTTTTTTTGAATGAGACTCGTGCGGCAAAATTATCATAACTTTGCTTTGACAAAACCATTCCATCTCGAGTTTCTTCTTTTGTGGAGAATCCTCGAACTGTTTCTGGATCGACAAACTTCCACTCTCCTGCTGGCTTTATTTCGAGATCGACAAATTCTCCTTTGACGAAAAATGGGACCCACGGAGTCGATGGCAATTCTTTGATGCGGATATTTTTCCAGCGAACTTGTCCATCTCCTTTTGCAGCGTGAACTTGCAGTCCAATGAATCCACGATCCGTCAATGTATCCATCATGTCTAAAATCAAAATGTTATTGAGCCATGTTTTAATTGATGGGCCAATACACTGAATTTCAAGCGAATTCCATTCTCCACTTTTGAAAGCGTCTTTCGTTCGTTGATTTCTTTCTTCGTCGGTAAATTGGACAGGCAGCCAAGTATTTCGTCTACTTTCGTCATAAACTGCGCCAGTCATGCCATTTGATTCGAGTTCGTATTGATAACCAAAAACGATTTCTCGAACACCATCTTTTCGTGCATTACTACGAAATTGCACGCCGGAATTAAACGGTTTATCAAATTTGAAATCAATTTTGAGAATAAAATTTTCATACTCTTTTTCTGTGCAGAGAAATGAATTGCGTTTCTCGTCGTTGACAATGCCCAATATGCAGTCGCCGTCAACTTTATAAATGGCATCGCCTCCCTTTTGTGTCCAGCCTGATAAATCATTTCCATCAAAGAGAGAAACAAATCCTTCTTCGGAAAAAGTTGGGGACACTGCACAGAATAAAAATACAACAAAACAAAACAATCTCATTTTCATCATCAAATCTCCTTTTTTGCAGTGGGAATTATTGGGGGAATTCTGGGTCGTGGTGATACGATTGATGCCCCAACTGTGGTGGAATTAAGGTGGAACTCAAATGGAATTCTGTCGCCGCACTCCATCTGAGCTGTATTTGGACACTGTACTCGATACAATCCATTTTGTCAACTCATGTGGAAAAATCATTTAGTGTTATTTACAGGCAAAACGTGCAATCGAACTATTGATACACCACGTTTTTGCAGCATTTTTGTGACATGTTGTGTTCCTGCTTCTCGGTCAGGAAATCGCTCGGACAAAAAACGTTTTCGAGAATGACCAACTAGAATCGGCGCAGACAGTTGTTGCAGCGATTCGATTTGTTCGATCAGCGTCCAATTTTCATTCGGGGTTTTTCCGAATCCAATTCCTGGGTCAATCGCAATTTGTTTTGCATCAATTCCAAGTGCAACAAGTTTATTTCGACGTTTTTTCAAAAATTCAGAAACGATCTCGACAATATCACGCATTGGCGGCGGATCGGTGGGATTCGGATCGACATCGCGGTGCATGATGCAGAGACCAGCTTTTGATTCTCGGATTAGTTCGATCATGTCGGAATTTTCACAGGAAGAAATATCGTTTACAATTTCTGCGCCCGCCGCCAGTGCCGCCGCCGCCACCGGAACTTTTGTGGTGTCAATCGAAATTGGAACAATATCGTCAATTGCTTCTCGAATGGCAATTAGTGCAGGCAAAACACGCCGCAATTCATCTTCCACATTGACATCTGCGAATCCCGGACGTGTACTTTCGCCGCCGAGATCAAGAATTGCCGCTCCCTGTGCAATCAAGGATTTTGCTCGTTTGACCGCATCTGACACCGACAAATAATGTCCACCGTCCGAAAAACTGTCGGGAGTGACATTGATGATGCCCATAAAAAGTGGAACACCTGTAAAAACCAATTCTCGAGTACGAAGTTTCCAAATCAGAGGCATGATTGTCACTTTTTACGAAGTTCGCCGTTTCATAAATAGGAGAGCATCTTTTGCTAATTGCATTTCGTCTTGATACATACGTCGCCAAATTTTTGTCGCGGCAACCAACTTGGGAAGTGATTGCCCAAACGCTTCGACAACTAATGTTTTGTCGTACTTGATTTCTTTCAGTGCTGCAAAAGTTTCATCCCATCGCACTCCTCCAGAACCAGGAGTCGAACGGTCATTTTCTGAAATATGAACGTGTAAAAGGCAATCTTTTAATGAATGAATTGCTTCCTTCACATTTTTTTCTTCGATGTTTGCATGGAACGTGTCGTACATCATTCCGAAAGAAGCATGATCGACATCTCGAACAAATTTCAGACCATCAGCGGCGCAGTTGATGAAATATGCTTCAAATCGATTTAGTGCTTCCATCGCCACTTTGACACCGACTTTTTCGGCATGTTGTGCAACTTCTCGCATTCCTTCGACTCCCCATTTCCATTCATCTTCGGTGCGATTTTTTCCGGTGAAAACACCGAGAGCTGATGCCGAATTTCCAACTAACACACTGCATCCGGCCGCCGCACAGCAATCGAGAATCGCCTTGTTTGCATCAATTCCTGCGCGACGAAATTTTGGATCGGCACTGATCACGTTTTCTTCGGCTCCAAATGCACATGCTCCCGTTCGTGCCAGACCAACATCATCCAGTTTTTGCCCCCACAAGCGACAATTGGCCACATTCTTGTCGAACATCGGGAGTTCGACCGCATCATATCCGAGCTTTTTGAGCTGATCCAAAAGCGGAAACTGCGAATCTGTCAACGTGTCTGTCCACAATAAAAGATTTATTCCATATTTCATTGAAAATCCTTATTAAAAAAAGAGGAGAAAGAACGAAAAAAAGTAAAAGATACAAATCACCTGCTTTCTGATAAAATGGGACGTTTGCTTTGTTTGGGAAAAGGCGGAAAACGCAAATTTGCACGAAATAATTTTTTGGCACACCTAATATACTGCGCACCATCATAAAACGATACTTTTGTTAGTGTCATTTTTTTAGAAATTTGCTTTGTTTTGCGAAACATCCACTTTCTACGAAAGCGGGTTAAACAGCTACGAAAGCGGGTTAAACAGCTACGAAAGCGGGTTAAACATCTAATTGATAACGATTCACAGTATAATTCATTTTTCAAAAACGCAGACACTGTAATTTGCGGGGTTTTTAAATTAAAAAATCGCAAAAACATGAATAAATAGAGGTGCCTTTTTGTACATTACTAAAATTGACAGATACGTTTCTTAGTTTCTTACTGTCTGTCTAAAACGATTTTGGCTTTATTTTTGACAGCTTCGTCGGTCGATTTTTCAAGGACTTTTTTCATTGCTTCGGCAACTTGTGGCGATTTTCCCTGCATTTTGTCGCCGATTTTTGTGGCGGCATCACAAACGGCCTGTGTGAAAGCAGGTTCGTCAATTGATTTCATTGCCAATTCGAGCATTTTCGTGGTCGGATTTCGTGCATAAACATCGAAA
>JBOFGF010000371.1:0-5097 GCA_051649005.1 Thermoguttaceae bacterium | reverse complement strand
CTCAGACGGAGGATGTCCATAATGAAGCATGGTCGAAGCGAGTGTCTGTACTAAAATTGCGACTTCGATTCCACATCGGGATGAAATTCCATGTTGTAAAAATCCACGAAACAAAAATTCCCAGCCGAAATAATATCCGAAATAAAGAATGGCATGAATCGTAAAAAGTTCCCACTCGATGTTTCCGCGCTCTGAACGTAAAAATGGACTAAATGGATAAACATCGAAAAAGGCAGGATTTTTGCCGGTTAAATAAGCAATCAGTACGATGAATGGCGCAGTAATTAAAAATGAGCGAATCGTCAGTTTCGTAATTCCAAATCTAATTCCATAACTTGCCAACTTTTCTCGAAACACAAATTTCACGATTCCCATCGGAATCATTCCGAAAAGGATAAAAGCGACAATAATTTTTGTCGATCCGATCCAAAACCCAATACTTTCTGTGTATCCGAATACTGAAACGGGACAGTATTTCCACATCGACGTGGAAAAAATCACATAAATTAAAATGATAATGGTTTTAATCTGCTCGTTCACAATCGTTTATCAAAAAAATAAATGAGATACAAAAGTTGTTTGTGTTCAAAGGATTTGATATTAATTTTTGTCGTCCAACACTCATCTCTTTAATGAGATTCGTTTTTTTAATGACATTGTTAGTCAGGTGAAAATAACCAATTTTGATATTTTATTGGTTCAATGCAGCTGAGTCAATCGTTTTTGAATTATTTGCACAAAAGTTTCTTTGGAAAAAGTAAATAACCAGCGGCGGACAGTGCGCTGTATGAGAAATCCACTTGCATTCGAGAATGCGGTGTTTGCTTCGCACAAACGAGCTTTTTACTTCATTTTCGCAGAAGATGGCTTTCATGTTGAATTTTTTGCGAAGGTGCTGGAAAATATTTTTCATCTGTGTATACTTTGAATTAGTGATGAAAGCGTGAGATTGTCGGAATTGATATTTTTTATGAGTAAATTGATGACTTCTAATTCCTCTGTTCGAGCGATTCATGATGTTGATGTGCAGCTGATGCTCGCTGTGCAGCAAGACGATCCCGTCGCTTTTGAGGAGTTGATGATGCGATATCAAGGACGTGTTTGTTCTTTATTGAAACATGTCGTTGGTGATTTGGGTTTGGCCGAAGATATTACACAGGAAGTTTTTTTGCGTGTTTTTCGTGCGAGAAAGACTTACCAGCCGAGTGCCAAATTTGTGACATGGATTTTTACTATTGCTAATAACTTGGCAATAAATGCGATTCGTTCGCGGCAACGAACACAGGAAAAGCCATTTGGTGGTTTTTCAGCCAGTGCCTCCGATCCAGAAATGGCATCTTGGAATCCAGAGAATATGGTTTTGGCCAGTAGTGGAACGATTCCAGCTCGTCGCCTCGATAAACTCGAGATGCGTGAAATGGTGCATTTAGCTGTTTCATCACTTGGAGATCGTCAACGAATGGCCCTTCTTTTGCACCAATTTGAAGGTTTGAATTATCACGACATCGCTCAAATAATGCAGCTTTCCCCACAGGGAGTTAAATCACTTTTATGCCGAGCCAGGATGAGTCTGCGAGATGTTTTGCAGGGATATATGCAGCACGGAAACAAAGTGCAAACAAACAAAAAAAATGAGTGATCGATGAGTGATCGATGAGTGATCAATGAGTTATAATTGCGAGATTCTTATTTCTTTGTGAAATTCTTATTAATGGACGGAAAGGAACGACCAAAGTGAGTCTATTGACGGCCCAAAACGCATTTTTCCGTCAAATCCAGCGAATATCGAGTTCTGGACGATGTGGAATTTTTTGATATGCTTCTTGTCCAATATAGCCGATCATGAGCGCGGCCTGAACCGTTTGTGTTGCATCCAAACCAAGCAGTTTTTTTACAGCGGGGTCTTTTTGAGCAGCCCGAATGAAAAATCCGGCCCAGCACGTTCCTAATCGTTTTGCAGTTGCACAATAATCGAGAGTTGTGATGGCAATAGTCGCATCAATTTCCGGCCATATTGCCGTCTCATCAGTGTATGCAACAACAAGAACAGGTGCATTATGAAAGATGGGGTCTTTTCCATTTTTCCACGCATCAACCATTTCTTCGGTTTTTGGGAGCGTTGTTATCCAATTCATAACTAAATCGGAAAGCTCTTTCATTTTTTCTTTTTCATTCACGACGATCCATTTAATTGGCAACATGTTTCGTGCCGTGGGTGTCCAGCGAATCACATCGAGTAATTGGACCAAAAGACGTGGTTCGACTGATTTTTCGGCATAATTGCGAACGGAGCGACGCATTCTCGCCAGTGTGGCAATGTGTTCGAATCGTGGCACGCTTTCTTTTGGAATTGATGGACAAAGTGCCGTATTGACAGAATTAACGGAAATGGCACCAACCGGACAAGATACAACGCAGTGATAACACCCAATACACCCACCATTTTCTTTAATTTCGGGCGTGCTTTGATTATTTGTTCGGAAAAAAATTCCACGCGGACAAGTGATAATACACTGGCCACAACGAACACAAGATTGTTGGTCGATAATATGGGTCATAATATCAAATAATGCGGAAATTGTAGTACCAGATTTTTTGCGGAAAATGGACTCAAAAATGTTTTAATTGGTACTGGTAATTGTATCACAAAATGGATGGCTGGTCATCCCCCCAGTGACGGTGTTTTGCGTGGGAGCAAATGACGCACATTGATTCCTTTTTCCTGATCTTCTTTGCGAGTCGATAATTGGTTCGATACAAATGCTTCACAAACGAGTACGACGAGAACAGTCCAGAGAAAAGCGTCCCAGAGTCCTGTTCCTTTTTTCAGTTTGCTAAATGTTTCGTCGAATCCATTTCCGACTTGAGTGAAAACGAATGGAGTTCCGCCGAATTGTGCTGGGCATTCCTCCTCGGTTAATGTTGTCGCATCAACTTCAGTGCCATCGAGATTGACAGAAAAAGGAATCTGAATTTGCCGTGAACTCCCGAGTGGGCGAAGCAAATAAACTCCGATTTGGTCTGTTTCTTCAAAAACGAATTGAGTGGTCGATTGTCCATTGGCATCTTTTTTCAATTCTCGTGTCAAAACGGCTCCAGACGGAGGGATTACTTCGACCGAATTTGGTCGATCATCGTCTTTGAAGTTGAAGGTGATTGGCATTCCCGCGACAGTTTGGAGGCGAGTCTGTTCGACACCAGCGAGCTGAAAGACAAGCTGATTGATAAGTGGAACAAAAATGGGGCGGACAGGAAAATTTGTCCATGCGTTATTGATTGTCGTCGTAAACATTGTGATAGTCCCATTTCCGATGCGTCGCTGCACAATGAGAGGCATCCCATCATCGAGTGAAGCGAGAGTCGGCACAGTTTCTTTTGATACATCAATTGGAATACGACGAGTCACCAAGACTCGCGAAAAAATTTCACGCGGTGAAACGAGGTTCCTAAAAGCGGGATATGAACCATCCAGAGAATCGATGTTCCAGGCATCTTTTCCTGAATCGGCACTCGGCGATTCAACTTGAAGCAGTGGGGCGGGAATCAATTTATTTTCCAATTCAGCATTCAGTGAGTTATATTCATCTGCGTGAACATTTTCGCCGCACGTCCAAATAAGATTTCCGCCGCGTTCGACATATTGAATTAGTCGCAGAGCGGCATCTTGACTCGGAGCAGGAAGATTCACAGCAATAATTGCGGCATAATTTTGGAGCGGTTCTGTGAGAAGATCGTCTTTCAAAATGGTTGTCAGTTGAACCGGTGAAACGCCTCCTGCTCCTGTTTGGAGTGCTTTTTCGACATAATATGAATCTTCCATGAATGGGATTTCATGTCGAGATGATTTCACGATGAGTACGGGAACTCCTTGATCGACTTCCATCGCAAAAAAGAATTTGTCATCCTGTGCATTTCCATCGAATCCAGCGAGTCTTATTTCCCCTTTGTGAAGTCCACCGCGATCAAAAGTAACAGTAAAAGGATGTCCCGTTTGTCCATTTGGTTCAACCGAAATTTCTTCGCTGCTATATTGTTTTGCTCCATTGACAAAGACATCGAGTCGCCGCTTTTGTTCAATACTTGACTCGTTTTTGAGAAAAACCGACATTGAAACAGGAACCTGTGCAATTGGAAGGACATTTTTCGTGTCGAGGCGAATTAGTCCGACATTCGGTTTTGGAGTGTGTTTGCAATTTACGAGAATGATTGGAATCGATAACATCGCTTTTTGATCTGCCATCGATAAATCATGTGAGACATCTTCATCTGAATGTGATGGATTCGGAATTGTTGCGGTTTCGACAAGAACAGAATCTGTTTCCGTATTTAGTGTATTCGTATCTGTGTCGTTTTTGTCCGGCGTGTTTTTTGCCGATGTTGTAGTCGCATCATTTTTGGCGACTTGGAGTCCATGCCAAGAATCGCGTTGTTGATCGCTTATGACGAAAATCAATTTCGATGGTGTTTTTGATTTTACGAGGAGAGTTCTGGCTTGTTGCACGGCGACCGACAAGTGAGCTTTTTCAGGAAATACTTTCACGTCTCGCAAAATTTTACGGACTTTCTCCTGATTCGAAAAGAGTTGGGCGTTCTCTGGAAATGATGGGCCGCATGTAACAATGACACCAACATTATCGCCGGTTCCAAGCTGATCGAGTATCTTTTCAGCTGAATCGAGAGCCGCCTCAATTCGCTGAGATGTGCCATCAATTGTTCCCATACTCGCTGAATTATCCAGAATAATCACTGTCGAAGTCTGCGAACCGCCCCAAAAATGACTCAAATTGCGAATTGTTGGATTTGCCAGTCCAATTGCGATCAGAAGAAAAATCGCCATTCGGAGCAGCACGCTTGCAAAAAACAGATTCAGTATTCCTCAATATAAAAACAATAAAATGTGAAACTCAGAATGATGCAAACCTGCAATAATTAAATATTTTAAATAACACAAATATGCTTTATGTATTTAATCCCATGTTATTAACCAATGTCTTTGCTGCTGACCATCGATGATCCAATTCATCTATGAGCAAAAATTACTGTAGATAAACTAACATTTATGCTTCATTTTATTTGCCGACACATTACTTACCACAA
>JBOFGF010000370.1:0-6266 GCA_051649005.1 Thermoguttaceae bacterium | reverse complement strand
TCGTTTGAAATCACGACTTTCGCAGATGGTGAGTTTATTCGTGAATTTTGTGCGAATGCGCAAAGAGGAACGGCAACAAAAAGGAGGAAAACACACAATCTGAATCCTTTTTGAGCACAAAGTGTTCGTCTGTTATATTTATTTAGTTTTGTCATACGTTTCACACCTCCGTGTGTAACAACACAGTGGAGACCATCTCCCTGGCTCATTATCGGCAAAATTGGTCTATTTGGTACAATCAAAATAATCGGTTTATTAAAAAAATTTTTCGTTCAAAAATAATTGGAGGTGATTTTGTACAAAACGGTAAAATATAATAGATTTGGCAAAATGTATGTTTTTGTCTGTTGGAACACCTGAACTCCGCCAGTTGGCACACCTCATTACAAATTAAGGGAGTTTTAATTCCATGATCATATTGATTAAAATCTATGTATTTTTCTCCAAAACCATATTCCAGACAAAGCAATTACGATATTTGCAATCCAAACACTTTCAGGTGGGAGTGTCCCGTTTTTGGCTCCCTGCAATCCGAACATTAACAGAGGATAATAAAAAAGCAAAATTGGAATAAAGCAGGCAAAAAAGCTGGAAAAAACATCTGCTTTTCCCATCCAAATGGCGAGCGGTGCTCCGAGCAAAATGAAGCAGAGGCAGCTGAAACCAGTTGACCAGCGACGTTGTGGCTCGACACGAAGGCGTTCGATTATTGATTGTTCATTTTTTTTTCGTCCTATTGCGATGGTTTCTTCTCGAGTTCGCCATTCTTCATAATTACCGCAGCAAATTGTGAACGCTCGCCGCGCTGCTTGTGAACGACGTTCTGATGCGATGACATTTGCATGAGTGGAAATTTCAGCGGGAAGTTCAGTAAGAGACATATCAGCAGGACGTTTCGGACCTTCATTATTGGAAATAACTGTTTCGAGAGGAATTGTAATATCTCTGGAATCGGAAAAGTATTTCGTCTCACCTGAATCGACTTTTAAGTTCGCCAGTGAAATGTTCAAAACTCGATTTGAGAAATCAATTGTCATTAGTGCGGATTTGGCCTCAATTGTCGAAGGTGGATTTTTCAGCGTGATAACCGGTGAAAGAAGTTTTTTATTTTCGACTCCTTTGACCATAATCGCCAGTTCTTTGTTTGGGGTCTCAAATTTGTGGTTTGTGCGAAGTTGATTTAAGAGGATTCCTTCGGATGCGCCATAAATTACGGCACTTATTCCAGATCGTCCCCATGTAACAGCGAGGTCATTTAGCCAAATCGTCATTAAACTCATTAAAATACCGAGAACGAAGACCGGCCACAAAAACATCCAGGGAGCAACTCCAAGCGATTTGAGGGCAATAATTTCATTATTCCCAGACATTTTGGCGAAAAAGGTGGTGACAGCGAGAAGAAAAGTAACCGGAATAGCAATTGGAGATGTTTCGACCATCACAAATGGGATCAGTCTAATAATCTGTTCTAGTGGCACACTTAATTGCAATGCTTTTTGGACTAGAACGACGACGACCAAGAGCGCATTCATTGCAATATAAGCAAAAATAAATGACTGGCCGAGTTCCCAGATAATATATCGAGTTAAAATTTTCATAAATTTCCCGCGCAGGACACACCACAATCAAGCATCATAATGAAAGAGAATAGTGACAATAATTCCAAATCGCGTCAATAGGAATTTGTCACCTTTGTAAATAGAAAAAATAGAATCTGCAAACGACTCCACTACTTTTCAAGGAAGAATGCCCGAATGACGGGGTGGTTTGGACCGCGAACACCGCCATATTTCAGTTTGTGTTGGAATATGGATCGGCTCCGAGCATTTCAGCAGAATATCCTGGACCGAGTTCAGTCAAATCGCGTATTCGGAGAATTTTGGCTGGTTTGAACCCGTTTTCTATGTCGCCGACATCAGACGCATCGAGCCAGACTTCGAGACGGCGCACTGGAGATTTTTCGTCGAAACGACCAATCACGTTTGCTTTGAAGACAGCTCCCTGCGAGCAAAAATAAGGTTCGAGCTGTTTCATTAAGTCGAAATCTTCGACTATTCCGTGAGTGTAAATCCAAAAAGGATAATTCATCTCTGGCAATTCGATTTTTGCTGGATCGGAAATTCGCTCTGCCAAAATTCCTTCGATAATAGTATCGATTTCAGTGCTTCGCATTGAAGTTGCCGAACCGAGTCCAAATGAAGCGGCGGCGGCAGTAAGTGAGTCTATTTCATTCGTGACAGAAGCGGTTGTTTCGGCAATTATGTCTTCTCGGGCCAAAAACAATTCTAAAATCGTTCGAGGTGCTTGATTGATATTGACCCGACCGATCTGCGAATTTCCTCCGAGTGATAAATTGTCGTACAAAATCGGCAAGTAGTCGTTCATTTTCACCAAATCGTGCTCGAATGGAGAATTGGATGCGCCGGCAACTGATCCGCCGGAAGAATTGCCGCCGGTCGAACCTGTTCCTAGATTGTTGGAACCCGAAGAATTACTGTCCTGACTATTTGTTGCCGAAGAAAGTGTTGATTCAGGACGAGGTGCGACCAGATCGAGGAGCGAGTTAATTTTTTGTCCCCCTGATCCCGACGAAGCACCTCCAACTCCCATTTGACCGCCCAAAAGAGCCGAAACATTCGCAGCAGACACGGGCGTTTGTCCTCCCGCCGTTCCACTGGCAGACTGCTGCCGAAACGAAATGATGTAATCGGCCCATGTGGAATCGTCAAATCGCTCCGAAAGCTGCGTTCGTAGTTCGTCTAAGTCGTCCATGTTGACATCAATTTTCAGAAGTCCGTCGGGAGTGCGATTCGATTCGCGGCTGTCGAGTGTCAAATATGCGGCGAGTCCGAGATTCAAATTTCCTGGCACATCATCCAATTCATCAAGTGTTGTTTCATCAGGTTCGCCGAGATCAAGGATTCCATTCCGATTCCAGTCGATTCCGTACAACAATTTTGGCGAAATTCCTTTGACCAAAATGAGTTCGTCAATCGAATCAGGAATTCCATTTCGTGTGTAATATGGCGGGTCCAAATTCGCATAGTATTCGTCTTCGGCCCCATATTCACGCTCTTCAGAATCATCGTCCATCCAGTCGAGAATGGAATCGGCAATTTCTTCTTTAATTCCCGGCAATCTCATCAGCATGGCACGTCCGAGACCAGGCTGCTCTTTTTCAACTTGCAGAATCCAGCGCAGATTGACTTTGCACGATTCGTCTTCGAGTCCGAAACGATAATTGTCCCCGAGAAAAAGACCTTCGGGCGAAAGCATCGGCGCGATGACTGAAAAGCGTCCGACTTCTCGTGGATCGACTTGTTGCTGCATGTCACTCTGTATTCCCGCCGCTCCGCCGGAAAGAGATGTTGTTCCATCTGTGACAATGTGTCCACAAAATTCGTCTTCATTATCATAAATACCGCCCTGTTCAAGAATCGAATAGGCATCTTGTGAAAGAATAACACGCAAATAGTCGATTCCAGATTCCGCCAGAAGTCGAGATTGCCTTTGTCGCAGCGAATGATTCGCACCGCGTCGCTCCGCCGACATGAACTTAGAAAAGGCAAATACTGAAAGAGTGAGCAAGACGACCACCACCAAAACGGCAACCAAAATCACGCCGCGATGCTTTGAAATTTGGAGGAATGCCATATTTGTGAATCACTCTGGAATTAAAGGAAATCGTATCTGTTCACGGTTTTAGATTTTTTGAAATAAAAACTCGCGTCCATGTTGTAAAATTTACTATTTCTAACAAGTTTATTCTCCCATTTTTCCATCCATCATATTTATCATATCCATCACATTCATACATATCTGATATTGACCTTTTTCAAAAACTTCCGTTCAAGAACTTTGGCGAGTCGTCTGATAATATTTCGCCGCAGTTCCAAATCGACCGGTAATTTTGGGTCCTGATGAGCTTCGTTGATTTTCGTGCCGACCAGCATGTCAATGACATCATTTCGAAGCATCATTTCAGCGAGAAGGCCCGCTGGATTGTTGTGCTTTTGACCATCATGTTTCTCGAGATATTGGGCAGTTTTCGTCAGTGTAAAAATTCCTTCCGTGATCAAATCAATTCCGTCCATGAAAGCCTGCGGCGGCATATCAGGCGACACATTTTTCAGGTCCATTCGGAGTCTCCGATCCAATTCACGAGAAACTATTTCTGCTGACGTTCCACCACTGATAACCTTTTCGCCATCAAATTTATCAACTATCTCTGCACATTCTGAATCCATCGCCGGATCAAATGGCGGGCCTGTAAAAAGGAGCATTTTGCGTGGAAATCGAAAATACATCGCTGCACAACTCATGTCGTCATTCGGAAGTCCTTTCGGTTCTTTGCGTTTTGCTTCATCGACCATTTTTTCACACAATTGATACGACGAAATATCATTCCGACCATCTAAAATTTTGGTCGCGTATTCAGCACATCCACGAGTTCTCCATCCGAGCGGCCACGATTTCGTGCCCATTCCAGCTTGACTGATGCCATCTGAAAAAAAGATGAGACGATCATTAGCTTCGACTTGAAAGTCATAAACCATCATTTTCCGATCATGCCACTTCGATGATTCCAGATGCTGAAATGGAATTGCTTGTGCCACTCCATTTCGGAAAAATAAAAATTTCGGATTTCCCATCTCGATAACTCGTGTCGCACCATGCAATCCAGCATTCACAATCGTAAATGTCGCATAACTAATTTTTCGGACTTGGCAGATGGGGAGCGCACTCATCATTATTTCCGCCGCACGCAAAATTTCAGAGTTCCCCATCGCAAATTTGAGTGCCATCGTCGCCGTCATAGATGCCAATATATTGGCTTTCACGCCACTTCCAAGTCCGTCTGACAACACGGCGATGACACGACCATCGTCGGTTTTCTGAAACTTGAACGCATCACCGCAAATATCTTCGCGGTCTTTGAAACACTGCGTGAATCCGAGGTCGATGAAAAGTGAAGCAGGGGGGGACATTGGAGGATGTGAGATATAAAAATTTTTTATCGAAATTTTGTCGAATTTTACCGGATTTTACGGGATTTTGTCGGATTTTACCGGATTTCGATGACACGCCCAATCACACAAAACTATCAGAGTCTCTCACTATACATCGTTTTTCTCCATTTGGCAATACACACAATCACGACCGCACGAAGTTTCATACTGGGTTATTCTGCACTGGGGAACTGTGCAAAATAACGAAAACAGCCACTGAAACTGCGAGATTGCTGTTTCATCACCATTTCCCACTGCTATTTGGCTCGATAAAACGAAAATCGGCCGCGCAGTAAATTTGCTCGCACAGTTTTTATTGCACGGTTTTTCTCGCACGGTTTTTCTCGCACGGTTTTTATTGCGAAATTTTACACAATTGCCTCCCGTCTTGACAGATGGATGGTTTTTGATATGATTGGTTGCCCAAACGGTTCCATACTGGGATTTTGATTGGAATTTTGCTTTGGGCATTTTTTGAAGCTCATTTGCTAAACACACAAAAAAACAGGAGAATGTTCATGAGTGAACGAAAAAAAGAGATTCGTCGCCGCCGAAAACGTCGTGAAAATTATAGTGATATGAAATCGAAGTTGAGCAAAGCAGATGGCGCAGCAAAAGAACGAATGTGCAATAAGTTGCGGAAAATGACTCCGGGAGCGGAGGTTCTTATCGCTGCATGGGGTTTGAATTGACCTTTTTTTAGATGGCTTTTGCTCGCTAAAAACGACAAAATCAAGAATGACGGAGTGTTTTGCAGTGTAAAATACTCTGGTTTGTTTGTTGCAGTATATCTTGTTCAGCAAAACTTTCATGGGATGCTGTGCCGGGACATGTCGCTTTGTACTCAAAAGTGATTTTTGTGTTTTATATGTTTTAGATACTGGTGGATTTTACAAAAAATATCCTACTTCCACTCGTCATACAATGAAAAAAGCAGCGGCAAAATCAATTGGTGCGGTGAAAAAAAATGAAACATTGAAATCACCTAAAAAGGCGAAGCCACCGGAAAAATTGAAGGAAATCGCCAAAAAAGCGAAACCACCGGAAAAATTGAAGGAAATCGCCAAAAAGGCGAAACCACCCGAAAAATTGAAGGAAATCGCCAAAAAAGCGAAGTCACCCGAAAAATCGAAGGAAATCGCCAAAAAAGCGAAGCCACCCGAAAAACTGAAGGAAATCGCTAAAAAAGCGAAGCCACCCGAAAAATCGAAGGAAATCGCCAAAAAAGCGAAGCCACCCGAAAAATCGAAGGAAATC
>JBOFGF010000369.1:0-13608 GCA_051649005.1 Thermoguttaceae bacterium | reverse complement strand
GCCTGAGTAACGATATCGAGACTCCAGTCGTCCTCCCACCGCTCGCATCCATGTCATGTGCATCGCCGAAGTCAACACGCCAAGTAAATACAAACTCTGACTCGGCAAAATCCACGCCGCATTGGATGCAATCACCTTTTTCGACATCAGTCCCATCGGAATATATTTTCGCCGCTCCGACGATGTTTCTGGTATCAAAATGTAATCCGTTTTCGGCTGCGATTGATAAAAAAATCGTGTCGGCGTTTCTGATGATTCTCGTGTCGGTTTCGCACTACTCGCTTCTCTAAATTTTTGTACTTTCTTGACTCGCTCCATCACAAATGGCAACGAACGCAACTCTTTCGGGCTGATCGTTTCGAGCCACAAACACCATCTCATCTTGCCATTGATGTACTCCTGCGAACCCGTATAACGCCGAAAATACTGACCTGCGCCGGGTTCTTGTTTCAAAAACTCTCGCTTTTCAGAATCGCTAAAAATAAAATGGCCTCCGTCACTCGGTTTATTGCCGCACCGAATCAATGGCACATCACAAATCGGCGCAAGTCGTTTATGTACAATAACTTCCGAATCGGCAATTAAGTACGGACTGATATTCGACACTTTTTGTGCGGATATTTTCGCATACAACTCTCGAACTTTCTCAGGGTCGTTTTTCAGTGCCATCGCCGTCCGAAAACTAACTCGGCTCGGATCAACTTCCGTAAATAGATACTTTGACTGCGATTCAACGAGACCAAAACCAATAATCACACAATGGACATGCGCTTTTCCTTTCGCCTCACTCGTCCAAACAAATGACTGGTAAGCGAAATTGATTTTCACTCCTTTTGCGTACAATAATGGCCATAAAATGCCGACTTGCTCACCCTGCGTTATCGAATTCGTCGAAACAAAACCGACTTGAATTTGCGTCTCTTGAATATACTCCGCAGCCTTAAAATACCAGCATGAAACATAGTCGAGATCGCCAGTGTTACGAAAACATCCAAACACAATTTCCATGTCTTCTCGCTGTTCTGGATTTCGATAATGCTTCCCAACAAACGGTGGGTTTCCGATGACAAATGAGCATTTTTGTTTCGGTAATACATCGTTCCAATCAAGTTGCAAAGCATTTCCATGAACAATCTTCGCACTCTTTTGCAGCGGCAATCGAACATAATAATTCCCGAACCGCTCAGATGCCTCGATGTTCATCTGGTGATCCATCAGCCACATTGCCGTCTCCGCAATTCGCACTGGAAATTCAACAATTTCAATGCCATAAAATTGATCGACATCCACCTGAGAAACAAAAGCGGTGTCCAAAAATTTTTGGCCAGATTTATGTAACTTCTCGAAAACGTCCATCTCCAAACGACGTAATTCTCGATAAGCTAAAACCAAAAAATTGCCGCAGCCACAAGCCGGATCGAAAAATGTCAATAATGCTAATTTTTCGTGGAATTGTTGTAACAAGGCATGGCTCGATTTCGATTTGCTCGAAGCGAGCTTCTTGAATTCGTTTCGTAAATCCTCCAGAAAAAGTGGCCGAAGAACCTTTAGTATATAGTCTTCTTCCGTATAATGTGCCCCGCAAGTTCGCCGAGCTTCCGGGTCCATGACACATTGAAATAACGAACCGAAAATTGCCGGTGAAATGCGGCTCCAATCGAATTTTGTTGCCGCCAAAATAGAATTGCGAATGTTTTTGTTACACGCAGGTATTCGTAACATTTCTGCAAATAATCCGCCGTTTACATATTGCATCGCAGAAAGCGATTCGTCTAAATTTTTCTGCCGATTTTCTGATGGCGTATCAAGAATCTCGAAAAATTGTACAATTTTAGAACCCAGATCACTGCCATCAGTTTTCGTTTCATTTTCAATATAAGCCGTGAAAGCGTCCGGTGAAAAAATTCCGGTGTCTTCGGCAAATAGACAGAACAGTATTCGTACAAGAAACCGTTCGAGGTCGTGACCTGAATATCCGTTCGCAAAAAGGGAATCATGCACGGCTCCCATCAGCTCCGACGCAATTGTATTTGCAGGGTCTTCGGGCTTCGGTTTGTGGATTTTGTAACCGGAAATAAATCCGAAAGCGTCGATGTGTTTGTGGAGATCATGTAACACAAACTCGATTTTTTCGGGGTCTCCTTCGTCGGGTTCGAGATCGTACAAAACGATGTTCGCAAAATCTGAAACGATAATATATCGTGGAATTTCATCGCTTCGGTTTTCAGATGCCAGATTGTGCATGTACTCGAATGCCTGTGATGCGGCTTTGTCGAGGGATTTTCCGTACGATTTATGTTCGGCAAGGAGTTTTCCGCTCCAGAGGAGGTCGATGGATGCGAACTGTCCTTTTATATTTTTGACTTTTTGCTCGAAGGAAGCGACGGAGCGGCGGCGAACGCCGAAGACGGCGAAAAAATCGTTCCAGAAAGACTGGGATTCAGCGCGTTCGCACTTATCGCCGTGCCATTCGGCGGCGAATTGGACAGCATTTTGCTTGATTTCTTGGCGAGAGAGTGGCATTTTGGCGAGGCATTCGGCGGTGAAAGCATTCGGGAGTCGGAATTCGTGGTGCCATTATACTCGAATCGTGGTTCGGTGTCGAGATGCGGCAGGAATTTTCGCCTTTTTCAATTTTTCCATTGTACAACAAAAAATGCGAATATCAAGCGAAAAATTTTCCGAAAATGTTTTCGTGCCATCTCCCCGGGGACTTTGTGAGTACACGCCGCCCCGGGGATATTAACAAAACAATCCGTTTATTCAGCTCACTCGTGGAATTTCATATCCCTTTCGTTGCTCACGAGCAATGAAAGTCTGCGACTCCGAATCACCGGTCTTTTCCGTTTTGGGGTCCCATGTGATTTCTCGATTTAGTCGAGCGGCAATCGCAGTGAGATGACACGCATTCATCGCCTGAATATGAGTATAAACATCGGAGACAGGAAGACCGCCCTCTTTGATGCAGCGAATGAAATTTTGTTTATGTCCTTCGCACGGTTTTCCTTTGTAAAGACGTGTAAATTCTGCTTCTGGAATGTTTTTTTGCAGTTCTGGCATTTCATTATACGACTTAGAACTTCCATTTTCGCGGAGTTCGCCGCCAATATCTTCAAAAGGTTTTCCTTTGATTCGCTGTCGATTGACGTGAATTTTTCCTTTTGTTCCTTCGATCAGAATTCCGTTTCCATCAGTTGAATGGCTGCACACATCCATGATGGTTCCATTGTCAAATTCTGTTTCAATATGGAATTTATTTGCCGCATTATAACGGTTTGTTTCGGTCGGATATCCATTTTTATACGGAACTGGATGTTCCACCATAATCGGTTTGAATCGGATCGGCCCTTTTCCTGGCGCATCTTGTGTGAGTGCCCACATGGCAAAATCAACATGATGAGCTCCCCAGTCGGTGAATTTTCCACCGCCGTATTCATACCACCAACGAAATTCATAGTGAGTGCGGCTATTTTTTGGCCACGCATCAGGACGACTCGCATTGTTCATTTCTGATGTCGCCAAATAATCGACGATTGGAGCCTGTCCGAGCCACATTTCGAAATCGAGTGTTTTGGGAACATCGGCTTTCGGAATAGGAGCACAAGTTGGTGAACCGCCAATATCGCACGTCATTTTTTTAATATCTCCCAGCAAACCCTTTTGAACCATGATTGCCGCGAGAAGAAATTGTTCGCGCTGGCTCCGCTGCTGCGTGCCAACTTGAAAAATTTTATCGTATTTTTTACAGGCAGCTCGAATAAGTGCGCCTTCTTCGACTGTCAGTGTGAGTGGTTTTTGACAAAAAACGTGCTTTCCTGCTTGTAGTGCTTCAATGGCGATTTTGACGTGCCAGTGATCAGGTGTGACAATTGAAACAACATCAATGTCATCACGTTCCAAAATTTTGCGATAATCTTTGTATCCTTCTGGACGAATTTTATTTCCACTTGCATCTTTTTTGCCAATGTTTGGATCGTCCTGTGCGACTTGCATGTGGAGCGAATCGACATCGCAAACGGCAACAATATCACAAAGTCCATTAAATCCACGGGCATCACCTCGCCCCATGTCACCGACTCCGATGCACCCCATTTGGAGTCGATCACTCGGTGATTCGGCCCGAAGTGGCTGCGCACTCGAAAAAAGATATGGAACCAATCCAGCACCGGCGACACCAGCTGCGGACCGTTTTAGAAAACCACGACGAGAAAATTCAAACATGATCAATTCCTTGTCAAAAAGTTGAAATAAAAAATACAAATGAAAAACAAAAACTTAAAAACAGTAAGAGAATAGTTTCCATTCACGGGTTTTGTGTGTGTTTTCCATAAATACAGTTAAAAAGAGCTAAAATTCGATTGCCATGAAATGGCGTGACACAATTTGCACCAATTTGCACCAATTAATCTTGTCATTTCAGAGCGACTCGCTCAACAAACCCGCCAACTTACGTTGGCGGCTCGCCAAACGTGGATCGCCAAACATGGATCGCCAAACGTGGACGCGAATTTTGCATTGTAAAAAATCTAAAACCATGAACGCATACAAATACTAAATACGGCAAAACCGGAAAACGACGTATTTATTGAAACTCTTTTCTCAAAACTCGTTTCTCATCCAGAGATAAAACCGCGTTTGGCACGGACTTTGCTTCGATATTCGTTCATTGTTTCAAAAATATGATTTGGATTTTCAATGCCAGCAAGTGTCAAATGTTCGTGTGTCTTATCAGAAGTGGAATGGACGATGATTTTTCCGACTCCGCCATTCAAAATTCGGTCCCACAGAGTCACGATCAATTGTAAATCATCGATGTACAAAAGTTCCATCGAATCACTCTTTTTTGTGAAAAGTCCTTCATACGAATACAACTGCTGCGGAGTCAGTTTGTATCGCATTGTCCAAACTCGATAAAAATAGACGACATAAAAATGCACCCACAAAAGAACCAGACACGCTCCGCAAACGATCCAAGAAATTGAATAGATTGTCTCAGGAATGTTGTTTGTGAATGTCAAATAGACCATTCCAGCAAGAACGACGAAAGATATAAACCAGTTGAGTAAACAACGTGCTCTCATGGCTTTTCCTGAATAATTCCATTCAATTGTTTCACCAGCATTCGGTGATGTATCAATTGATTCCTGTGATGGTAATACTTCGGAAATGGGGGAAGTGCTGGAAGAATTAGACGACATAGACATGGTATATTGACTCCTGAAAGTGATAATTTCAAAAACAGAGACCTATCAAAGCGACAGTGCCGATTGTAATCTTTTTTATGCAAAAGTAAAGCACAGATAAAAAAATCGTATCCGTTCACGCAGATAGTTGTTTTTCCAATTCACATAAATACTACCAAATTCGTCCCACAAAAATAAAGCCCTGAAATGACACAATAAAATCCGAATCGAGTTACAAGTACGATTTATGATTTACGCCGATTTATCTTGCCATTTGAGGGCGGCAGTTGAATTTCTTGGCTCAATATGATTCCATTTGAGGGCAGAAAAACCTTTGTTTTACAGAGTGAACGTGAATTTTAATACGATTCATCCGCCGACTGCGTCGGAGCACCTACTTCGTCGGCGGCTCTTTTTCGAAACAACCGCTTTCTGCGAAAGCGGTCTAAATGGCAAAACAACACACTTCTGCACTGTGTTTTCAGAAAACGTGGCAAAACTTATTAGTGCTTTTTCTTATTGTCCAAATAGAAATCGAAACGAAGGTTTTGCAGTGGTCATTCGTTCTTGTGGAAATTTTATTCCATCTCGTTCGAGAAGTTTCAAATAATCGACAGAAATGGCAAGAACTTCATCGAGATAAAAATTTTGCTTGATGTCATTATCCAACATATCTTCGATTTGTTCACGTTCTTTTTTGTCGGCATTCAGGCGTTCTTGCTCAGCCAAATACTTTCCTTCGTGGAGAGTGGACATCTTTTTCGCTTTGATTTCTTTGTACATCTCGATATCTTTGACAACTCGCAAAAAGTCTTCATTTTCAGCAATCCTTTTTGTTGAGAGCTGTTTAAGAGATTCGATGATTTGTGGCGAAACAAAAACTTGCTTCGGGGCAAAATTTTTGGCCGGTGGTACTTTTTTCAAAGTGAGAGCATTATCGAGGTCAGATTCACAAATGTCTTCGAGCACATCTGTCAACGAAGGGAGAATGACATCGGCCGCAACTCCTTCTCCCTGGGGCGAAACACCACTGGGACGATAAAATCCCTGAATTGTGATTTTAATAGCTCCATAATCTGCGTTCGAATTTCCAAAAAGAAGCTCACTGAGGTCCTTCATTTGTTGGACCGTTCCTTTTCCGTGAGTTCGAGAATCTCCGACAATGAGTCCACGTCCATAATCTTTAATTGCTCCGGCGAAAATTTCACTCGCACTGGCACTGAATTTGCTTTCAACAACGACGAGCGGGCCAGTCCAGTCGCAACTCGGATCGGGATCGTCTCGCTGCTGTGGCTGGCTGCCAGTTTCATCTTTCGTCTGCACGACATTTCCAGTATCAATAAAAAGTCCTGTCAGCAAAATGGCTTCTTGCAATGAGCCTCCGCCATTCATGCGCAGATCGAGAACAACGACATCGACTCCTTTTTCGACGAATTCTTTTAGAATTTTTTTCACATCAGTCGTGGTACTGCGAATGTCCGTCTCACCTCGTCGAAGTGCGTCCATGTCGAGATAGAAGTCAGGTAAATCAATAACACCAACTTGATATGGTTTTCCATCTGCTTTTGCGCCAACTTCAAAGATTTTGGATTTGGCCGCCTGATCTTCAAGTGTTACTTTGTCGCGGACAATTTCAATTATTTTTGCTGTTCCGCCCTCCGCAGGAATAACCTCTAATAGAACGGATGTTCCTTTGGAGCCACGAATCATTTTCACGACATCGGAAAGCCGAGAATCAACGACATCTTCGATTTTGCCATCTTTTCCTTGCCCGACACCACTGATTTTGTCATCGACATGCAGTTCACCACTTTTATCAGCAGGACCTCCTTTGACCAACTTTTTTATGACAGTATAACCATCTTCTGATGTCAGTGTTGCTCCTATTCCTTCGAGTGCTTTTCCCATCGAAATGTTGAATGATTCGAGAGTCGATGGTGACATGTACGAAGTGTGCGGATCGAGAGCACCAGAAATTGCCGAAAGATATGCTTCCATCACGTCGTCATTGGCCGATTTTCGAATGTCTTCAAGAATTTTTCCATCTTCGATGTGTCCTTCGAGCAACATTCGTTTTCTGATACTTGTATATCGTTTTTTCAGCCGTTCGACTGGATCGCGGTCATCGCTTGCTTTCGGCGGTTTCTTGCCATCAGCAATTGCTTTCTCACGTTCCTTTTTATTTTCAATGGTGTCTGATTTTAGTGCAAGAATGTCGTCCTTGATTCGTTTTCGCCACTTTTCATAAGACTCGGTGTCATTTTGCGCCCAATTCATCAATTTTTTATCACGAGTAATATCTTCGTCCACAGTGAAATCATGAGGCGAATCAAGAATTTCCATGATCATTGCTATTCGTTCCTCGACTCGTTTCAGGAATCGATTGTAAATCTCGAAAGCGGCATCGACATTCTTCTGCTTTGCCAACTCACACAAAGTTGTCTCGTACTTTTTTGTAAATTCATCAATATCGGACTGATTGAAATACATTTTGAAAGGATCAAGTCCTTTGATATAAAGGCGAAACGCCTCTTTCGAAATTTCAGGGGTCAATTTCTTCTGGGAAATGTGCTGCGTCTCCAAAAGTCGCAGATACAAATTGGCCACATTTCGCTCCCGAATAGTCGGAGAAAGTGGGAGAAGATCAGCACTTGAAAGCGGCGAAGCACTCGATTTAGACGACGAAGCAGAACCAGTTGGCTGCCCCGAAGTTTCTCGCTGACAGGCAGTGAAAAAAAGTAAACTAGAAAGGAATATGAATAAAACAGTTTGACGAATATGAATATGAATATGAAATGTTTTCATTAAATTATAGAAAAAAGGTACTATTGGGATCGAAATCGCATTTTTTGCAGGGCATCGATCCTTTCCGCCGCTGCTAAACATCGAACAATTGTATCAGATTCCCCCCACTCAGTGCAACAGAGAAATCATAGATAAATCGAAAAAAAGTAAACAATTCCTGAAAAAGTTGATTTTCTAAGATAAAAACACCTCGTTTCCGATATTCTGAAAACAGTGCCAAAATATCGCTTTTGATTACGGTAATTTTGTTCAATTCACCGGCCGATTGAAATCGACAGCTCGCTGAATGAAACAACAGCTTTCCACGAAAGCTGGCAAAACATCAAATTTAGTGCCGTTTTCAGTCGCCCAAAATCAGGCCAGCTGCCCGCGAACAGAGTTCGCAGCTCGTTCTGCGTCGGCGTTTTTCATCTGTTCCGGTGCTCACGCACCAGCTCGAAACGCACCAGCTCGAAACGCCGGTGTTCCATTTTGTTACAATTGGCAATGTTATTTTTAGGCAATGTTAATTTTAATTGACTCCTAATTTCTCAACTGGGTTTATTGCGACACCATCTCGTGTTTTTTGAGTTCCCTGCACAATATATTTTTCTCCTTTTTCAAGTCCACTTAAGATGATTCGTTTTCCTCCTGGCTGCAAATCACCAAGTTCGACGACTCGCCGATGTGCGATGTTTTTTTCATCGACAACGAAAATATATCTCTGATTCAAATCGACACAAATTGCTTCGTTTTTGACCAGCACGGCATCAGGAATCGGCCAAATCGGAACACGAACGCGACAAATTTGGCCTGGGTAAATGGTATATTCGCTGTTTGGAACTTCGCCTCGCAGTGTGATTGTGCCTGTTTTCAAGTCGATTCTATTTGCGCTCATGTCGATGATTCCCTTAAATGGATAATCACCAGTGTTCGGGGCACTCCCTTTAATGAGAGACACCTCGAACTGAATTGCTTCCGCTGAATCCGACTTCGATTTTTCACTGGAAAGTGCCGCATTAACTGATGGCTCGGAACCTGATTGCCCCTCTGAATTTTCAGGGGCGGCGGATGTGGCAGTCGTTTGTTTTATTTTGCGGATTCGTTCGATCAGTTCGAGTGCAAGTGGGTCTTTCGTTTCTTTTGCATATTCACGAATACTATTGAATTGGTGGTCGCTGATGTCAAAATAGATATAAATTGGGTCCATTCCAGCGACAGTTGTCAAAACGGAATTCTCACTTCCGGGTCCAACCAAGTTTCCGACATCGACCAAATTGCGGTCAACTTTTCCAGCAATTGGACTTTTAACATCTGTGTAACTCAGATTCAATTTAGCCTTTTCAAGAGAAGCCTCTGCGCTCATCACACTGGCGGCGGCCTCATCTTTTTTGGCTTCGTCAGTCTGCAAATCTTGCTGCGTCATTGCATTTTGAGCGACAAGGTCTTTCGTTCTGGCCAAGTTTGCTTCATTCAAGTGCAGTTTGGCCTGCGCCGATGCCAACATCGCCTCCGCAGATTTCACTTCCGCCTGATATTGATTTTGCTCGATGAGAAACAGAGGCGTTCCAGCCGAGACCAGATCACCTGGCAAAAAGCGTTTTTCTTTTAGAAAGCCGGAAACTCTGGCCGGAATTTCGACAAATTCGTATGCTTCCGCATATCCAGTCGCGTCAATATATGGCTGCACAGTTTGGGTTTGTGCTTCTTCGACCACCACATCTGGTGGGGCTATTTTGCGAGACATCGCTTCTTTTTGACATCCGAAACCTGCGAGAACATAAAAGACAAAAACGAAAATAAAAAAACGAGTCATCTACTTTGATTGTGAAAAAAGGACTGAATGGCAATCAATTAACAGCATATTGATTATACACAGTAAACGGCGACAAAATTGGCTGCTAATTCCGTTAATCTTGTGCAAATTCGCTTGTTTTTATGAAGCAACAGCTTTCTACGAAAGCTGGCTAAACATCCAATTTTGTGCCATTTTCAGTATAATTGGTCTCCCCTCCTTTGAAAGGAGGGGAGCTGTTTGTCGCCAAATACTTCCATCAACACAGCACCCCGTGCATTCTTTCGAGCTGTTGATTAAACATACAAGCAATAGCAGGAAAAGTAATTATACAAGACAGGGAGATACTACGAGGCTTTTTGTTAAACGGATGTCAACGTGATGCCACCAATTTTGGACAAAGCGATCATTCGTCGCAAACGAGTCGAATACCAACATTGTAGACCGGCTGCCACGGCTGATATGCACGTCGAAATCCACTGCGAGCTCTCTGAGGCCGATCATCCCAAGATCCCCCACGAACAACTTTTTGTGGCGATTTGTTCTTGAAAAGATAGTCGGAATCGGTCCACTCGGCCACACTGCCGTGCATGTCATGTAATCCCCACGGATTCGGTTGATATGCGCCGACATCCTGCGCGATCATATTGCCATCATTGATGCCTTTTGCACGCGGCAAAAATGCTTCGACATCTGGGGGATTGTTTATCGGCTGCGGATTCACTCCTCGCACCACAAACAGCTTCAAACTGTCATCAGCGAGATTTTCGAGCTTTCCGAAATCGGTGTCAATATCTCCATACCACATTGGTGTCGCCGAACCTGCGCGCGCCGCCCATTCCCATTCGGTTTCTGTTGGGAGGCGGAACTTTTTGCCGGTCTTTTCAGAGAGCCATTTGCAAAATTCCTGTGCCTCGTTCCAGTTGACGCGAATTACAGGCTGATTCGGTTTGTTGGCGGGATATCCTGGTGTCGTGTGATCTTTGCTCCACTGGTCAATGAAACGACTGTCGTGTTTGGGATCGAATTTGTTATACAATTCGTTTGTTACTTCTGTTGTCATCATCCAAAATGGTTTTTTGATTTCGGCAGCAGAACGTGGGAATTCATCCGGGTCTCCATTTTCGTCGCCCATGACAAATTTTCCAGTTGGAATCCAGGCCATTTCAAGTGAGAGTCCATCGACATTGATTTTTTGTTTCGGTTTCGACTGTTTCTCGGTTGCTTTCGTGGCATCAAATGGCCAGTCGGAAACAGCGGGAGCAGTCTTGTCGCGTTCAACTTTTTTCGGTTTCACGAATTCGTATTTTGGAATTTCAATTCCAGAATATGGGTCTTTTTCGGGATTAAAATCAATATCCGCATACATGGAGCGTAAATCATTTGCTCTTTGAGCGACATCCGCGATATGTGGTCGATTGATGAGATTTGCAATTTCGATCCATGTTCCGAAATATGGAACATTTAGGTCGGCCCAAGTATGTAATTTTCGCATAGAATCGGCATCGACCTCGACTCCGTGGTGCCCTTTTTCAAGACGCTGGAATAATTCACTTGTCGAAGCATGATATTCGAGCGGCTGATACATGTGATAGTCACCTTCTGGACCGGGGCGTCTTACATACGGATGCAAAGCATGATACGATTTTGAAAACCCTTTGTGTCCTGGGGATGAATCTGCAAAGTTTGGACGATCTTTTTTGTCCTCACTTCCGTCGTGGCAACCGACACAGTATTTGTCGAGCACCGGCTGCACTTCATGTTTGAAGGAGAATGGTCGAACTGGGCCGAGAAACGGCTCAATTGGAGTAGGAGCTTTCCCCATCGCAATTGTTTGCTTTCGTGGAGAGGCGGTATTTTGCGATTCGTGGCATCCATTGCACGATTGATTTTCGCCCGGCATTCCGACGAACCAAGATCGCATAAGTTGAACAGCTCTCCCTTCTTCATCGAGCGGCTGCAAAGCAAGTGGCGTATTTGGCGGGATGACAAATGAGGCACTTCCATCTTCATAGACAGGGACTTCTCCCAATATGCGGCGAGCATCCCAGCAGCTTTCCATTCCGAAGTAGTCGTGACTTCCGATTCCACGATATCCGTAATTAAAAGCGAAAAGTCGAAGTTTTTTCACGGTTCCTTTGGGGACATTTTTCAGACCATCACCAAAATAAACATCGGTGATGAAGACATTCGATTCTTTCGAGTCTCGATCAACCTGCACTGGTCTTGTTGGCGGCTCTGGTCGCTTGATTACCGGAGTTGGTTCAAAGAGAGCATATCCTGGCTCACTTCGGAGGAGGAGCATATTGTCGAATGTATCGACGAGATAAAGTCCCCACGGAGAATTGGAAGTCAGTTTTGCAGACACAATCAGATAATTTTCGTCGAGTGGTGCTGGGTAAATGAATTTTGGCCATGAACTATCGACAAGTTGGTCTTCGATAATCGGTTCAACTTTTTTGCCGAAGCCGGGAATTTTTTGGATTGCTCCGTCTGCTTCGCGGCGACCTTTTGTGATGTCAAAGAGAACGAGTTCACCTATTCGTGCAACTCCATGATGGCCGGTGACAATGGTCGCAAATTTGGTTGTGCTGCCGGGGATCGGTTTTGCATAAAACATGCTGTTCGGCCAAAATGAATTACTTCCATAGTATTCGACCTGATTCGTTCCATCTGGATTCATGTTGAAGAGGATTCGAGTGAAATAGTGTGCTGTGTCGATATATTCCCATCTCAAATATAAGATTCTTCCATTTGCTAAAAGAACGGGACACCAGTCTTGATCTTGCTCGAAAGTTAGTTGTCGGATAGTTTTTCCATCTTTTTCGAGTCGATAAAGATTTCCGACCGGGCTGCTTCCATCAATGCAGGGAACTCCCATCATATTTGCAGTCGAGATGAAAATAGTCGAACCATCTGGGACATAACACCCTTCGACATTATCAACATCGGCGGAAGATGTTGGAGTAACTTGCTTGAAATCAGTGCCATCTAAATTAAGTTCAAAAATTTGCCACGTTTTGTTTTCTGACAGAGCAGTTACGAGCATTTTGTCGGCATTCCAGTGAAGACAAATATCGCCGACAAAGGATTTGTTTGGGTCTTCAATGATCGTTTTTGCTTCTTCTTTTGCGTTTCTTGGATTGACGGTCATCAGGGCATTTCCATATTCTCCTTTTCCTCGTGCGGCGTTTGAAAGCCAGTTCGAGGTCAAACCTTCTCCCCGGGCGCGTCGAAAGAGGAGTTTGTCAAAGTTAAGAAGTGGATTTGCCAGCAGAGCTTCTTCTCGTAACTGGGCAAATTGCCTTGCTGCTTCGATATATTTATCTTGCTCCTCCAAAGTATTTGTTGGGAGTTTTGCCAGTTCGGCGACGATTTTTTCATATTGTGCAGCAAATTTTTTGCCATCGTATTTATCTGGGTTTTTTGCTGCCAGATCATCAATTGCGCGTTTGAGCGATTCTGGTTTTTTCAGAGCGATTGCAACATCTCCACCAAGTTGTTCAGTTAGTCGTTTCTCAAATTTTGCCGTTTCGCGTGCCATGATCCACGCATTTTTCTGCGCCTCAGATTCAAAGAGAGTCGAATCATTTGGATCGGCAAGAACTTGCAATTCGACGAAAGATGCCCAGCTATTTGCTGGACTTGCTGATTTGGCTGGATCGCCTGCTTTGGATGGATACGAACGCCAAATTTTGAATTCGATCCAGTCGAATTTTTTGCCATCAAGAAGCGGTTTTCCAGAGGCATCGACGATTTTGGTCATAAAACCGCCGGAGTTTGGCCCCAAAATTTTATCTCCTGATGTGAATGTCGGCTCATTCTGAAAACCGGGCATTTTGCCAG
>JBOFGF010000368.1:0-4124 GCA_051649005.1 Thermoguttaceae bacterium | reverse complement strand
TTGGTTCCATTGTCTCCCGAACATTGCATATAATTTGTGCGTCCATAATCATTGTCGGTTTTGCGGCCGCCTTTGCCATCGGATGGACACAGATAAATCGGTACTTGTTTACGCAGAACCTGCAAATAGACGTTCGTGCCATCAGGAGAAAAATCATACACTCCGCCTGTATTCTTACCAAAATCATTTCCAGCATTGTATGTCAGTGATGCAATTGTTAATTGATCATATAACGCCGCCTGTTCCACAAAAGCGAGGAGTGGCAAAAACGCACTCCATCCGTTTCCGACCCAACTTACTGTTCCAGTCGCACTAAAATTGGGGCCATTTCCACCGATTGGAAGTGATTTGTGCGTGTCATTGTAAGTATGACACGCCAGAGCAAGCTGTTTCAAATGATTTACACAAGTTGCTCGGCGAGATGCTTCCCGAGCAGCCTGCACAGCTGGAAGAAGCAGTGCTATTAAAACGCCAATAATCGCAATGACAACAAGTAATTCGACGAGAGTGAATCCAAAAAAATTGGCAAATCGATTTTGTGTACTATGATTTTTTGTACTATATTGGTCTTTCATGAGAAAACTCCTTGTAAGTGAAAAAACAAACGAAACTAATCGGTTCCAAAGTCATTCAAACGCAGCATTTTTGATTTTTTGGGGCAAAATACTATGGACGCGCAGCGTTTTCGCCGCCGTCTTTTGTGCCGAGTGCTCCCCAAACACCGAATGGAGACGGGCCTGTCCATGGACATATTTTCCCGGGCAATGTGCCATAATTGATAGTGTCGCTGATGAAAGAAGCAGAGGCATCGGCAAACGCCATATTCACGCCTCCGGGATGGAAGCTGGTCGGCGGAGTTATCATGGGGTCCGCTTGATCACTTCTCGAAACACAGGAGGGCGAATTTGGCGGCAAAATCGTGTTACAATAAGTCCATGCAGTCCACGAACAATACCAGCGAGAACCTCCTTCGGTGCGATAAGTCGTGATCGTGCTGTCATACTGGCCTTCACTCTTTTTCAAAGCGAGACAATCTTCGATTTTCATTGCCGCATTTTGGAGTGTGTCCCATCCACCGCCAGTCGTGCCAGAAAAATTATACACAGCAATCCCACCACCAATCACCTTATTTTGGTTTGCTGTCATGCAGGCCGCCCGCTCGCCCCACAAAATGGTATTGCTTGTGCCATCAGAAATTGCTTCCAGTCCAAACCAGTGATAAGCACCAAAAGGGCCGCGCGGAATTCCCTGCTTATCTCGATATTTTTGACTGTTGTCCCCAGAAGACATGACATAATTTGTGCGGGCATATTCTGTCGGAAGTTTTCGCCATGCAAAACCATCTGAATCGCACAAAAACGAGCTAATCGTACTTCGGACAGATGCTGCAAAATTCGCCTCTGTCGCATCTGTACTCGCCATGTTTGTTGGGGCGGCGTTTGCCGTGTAAGTTCGATAGTATGTGGTCAAACTATCATAAACTGCATTCTGTTCCATGAACGGGAGAAGCCCAGTGTGCGCCGACCATGCTTCGCCGCCCCAGCCGCCATTTGCATGACCTGCCACACTTGCACCATTTCCGTTTGAACCAGCCGGAAGTGACTTATTTGTGTCATGGTAATTATGAGTGGCGATGGCAAATTGACGAATTTTATTCGTACATCCGCTTCGTCTGGCGGCTTCCCGAGCAGCTTGCACCGCCGGCAACAACAGCGCGATTAAAACGCCAATAATCGCAATTACAACTAAAAGTTCGACGAGAGTAAAAGCGCGAAGCAACTTACTGAATTGATTACGGAACATGACAGATATCCTCCAAGTGAGAAGTAGGCGACAAAAATCAAACACGAGAATTTGCGAAGAGGCAAAATCGTTTTCGCATTTGCCTCTTTTTTCGATTTAATTAAGGTTTTGCGACCGATTCTTTTCCGTCCATTGACCCCAGTGCTCCCCAAACACCAAACGGCGAATTACCGACTTGGACAGCTTTAACACTTGAAAGCGTCTGACCTGCCGAAAGACTGTTCACTGTGTCGCTAATAAAACCAGCACTTCCATCGCAATAAGCAATGTTGACTCCGCCTGAATGATAGCTCGTCGGTGGATAAATCCCCGGATCGCCAAAATCAGCGGTCTCTCCGGCCGCCGCAGGAGTCGCTCGCTCAGAGACGCAGCTCGGTGAATTCGGAGGCAAAATCATGTTTGTGAAAGTCCAGCCGGGAAGTCCAACAAAGTATGCACGCCCTGCCCAGTCAGCAGTCATATTTACGGAATCTTTGTAAAACTTGGAATCCGAACGACTATCAACACATAATTGGGCATTGAACGGTCCTGCCACCATGACATTCCAAGCATTTCCACCGACAATGTTCGAATCATAAATGACACCACCGCGAATCGTTTTTTCACCATTTCCCGGAAAAATAGCACGTTCAGAATAGAGAATGGTGTTCGATGTGCCATCAATGACTTCTTCGATGCCGTGATACATACGACATCCGAATGGCCCGCGTGTGAAAGTGTTGTCCCACCGAACACTATTGTCACCTGTGCTCATGACGTAATTTGTCATACCACGCATTTGGGGCGTTTTATCTCGCCATCTGGAGTCGGACGGACAGAGAAAAACGGGAACATTTGTACGAACAGCCGATTGGATTTCTGGTATTGCATTAGCAAATGCGGCGGCTTCGTCATACCGACCATCTCCCGCTCCATAAGTGTTCATCGCCAGTTTGAGTGCGTCTGCAAGTGCGGTTTGCTCAATAAAAGGAAGGGATTGGGCGAGCGCACTCCAATCATTTCGCACCGGCATTGTCGCACCGGCAGGAAACGATTTCCATGTGCTGTGATAGTTGTGTGCTGCAAGAGCGACTTGCCGGAGTTGATTTAGGCAGGTCGAACGACGGGCGGCTTCTCGTGCTGCTTGCACAGCGGGAAGGAGAAGAGCAATCAAAACGCCGATGATGGCAATGACAACCAAAAGCTCAACAAGAGTAAAAGCCGAAAAGAAACGGCGACGATTTGCGAAGGCCTGCAAACTGAGTTCGCGGCCCAAATCACCCCCCCCCCCCATCTTAACATTTTGGCGGAGCTTTGTGACAAAATTCGTTTTCATTTTCAAGTCCCTTTGTGAAAAATTTGGAAAAACTAAATAATAACCCGCCGATTAAACCCGCGCGCGAACCGTTTGTCATGCAGAAATTCCGGTGCTGACACACCGACTCGAAGTCTACTCGCAGAACAAGTAGAATTGTATTTCAGGTTATCGGAAAAATCAATAGGGAAATCAAAAAAATAAAAATTGTGTCCGCATTTGTGGAAGCAAATGAGACACCCGCTCCCATGTGCGAAAACTTGTGGTAAAATGATTGGAGTTGCCCGACTGTTTTGATGGTGCATCTATTAAACTCACTCTTTTACTTTCACTTATCTATTTCACTCACATGAAAAAAACAATTGCACAAGTTGATGTTCAAAACAAAGCCGTCCTGATTCGAGTAGACTTCAATGTTCCACTCGACGAACAAGGAAAAATCACGGACGACCGACGTATTGAAATGGCAATTCCGACAATCAAATCGGTCTTGGAACGAGGTGGAAAAGTCATATTGATGAGTCATCTTGGCCGTCCGAAAGACGCACCTGATGCGAAATACACGATGAAACCGACCGCCGTTCGACTTTCTGAAATTCTCGGCAAACCGGTCGAATTTGCGACTGACACAGTTGGAGCCGATGCAAAAGCAAAAGTCGCCGCACTCAAAACAGGCGACATTCTAGTTCTTGAAAATCTCCGTTTTCAGCCGGGCGAAAAGAATGGCGACGAAGCATTTGCCAAAGAACTCGCCGCATTTGCCGATGTTTATGTCAATGACGCATTCGGAACATGCCATCGAACAGACGCTTCAATGTTTGCCGTTCCCAAAGCAATGGGTTCGAAACCGAAAGTCTGTGGATTCTTGGTCGAAAAAGAAATCAAGTATTTGAGCAATGCAATTGCAAATCCAAAACGTCCATTCGTGGCAATTATCGGTGGAAAAAAGGTTTCCGACAAAATCATGGTGATCAAAAATCTTCTCGGTATTTGCGACAAGGTTCTCATTGGCGGTGCGATGGCATAT
>JBOFGF010000367.1:0-7166 GCA_051649005.1 Thermoguttaceae bacterium | reverse complement strand
TGGGAAATTCGGCGATGCTCCCAGCCGCGATTGATTCCACACCGTCTTCGCTGCTTGCTGGCAATGCGGTGCCAACTCCGTTTGAACCGATTCCTGGTGTCGTGCGGATTGTGGCGTTTGATCCAACTGGGCAATCTTTCGGAAGTGGCTCATATATCGGTGGTCTTGGTGATTATGGACTTATACTTTCAAATTGGCACGTTGTTTGTGAGGCAGATGGACTTGTACATGTCCATTTTCCGTCTGGATTTTCGTCATTCGGAGCAGTCGTTCATTCCGACAAAACATGGGATTTGGCTCTGATTGCCGTTTCACTTCCTCCAAAAACGATCAAGCCAATTCCGATTGCCAGCAGTGTTCCCAAACCGGGCGATTTGCTCTGGATTGCCGGATATGGTTCTGGTTCATATCGCCTCGCTGGTGGAAAGTGTGAAAGATATCTCGCCCCAGAACTTCCAAAGGATGGTGAATCCGCTCGTTATGAAATTATTGATATGTCCACCAGTGCCAGACGCGGCGATTCAGGCGGTCCGATTTTGAATGGAAATCACGAATTGGCCGGTGTCCTTTTTGGCTCCGACATGAAACAAAATACTGCTGGCAGTCACTGCCAGCGAGTTCAGCGTTTTTTGCAAGAGGCGAAAACATCGCTTCAAATACTTCCTGGTCGTCCTGAAATGTATTTTGCTGGTGTCGAACGAGGCGGTCCACGACATCAACTGACAGAAAGTTTTCGTCCTTTCACGATTGATGCAGGCGAGCAGGAACCACCCCGACGTCGAATGGGGACGTTTGCCGGTTCAACTTCTTCTTTTGGAATTCAATCGGTTCCACGTCGTTATTCAGAGGAAACGGCATCAAATCACACAATTTTGCCAGTAATTTCGCAGACATATCGTCAAAACACATCAAATGCTGACTCCGATTTAGAATCTGACAAAAATGTGAAAAAAGATGGGCCAAACGAAACATTTCCACGCACACCTCCGCCAGTGAGTCCACTAAACATTCAGGTGGAAAGTCCGATTTTGTCAAATTCACCAACTTCAGTGTCCCCAATATATGGCAGTGTCGGTGCTGGTAGATCGCCATTTTCACGACACGATTCCGACTATCGGCAATCAAATGGAGAGACGTATCTTGCCACAAACTGGCTTCCATCAGAGATGCCACACACAATTAAATTGCCGCCAGATGCACTCGGAAACCATGATATTTCAGATGTTCGAGATGGTGTTTCCTCGAAGTCATCAAATTCAACAATGCTATTTCAAGAAATGGAGCCGATTTCTTCTAGTATTGTGACATCAATTGATGCAATTCGCAATAAAAACAAGGGAAAAAATGGATTGCTTGTTATGAAAGCCATAAATAAACCCACGCCATCAAACCTAATTATTATCTGTGGTTTTGCTGTTCTTTTTCTCGTGGGTGTCTCGATCTACATTCTTTGGTCAGACTACAAAGCAAAAAATTCTTGTCCGCCCAGTCTATTCTAAAGTGATTTTAGCGATAAAATAGATGTATGACTGGATCAGAATCAACTTTCAGATTTGGTTTATACAGTAAACGGCAACAAAATTAGATGTTTATCACGTTTCGCTTTGCGAAACAATTAAGCACTGCGTCGAAAGCAGTTGTTTCACAAAAACAAGCGATTTTTTACAAAATTGCCACAAAAAAAGCGACATTTTGTCTACGTTTTCGATTTATATGAGTCAGTGCAAATCACCGATTCACAAATTTTTGCCACATCCAAACAAAATTGAGACTATGTTGAAATATATTTCTCTGTTTGCGTCCATTATCATTTTGGTATTCCATGTCGGATGTGCCTCCAAAAAGCAAAGTGGGGCAGACGCAATTCCGCCGGCTCCAGATGTTGTTGTAAAAATTGTCGAACAAGACGACGTGCAAATTTATTTATACGTCGATGGACGCACCGAGCCATATAAGTTTGTTGATGTGCGTGTGCGTGTGCCTGGATATCTTGAACAACTCTTTTTCAGATCAGGCGCAATTGTTAAAGAAGGCGCACAACTTGCTCTCATCGAGCCGGCCTATTATAAAATTGCACTCGAAGCGGCAAAAGCACAATTGACTGTGAGCAAAGAACGCGCAGGAGTCGCAAAATTACACTTAGACAGAGCAGCGCAATTGGTCGAATCGAGTGCAATGACAGTCGAAGAATATCAAAATAGACTCGCTGAATATCAAGTCGCACAGGCAAATGTCGCACTGAGTGAAACGACTGTGCAAAAAGCGGAACTTGAATTGACGTACACGGATATTTGCGCTCCCATTCCAGGAAAAACAACAAAAAATCTCATTGATACAGGGAACTTCATCAATCCAAATGCGGGAAATAATGTCTTGCTTTCGATTGCTCAAATGGACCCGATGTATGTCGATTTTTTTATCAGCGATCAGCAATTCACTGCGATTAAAGAAAAGCTCGGTTATTGGAAAGATTACGAAAAAGCACTCGGCGAAGAAGGAGTGGCTCCGCGAGATACAATAGAAGGCACGAACAAAGCGGCAAAATTGACGGAAAATATATTTGACGACCACGATTTTGGTGCGTTTGATGTATCACTGACAACTGGTGCGAGTGTGCTCGGCATCGATTTCCCACTTTCTGGAAAAATCGTCGGTCTTGTTGACAACATGGTGAACTATGAGACCGGCCAGATAACACTGCGCGGAGAAGTCAGAAATCCGATTCTATCTGTCAATGGAATTCAAGATTATATGATTTATCCCGGTCAAATTTGCCGAGTGCGGATTCCATTTGAGAAATTAAATAATGCCATTCTCATCTCCGAAGATGCCATACAAACCGACCTTGATACGAAATACGTTTTGGTTCTGAAGGAATCAGAATACACTCCTCTGAATCAAATCGGGATTCCTTACAAAGACGAACAAGGCAATATAATAACTCAGAAAGGTCATGTCGTTTATCGACGTGACATTCAAATCGGCCGTCTCCTTGATTCACAAAAACGCGTCGTCACTTCCGGTCTGCAAAAAGGTGAAACATACATCGCACTCGGTGTGCAAAGAGCCAGAATTGGTTCTGCGGTAAATCCACTCACACCAGAAGAATATGCCAAAGTGAAATCGCCTGAAACCGGATGGAACATTCCGAATGAGCCGCAAACAATACCAGGAACAGATGATGTAATTGGAAATAACACGGACGACACACCGATTCCTGCCGCCGTCGTCGCCCCGGATGCTCCAAATGCAACAATCAAAACTGATGCAGGAAAAACCGAAGCAGGAAAAGATAAATGAATGTTGCAACAAACCAAAATAAAATTTTTTTGATTTTGTGCAAAGTTGGTGTCTATACAGAGCCGATAATTCTTTCTGTCGGGGGATGAAAGAGTGGTAAATGCCGCGACAAAATGACGAATTTCATGTTTTTCCCGGGGGGGATGGGTCCGGCGCGACGATTTGTTCGCCCGGACTTTTTTTTGTGTCAATCACCCTTCTTCGCTTCTTGCCACTCGCATAACTTCTTCGATTGTCGTTGATCCCCTCAAAACTTTGCGAATGCCGTCCGTGTACAATGTACTCATTCCTTCTCCAATTGCCGCTTTCCGAATGTCAACACTGCTGGCTTGTTTGAAGGTCATTTCTCGAATTTTCGGAGTCATCATCATGAGTTCAAAGACGGCCATTCGACCTCGATAACCTGATTTGTTACAGTTTCCACATCCTCGTCCCTTCATAAAAGTTGCCTTGGTCGCCTGTTCAGCAGAGATACCAGCCTCTTCTAGTTCTAAATTCGATGGAACATACGGCTTTTTGCACTTCGGACAAATGGTTCGCACAAGTCGCTGCGCCATGATTCCAATGACGGAGCTCGACACGAGATATGGCGGAACTCCCATGTCGACGAGGCGAGTGATTGCACTCGGTGCATCATTCGTGTGAAGTGTGCTGAATACTAAGTGACCGGTCAATGAGGCCTGAATTCCCATTTGTGCCGTTTCGAGGTCTCGCATTTCACCGACGAGAATGATATTTGGTGCCTGTCTTAACATCGCGCGAATTACCCGCGCAAAATCGAGACCAATTTGATGTTTGATTTCGACTTGGTTAATTCCAGGCAAATAGTATTCGACCGGGTCTTCTGCGGTAATAATTTTGCGAGTGGGGGTGTTCAATTCGTTCAATGCCGCATACAAAGATGTCGTTTTTCCTGAACCCGTCGGGCCTGTCACCAAAATAATTCCGTTTGGACGCCGAATCAATGAGCCAAATTTTTTGTAGTCGGATTCGGCAAATCCCAATTGTGTCAAACTGACACGAATGTTCGCTTTGTCCAAAATTCGCATGACGACTGATTGTCCGTGACTAGTCGGAATGACACTGACACGCAAATCAAGCTCTTTGTCGAGAATGGAGAGTTTGATTCGTCCGTCTTGTGTGCGCCGCCGCTCTGCAATATCTAGTCGAGCAAGAATCTTGAATCGAGACAGAATTGACCCCTGCAAACGCTTTGGAATGGTGTCTCGTTCGACCAAAATACCGTCAATTCGATATCGAACTCGGACACGATCTTCAAACGGTTCAATATGAATATCAGATGCCCGCAATTGGACGGCTTCTTCGATGACCAAGTTGGCCAGTCGCACAATCGGAGCATCACTGTCTCCAACAGAGGAGATGTCTGATGCCATGCTGTCTGTTGAAGTGAAATCAATTTCCTTTGATGTCATTTCCTGAATCAATGAGTCGGCACTTTCTCCTATATTTTGCCGATAATGTCGGTTAATCGACTCCTGAATCAATTCCTTCGATGCCAAAACTGGTTCGATGGGGCGATTCAAAATAAATCGAAGTTTATCAAGAGTCTCGATATTTCCAGGATCGTGCATGATGACACGCAGTGAATCGCCGTCCAGTTGATATGGCATGATCAGGTTTTCGCGTGCCACTGACTCGGTAATCAATTCGATTATTGATGGAGGAATCATCACATTAGTCAAATCAATATACTCTCGTCCATATTCCTCCGCGACTGCTTTGGCCACATCTTCACAAGTGACATAACCGAGTCGAGTTATTGATTCTTTGAGTGAAATATCGGTCGATTTGGACATTCCTTCCGCCTCTTCGATTTGGGCAGGAGTGAGTAAACCATTTCGCTGAAGAATAGTTAGATAATTGATCTTTTTTGCCATTGACTTAGTGAAGTTAAATTGTCATAATTCGAGCCGTTTTTTGTTGGCTCGGATAAATTTGTTTATTTTTGCATCGCACTGAATTTTTCAATTGTATTTTTTCATGTGGATTTTTTCTTCTATTCTTCTCGACATTTTCCTTCGTGATTCACTCACGAAACAGGGGAACGCCGCGCGGATCAGGAGAACATTCCAGTCTTTGCGCCGAAATGAAGTTGATTTTCCACGAATTCTTTTTTGGGCATTTGCCTCATACTTTCTTTTTGCTTCGACATTTGTTTTATTCTCAGAAGCTTCGGATTTGCAGGAAGGACCGCTTTTGAATCCAGCGGAGGAAATGTTCGATCAGGATTCGTCGGGCAGACATAAAATTGAGTCATCTGAAAACAAAACTTTCAGTAAAAACAGTCGGTTTTCTGAGCGTGCATCTGCGCCGACCGCAATTCCAACTATCGCAAAATCCCCTCAAAAATCAAGTGCCATCACACAAACATCTGCCGCTGATCCATTTGCCGCCGCCATCAATTCCGAAGTGGATATGACAGGATCACCATTTCCGACAAAACCAATTGACCATTTTAACATCGAAGGCGGGGGATTTGCAAGTCCCACTAATAATTCTTTTGCAAATTTTCCGACAAATCCGTCTGGATGGGGAAATATGTCGAATCAATTTCCGCAAAATTCATTCACGCCGAATTTTTTGGCAAATTCATATAACCAAAATGGATATTCGTCGAATTTGGGATTCGCCACAAATGGAATGGACGGAGGTGCATGGCAAAATGGAGCAATGTGGAATGGAAATGGAGCAATGTCGAACGGAAATGGGGCAATGTCGAACGGAAATGGGGCAATGTGGAATGGCGGCATGAATCCAGTAACAGGAGAAATGATCGGTTATAATTCGGGCATGACCGGACAGTTTCAGGGCGGACAGTGGAATCCGCAGATGTATGCGTCTCAGACTGGGATGCAATATGGAAATCAGTTTGATTCGTTTGGCAATCAATTGTACGGACAACAATTTGGCGGACAGCAATTCGGTGGACAACAATTTGGCGGACAGCAATTTGGCGGACAGCAATCAGGCGATTTGTTCGCTAATTCAGTTGGAATGGCGAGTTACAACGATTCAAATGCGTCCCAATATGCGATGTTGCAGGCGATGCTGATTCAGGAAAACATGCGACGTGAATCAGAAGCGGAGCGTGAAAAAAGCCAAATCGACCAAGAAAATGCCAAAAAAGAGGAAACTGATTCTTTTGGCCTGAAAAATTTGATGCCGCTGCAAGTGAAATCACCACTCGGAGAAACCGTTTGGTCGGGTCTAAAAATAATCAGTCCGTTTAACACCCCGACTGGTCCTGATCGCGGAGTCGGGATGCCACTTGCAAACCGAAGTTGGCTGGATCGCCCATATTATGTCGGTGGTTTCATTGGTTCCATTTGGGGATCGCAGCTTGTTTCAAACATGATCGACCAAAAATCTGGTGGAATGGGAGGATTAATTTTCGGTTACAATATGAGTGAATACTGGGGACTCGAAAGTCGGCTCCATTTTTCGTCGATTGAAATCAAAGAAACGGCAGAAGGAGAACGTATTTTCAAGGAATTTTTTCCGAATGCCGTTTTAACAACACGTTCCAATCAGCTTTCCGTTTTCGATGTGAGTGTCCATTATTATCCACTCGGAAATGCCAAGTTTCGCCCATATTTCAAATACGGACTCGGATTTGCGCGAGAAAATTTTGTGGATACATTGGGAACATCGCGGAAAACGAACACATTGGCGATGCCAATTGGTGTTGGACTTCGATACTGGTGGAACGAACGTCTTGCTTTTCACGGCGACATTATCGACAATTTAATTTTTGCTGGCGATGTCACGAAGACACAAAACAATTGGGCTTTTACTGTCGGTTTGACCTATTCTTTTGGCACGAGCAAAACGCGGCGACCCGTGAC
>JBOFGF010000366.1:0-6113 GCA_051649005.1 Thermoguttaceae bacterium | reverse complement strand
AGACCTGAAAGGACACATGCCGGCCTTGATGCGTTCGTCTGATATTTACGAACTTCAAGGCAATTCATGGTCACCGAGCGGCGATTGGAAATGTTACGACCAGTACGGCTGGACGATCCTGATTACGCCGTTCATGGAGCAGCAGGCCCTTTGGGACGAATTCGCCGGTTTCGTCAAGGTTTCCGACTGGCGATGCAGCCCCTGGGACTTCGGTGCGAATATGGGTAATTACAAAGTTGCACAAATCAGTACGTTATTGTGTCCTTCCGATCCGAATAGCCGAGGTCCGGTCGGGGTCAATCAAGGAACTGGCCGAAACAGTTACCGTGGGAGTATTGGGGATGCGGCGGTCAGTACAGACGATTTAGAATTTCGTGGCACAATCGGTGCGGCCATGAACAACAATAACTACCAAGCGACGCAATCGAAAATCATCGGGCTTGAATCAGTTACAGACGGAACATCGAACACGTTGCTATTTTCTGAGTCGTGCATTGGTGCCGAAAATGCAACGGAAGGCCAATTGATTAAAGGCGGAATTGCGACGGAAGCGGCGGGCGTTTGGCAGGCTCCGATCAATTGCTTCAATCGTCGTGGTTTGGGCGGAACTCTCACCGGCACGACCGGCTGGGGTGACGAAACCATGTCCGTGGGACGTGTTTGGTCGAGAACAAGTTTTCTTTCCGGGGCGTTTCACTCGATTTTACCGCCGAATTCACCGACCTGTGCGGAATCGCCGGAGAATCTTTATTATTGGGGTGGTTACAGTGCCGCAGCCAGCAGCTATCATCCCGGCGGCGTGACTGTGGTATTTACCGACGGTTCGGTTCGTTTTGTTACGGAAAATATCGACACCGGCCGGATCAACGAGTGGAGCATCGACATCCGTGACGGCAAAGGCCCGGCCAAGTTCGGCATTTGGGGGGCACTCGGTTCCCGCGACGGCGGAGAATCGTCATCTCTCTAATATAATCAAAAATAGCAAACGCCATGAAATCACAACGACACATCCTGTTTCTTTTGGCCTTGATTGCAATCATTGGTTGCAGGAAGGGGCCTGATACCCAATTTATTGAGGGTGTTGTTACTTTGGACGGCACTCCCGTTGAAAAAGCGACGGTCAACTTTATTCCAAAGCCAGTCGATTACGATCCGAACGACATTAACAGGCCGCTTTTGGCATCTGGTTTTACGGATGAAAAAGGCCAATACCGTCTTTCCTCTGTTATGGGCGGAAATATCGGCGGCGGCACCACAGTTGGTGAGTACATCGTGACGATTGTGAAGAAGGAACAAACGAACAAGCCGGTCGTAACGAGTGCGAATATCCCGAAGAATATCAACAATATACGTCCTGTGTTCCAGTACATTGTGCCGGAAAAGTTTGAAAAGAGAGAAACATCGGGCGTGGAACTCAGCGTGGGCAAAGGAAAAAACCGATTCAATTTCGACTTGAAGTCGGATGGCTCCTTTGAGATCAAGCCGTAGAAAGCGGTGTATTTGGCGAGCCGCCAACGTAAGTTGGCGGGTTTTGTTGGGTCCGAACACCGACGGCATTGTTGCATTTTTTGCGACACGTTCCCCCGTGTTTCGGCGCCAGTATAATTTAGATACTGTGCCTCACACGCGACTACCAAAAGGCCGTCCTGACGGGATTGGAACGATTTTTGACGAAACAATACTTCCGCGATCTTACGGGTTTACCAAATTTTTCACCACAAAATTTCATCTATCTTCGAGTGGATTGAAGACGAAACCGGCGATCAACTTTGGATAGAAATAAGTGCTTTTGGCAGGCATTCGGTCTCCGAGAAGACTGAGTGTCTTGATATGACCGACAGTCGCCGGAGAAACAAGAGCGGCCAGCTGATATTCATCAGGATGACTCTTCAGTTCATCGACCACCTCGTCTACAAGATGCACATACGTCGGTTTTGGACAATTGGAAAGTCCCAATGACGTTTCGATTAGAAGTCGATGGAGCAAACTCACACCGAGTTCACGCCACTCTGGATGGTGATCAGATGCGACTGTGTCCATTCGCTCTCGTCCTTTGGCCGACAATTTGGTCAATGTCCAAGTTTGGTCTTTTGTCGTATAAAGTCCAATGGCATCTTGTCGATTCTCTTGTTCTATTTTTGCCCAAACTTTGTGTGCCATTTCCGGGCCGCATCCCATGACTTCTTTGTCAAAATAGTCGCCGCCAATCTCTTCGTGTGTAAGAGCAGGGATTCCTCGGAAAAGTCGATGCGTCGGCATGACAATCAGACCAGGGTCTTCCATGGCAATACAGACCATCAGAACGTAATTCGCCGGATGTGTGCTGTTCAAAAGCCCCATGTCATCAAGCTGCATACGATAATTGCACGCCGTCTCATATCGATGATGACCATCGGCAATGAAAATCGGTTTCGGAGCCATCGCAGCAGTGACCGATTCGACGATTTCAGGAGCATCGACGACCCACATGCGATGCACAACTCCGAGATGATCTGTCGCTTCAACTCCACGAAGATTTTTGGCTGCAATTTCAGACTCAAGTTTGTTTTGGATAGTATTTTCGGAGTCTGGATATAATCCGAAAATTTGGCTGAAATTCATTTTGCAGGCGGTCGTCAACATGAGACGGTCCAATTTAGGGCCACTCATCGTGATTTCGTGCGGATAAACCATTCCATGACCAAATGGGGCGGCCAAACAGCGGCACATGAATCCTTTTCGTGTATATTTTTTTCCTGCCGACTCGAAAATTTGGTGATAAACATAAATCGCCGGCTTCTCGTCTTGCACGACAATTCCATTTTCCTTCCATTCAGAGAGGGTGTTTGCCGTTCGTGTATATCGATTGTCCTCAGGTGAATCGGTCGGATACATTCGATTCAAAATCAGACGCACCACATTGTTCGGATGTTTTGCGAACAATTCTTCTTGCATTGCTTCGTCAATGACATCATACGGAGGCGCGATCAAGTCGTCGAGAGTTCCTGTTTTGTCAAGATTATATCGAAAGCCGGGAAAAGGGCGAATTTCCATTATCGTGGATGAGTTAAGGTTCCAAAAATACAAACATCAAAGAAAAATAAAGCAGTAATATACTGAAAACGGCACAAAATTGGATGTTTCGCCAGCTTTCGCTTTGCGAAACAATTAAGCATTTCGTAGAAAGCTGTTGTTTCTTCTACTTCAAAACGCTTGTGGCTTGAACTCTTGTGGATTAGTTATCGAAGCACTTGAACCAGTTGCGAGAATCGTGAACAAACCTGATTTCGCTGCGTAAGACGAAGCCTCACTCGTTTCATGCAAAAATGCCACCGCGCCGTATACTTTCATGTTGGAATAGCGCGGCAACCAATTTTTGAAATTGTTAAGTTCGTCCAAAAATTCACGCACATCATCGACTCGTAATGTGGTTTTCACCTCAATGACGACGATGGTGTCACCATTTTCTGCGATGATGTCAAATTCGTAATTGCGTTTCTCTGGTGTCATACCATGAATTCGCTGCGAGGTCTGATGCACCGGAATTCCACGCTCTCGGAGTAATGGAATAACCTGATTATTGACGAGAGCTTCAACAAGCCTGCCCCATTTGGTATTGAAAGAGTTTTCTATTCTTCGGTGATTTTTGCGTAGCTCCTCAAAACCGATGCGGTTTGCCTCTTCGGTTTTTTGATGGCTTTCTCGGAGCTTTTCAAAGCCGATGCGGTTTTCTCGCTCTGTTTTTAATTGGCTCTCACGGAGTTCCTCGAAGCCGATGCGGTTTTCCTCTTTGAAATCGCGCAGTTCAATGGAAAATTTACGGTTTTCCTCGGCGAATTTACGATTTGCCTCGGCGAATGTACGATTTGACTCGGCGAGACCTTCAATAAGTAATTTTACCGAATCTTCAAGTGTTGCCGACATAACTGCACCTTTGATTTGCATTTTGTTGAACGTATCATAAACCACAACTGCCCATGTATTTTACCGTATTTCACAAAATTTTCAATCACCGTTTCCGTATATTTGAAGATTTTACTATTCATGCAATTTTTAATTTTTTAAGTATACAAGAAAATGCGTTTTCTGTGAAGTGCCGTAAAATGACATTTTTGTTCGTGGACTGAAAATGCACCCCAGTCCACTAACAAGTTTTGTGAACTTCGGAATTTTTTACCACAGAGGGCACGGAGAACACGGAGAATACAAGACACTCTGTGAACTCTGTGTCTCTGTGGTGAAAACTTGTTAGCAGACTGGAAATGCACCCGCAATTCGCAAACGCTCCAGTTGCATCAACAGATAGAACGTGTTACAATTACAAAGTCAGAATTTATTCGAGCCATCTTTAATTTTCCTTTATTTTTCTTAATTTTAACATTCATTTTAACATAAACTTCCCGATGAAAAACGATTCTGCGAAAACAATTGATGCAAAAAAAGGCACAAAGTCAAAAACGCCTAAAAAAACGTCATTGACTCGAAAACGTCGGGCAAAATCATTAAACGTGCTCACCTCGGATGGAATCAGCGTCTGTGAAGAAAATGGAATTTATGTTGCTTTTCCTGAAAATTGGTCAATTGAAATGGACCCAATGTCCTCTTGTGTTCACATTTCAAACGGCGATGGTGCATTTTGGTTCTTGCAAAAACACGAAATCGGAGCAGACCCTGAAAATCTTGCACAGGGAGCGGTCGATACACTGAAAGCAGAATATCAGGACATGGAAATCGAACGATTTGAAAAAGTTATGTTCGACAAATTTGTCACTGGATACGAAATGACTTTTTATTATCTCGACTTGATGAACTTTGCGACAATTCAGTGCTATGAATCAAACGGAGCAATGTATGTCATTTTTTGGCAGACAGGAAACCAGCTGATTATAATGGACGAAGAGGAAATACCAGTCGAAAAAATTCTCGAAGCAATCACGTTTTCCGCATTGAAAGGAAAGGCATCATCTGACACAATAAGAAACAGTAAAACAACAACTCCATAAATGCGTACATTTTGCATAAACCACCCATGTGAAATTTTGTATTGTCTTTGAATGACTTGTCTTCTTACTTTTTTATGCTATAATTATCTGTCAATGTGGGGAAGGTATACGTTCACGGTTTTAGATTTTTGAGGATGCAAAATTCTCGTCCACTTTTGGCGAGCCGTCGGCATGTGTCGGCGATGTGTTTGCCGGGTTTGTTGCGCGAGTCGCCAAGTGTTATTGCTTAAATAATAATTATTGCAAATGAGATGTTGCCAATTCCTGACTCCGAAGGAATCCTAGAACGGTTTCTGTTTTTAGCTATATTTACCGAAAAATACAAAAAACAGTGAACTCTTACCAAAACATATTACGTTGAAGTCGGACTGCGTTGAAATCACACCATCTTGCTCGCCTCTTTTTTGAATTAGTGCCCATGTTTTCAAATATTAAAATTGGACGAAAATTATTTATCAATTCCGCCGTTCTGCTTGCTTTGCTTGTATTTACTGCTTTTACCGGGTGGAATGGGCTCAATAAGGTGCTGCGCGGCATCAACCAAATCGACAACAGTTGGAATTTGTTTGAGAAAGTCGAATCGGTTCAGAAAGCGATGCGAGATGTGCAGTTAATAACTGTCAATAATGCGGTCATGTCGAACAGCGAAGCTCAAAAACAGAGCGATGCAATTATGTCTGAGTTGAAAAAGGAAGTCGAATTCATCGACAATGAGTGGGGAAACACGTTGCCGGAAGAAGATTGGACACTCTTCAAAACGCAGATCGCCAATTACGAGAAGATGCTCGGCGATCTGTATTCAGCGACGACAACACAGAATAAGAATGATGAGGTGCGACGCAAATTCGCAAAAGCGTTTGAAAGCTCTCTGGCTGAACTCGAAGAGGCTTCTAAAAAATTGGAAGCAAATGAGCAGGCAACAAATGAAAAACTTTATTCCATCGAGTTCTACAAATGGATGCAAAAAGTCGATGGTGCTGTGCGTGCCAGATGGATCATGGGCCGTGCTGTCCGAGATGTGCCCATTTCCAAAACGCCCGAAGGTCGTGTCAATGCAAATGCAAATTATATCAAATCTAAAGAGCAATGCCGCAAATTGGTCGACATTGAAGATGCCGCCATGAATGCTGA
>JBOFGF010000365.1:0-3997 GCA_051649005.1 Thermoguttaceae bacterium | reverse complement strand
ATTGGATTCTAAATCGTTTTTATGCAGCGTCCATATTCCCAAATCGAAACCTTGTCCGCCACTTGTCTGCAAAACATGTGCTGCAATTATATTGCGCCCAGGTTTGAAAATTCCACATTGTTTTTTCGGAATTTCAGCGTATTCATAGTCAGAATTGTGATGCGGAGCAGATAAAAAAGCGACTCCATTGACATAAATTTCGACATCTTCGTCGTGGTAGTATTGCATTACAAGAGGCTGTGGCACCCAATTTTCGGGCAAATCAAGTTCCGTCCAAACCCAGAGATCAGACGTGTTCCACAAAGTCGAAAAATCTGGTTTTCCCGGTCGATTGCCAAATCCTCCTGAACTGCGGGGATATTTTTGGGCTTCTTGGAAAAAATTCGGGTGCATCCATTTTCCACTCGGCTTATTGGTCGTGTAATACCACGATGATTCTGTTGCAAGAATGGCTTCATTTAATCGTGGTTTGATCACTTCCGGCTCCACATTAACCGGTTTACCTTTTGCAAACGATTGATTTCGAAATGGCGGTGCTTTCTCATTATTTTTGTGACATTTAATACAATGCTCATCGAGAATTGGCTGGATTTCCTTTGCAAAGCTGAATCCGCGTGGTTTTCCATAAAACGGTTTCAGCGGTTTTGGGCCTTCTCGCATTGCTGTCGTAACTCGATTTTGCTGAAATGTTACATTTTTATCTTCGTGACATCCGAAACATGAAAAATTTTCGCCCTGTTGAAGTGTCGACCACGACCGCATTGTCTGAATACAGAGCCCATTTTCGTCGAGAACTTGAAAATAAAGAGGTGTTTGTGTGGGAACCTGAAAACTTGCCGATCCATCTTCGTAAATGGGCGCATCTCCAAGTGGGATTTTCACGTCCCAGCATCCATGCGAAATGGCAATCGGCGTGCTCACCAGTGCTCCGCCAGAAGGACCATGATTTGTGTTTGCCCCAATTCCGACACTGCGGAAATCGAGTGCAATGACTCGGAGTGTTTTGGCTTTGCCGCGCTCGATTCCTTCGAGACCGGGGCCAAAATAGACATCTTGCATCATGTATGTTCCAACAGGTGAATCTGGAGTAGTCAACACTTCTTGCCAATCTGAATGATCTAATAAATTACTCGTCAATTCACGAATAGGAATAAACTCTCGTGCAATCAGTGGAATTGGCTGATGAGATGAAATTGAGGCATCATAAAACAACAACTCACGATTGCCATCTGCATCGAACCAGTAAATGCCAAATGGTGTTCGTGTTGTGTGCTGATTTTGATGTCGCTTCTTTTCTTCGTCACTTGCATTATCAGGAAGTGGGCGCAGAAATTCACTGTTGTACGAAACGAGAAACTCGCGGTCATTGATCGGAAATGGATATGCAAATCGGTCGCCATTTTGTCCCCACGCGTCAATTCGGTCTGCTTTTGTTTCACGAATCGGGGCGATTAATTGGGTCCCCTGATTTTCTTGGCGACCTTTTGACGGATCAATAATTCCCAGTTTGCCATATTGCCGATTATGATGTCCCGAAAAAATTGAAACGATTTTTCCGCCGCTCGCTGGAATGCCGCGTGAGTGAAGCAATGTCGTCGGAAACCACGAATTATTCCCATATAATTCCGTTTGTGCTGTTCCATCGGCGTTCGTCTGAAAAAGTGCCTGTGGAAAAATTTGTCCGCGATCATTATAGTCCCAGCGAGTATAAATCACGCGGCCATCTTCGAGCAATGTCGGAAAATTCGAGTGAACTTGGTCATACGAAAGTCGCCGAATCTGATTGCCATCTTTGTCGCATCGATACAAATTTGAAACTTCCGTCCACCAACAATCGACAATTTGAACACACCGAGTCGAACCGAAAATAATGTCGCAATTTGGAAGAAGACATGGTTCAACATCAGCATATCCCAAACCGAAAGTCAGTTGCCGAACTTGTCCTGTCTCCATGTTATAATCGTATAAATGATAATCATCCAAACGATCCGATTTTTTCCATGAAAAAACGATGATTTTGCCATCGAAAGAAATGGCGGGGTCTCGAATGACACCATTTTTGTCTTCCAAAAGCGTTCTTTCGACGTATTCGCCAAATTTGCTTTCCTGTGCTCCAACATTTGTTTCTTTCTCTGTTTTTAATTCGAGAATACAGAGAGCCGAACCTGGAACGAAATTACGTTCTGCTTGTGCGTCGCTTTGTGCTTCAGTATAAGCATAATGAGAGCCGCCAAGATCAAAGTGTTTGACGAAGACAATTTTGGGAAACTCTGATTTGAGATTGACAAGACGTTCGTCTCGTCTTTTTTGGCACGCAGCAAGATAATCGGCATCGACAGATTCGGCTGTTTTGCCATCTTGGAGCAACCAATCTGTGACAAGTGGGGAGTTCGGCGAGATTACCTGTGAAAGTGCTGTTGATTTTGCGCAAAAAGCACAAAAAACGATGTGGCAAAACAAGAATATGAGCAAATGAAAAAAAAAGGTTCGTGTCATTTGAGAGATCAATAAAAAAAAGAGCGTTTATGTAGTGGCAAAATCAAATTACACAATCAAAACTAACAAAATTGTACATTGTTATATGAAAAATACAATCTTGTTGATGAATTTGGCGAGTCGCCGAAGGAGAGTCGCCGAACGAGAGCCGCCGACGCAGAATGAGGCGCGAACTCTATTCGCAGGGTTTGTGCCATAAATCAGAAAGCGTAATTATATGAGTGATCAACGGCGTACAAACAAACATGATCCCAGAGGGATTGAATATTGGTAAAAAAAGATACCATTATTCAACTCCTTGGGATTCGGAATCACCTTTCTGCGCAATAATCAATGTTTACAGCGACAGGGATTCACCGCCATTGACCGTTCCATACGCACCCCACACGCCGAAATCGCTCGGTCCAGAGGATTGTTCCGCTGCATTGCTCGTCGTTTTGCCGGACGACATATTATTAATCGTCTCGGAAATAAAACGGACGGAGCCATCGGCCAACGCGGCACTAACACCACCGGAATGATTACTCGACGCACTCCAAACGCCATATCGATCATTTCCATCTCCACTGGCATCTATACAAGAAGGACCGTTCGGAGCGATGATTGTTGAAAATATCCCATGAAAAACCCGCGCGTCCGCCAGTCGTTGATTTCGTGCATACCCTGGAACGGTCATGGTGGACAGATACAACATTTTTTTCGTTGTATCACGGACGTTGTTTCCACATTCATTTAATGGAGACGTTCGCAAATTTCCCGGTGTCGTTGCAACAACATAATTTCCTTTGACATACTTTTGATTCTGAGTTCCTGCCACGGCTTCGGAATAAGCAATCGTGTTGCTCGTGCCATCCGTTATCGATGCCATCGACTGCCAGTTGCGATAACCGAACACACCACGACGATTGAAAGTATTGGCCGGACTGGGGAAGTTTCCGTGCGCCCCGGGTTCATCGCGCCAAGCGACATCGCCGCGACTCATAACATACGAAGTTTGAGCCATCGTCGTCTGCCCAGTGACGGAAACCGTGTTATCTGAGGGGCACATAAATGCGGAAATGTTGCCACAAAGGGGATAATTCGATGTATCCCAGCAGGTGGCTGCATCTGCCGCCCATGGTTTCGGATCTTTGGTCCCCGGTGTCGAAAGCGTGCTCAGCACGGCATCATATCGCTGTTGTTGTTCGATAAATGGGAAATGCTGAATCAAACCGCTGTAATAATACTGGTAAGTTTGCGTCGTTCCGGTCGTGGTTTTGAACGTGATTGGTTCAGCGGCGGCAGGAAATGTTCCTTTGATGTCATGGTAATTGTGCAGTGAGAGTCCCAGTTGCTTCATGTTGTTCGTACACGACATTCTTCGGGCGGCTTCTCGGGCAGCTTGCACGGCGGGGAGCAAAAGGGCGATCAAAACGCCGATGATGGCAATGACGACCAAAAGCTCAACAAGTGTAAAAGCAAGTAAATTACCCCCCCCCCCCCATTTTAACATTTCGGAGAA
>JBOFGF010000364.1:0-2000 GCA_051649005.1 Thermoguttaceae bacterium | reverse complement strand
GGACACGGAGAAGCGGGAACAAATCCTCTGTGAACACTGCGCCTCCGTGCGAGAAAAAAATTCCAGCCGTTCAATAACAGCCGGAAAGGAGGTGCGAAGCACCGCATTGACGGTTTATTTTTCGCACAGAGGCACGGAGGACACGGAGAAGCGGGAACCAATCCTCCGTGAACCCTGCGCCTCCGTGAGAGAAAAAAATTCGTACTGTTCAATAGAAACCGGAAATGGCATTTCCCGAATCCCGTCGGGATTCAATATCGGTAGTAACACGAACATCAAAAACGTCAGAACGCCGAGGTGTTCGGGAACATGGAACGCTCCAGTTTTGGGAACGAACGCCGATGGGGACGAGGTTTATGAGACACGATTTTTTACCGTTCTAAGACTCCTTCGGAGTCAGGAGTGGACGGCATTTCATTTCGACCCGTTTTCATCACAAAACTTGTTGCGGACTGGCAGATATTTCAGCGAACGCGGCACTGAAACTGAACGACACCGAATTGCTGCGGTTTAATTGGATCAGTAATTTCGAAACGCAAAATGAATGAGCCAACATCATTTGGTTCAACCGCGAATCCCGCCGGAATAGAACACTGCGCCGATTCCGGCACAAATTCCAATCGAGTTGTCAAATTATCTAAAATTGTAACATTTCCGATTGTTTCCGTTCCTATATTGTCAAATCGCAGAGTAAATTCCACAATTTCTCCCGGCTGGGCAGATTTTTTTGAAGCAACTTTAATGAGCCGGAGTTTCGACGTTTTACTGTCATCAGATTTGACATGAAAAACACTCTCAGCACCATCTATACTGGAAGCTGAAATTGGTGCCAGCATGTCAATTCGCACCAAAATTCCCTCCGCACCAGACCACCATTTTGCGTTTTGATGTCCTTCTGCACATTCGAGAATCTCTTTTGAGCCAAGTCGATACGATTTCAAGTTACGATTATACGACATGACCGACTCGAAGTTGTCGAATCCGCCGAGTCCCTGTGTCATTTCAGATGCGTGCGATCCACTTCGTCCACGAACGCCACTGAGTTGGTCTCGAACCCGCGCAAATCCCACTTTTTCTTCTTGTGCAGTGCGTCCAAGTTGCTCTTTCACAGCGCGTGCGGCAATTTCCTGTCGATTATTTGTAACTGAAACGGCATCAATTTGCTCCTCATTCAAAACACCTTCGACTTTCCGAATGGAACCAAATCGAGGTGCATAAATCTCAACTCGATTCGATGGTTCAACCAAAATGCGGCCATCCAATGTATCAAAATGAGCGACCGTGTCTGTCACTCTTAGATTTTGTACAGACCAATCTTGGTTCGCCAAAACGGGCAGTCCTGTGTCGCCGCCGTCAAACAAATACTCGGAATTTGTCGGTGTCAAATAAGGATTTCGTGAAGCGACATAAGTTGCTCCATTTATTGCAGCAGGGGAGGGGGGAATTCCATTTGACATTCTAATTTCAACTGCTTGCTGCGATAATTCTGGATTGACCGTCATTGATTCTCGGCGTGATTCATCTCGGAGAGACTCGCCATTTGAATTTTGATTTTGACCACGAATAACAGATGCCATTTCTTTTTGTGCATCTTTTTTCACCAGTCGAGTTTCATCTTCGCTTCGATAAATCGGTTTGTATGTCGGCTGTAACAACATCGTTTCCGTTTCGACCAGAGCAGGGGAGGGGGCCACTATTTTCGGCGGTGATGTTCGTTCTTGTTCTTGTAACAGACGAATTGATTCCGTTTCGACCAGAGCAGGGGAGGGGGCCACTATTTTCGGCGGCGACGTTCGTTCTTGTTCTTGTAACAGACGAATTGATTCCGTCATCGCAAAAGGATCATGCGGCGTGACTTGCTGACTTTGACACGAACAAAATGTCGGAATCAGTAAAACAGCAATCAAAAAAATAATATGAAAACGAGACATGGAACGAATGTTTTTGTTGTTTTATGAATAATTGATTTATAAAAAATTGTCTTTGACTCCATTTGGAAT
>JBOFGF010000363.1:0-4621 GCA_051649005.1 Thermoguttaceae bacterium | reverse complement strand
GGGCATCGACTCGTCGATCAGTAGGATAGAAAGCGAGTACAAGATTGGATTATCGACCTTAATGACACCGAAATTTCAATCACTCAAAACATGCAACTTATGACGGGCGATGGTATAACACGTTTTGCTCGTGCATACTGTGAAACGAATGATGCAGACTTTTACCGGTTTTATCACGACATCATTGGTTGGCGCAGTGGAAATAATCCACGACCAGCGGAACTTGCGCGTCGTATTTCTCGCCGTGTTCCAGAGAATAAAATTTCTGAACTCGAATTGCTGCACAAGTTCGGACTCGCCCCACAGGAAATCGAGATTTTCCACGAGGCGATGAAAGTGAGCGAAAAGTTGGCACAGGTTGAAATGCAAGCAATGGAGTCCGTCCGAACGGAGGAACACGTCACTGGACCACTCGAACCAAATGAAGGTGAATCACCAGCACGTTTTGCCATGCGAGTTTTGCACGGACCAGATTATCAAAAATCATTAAACGAAATATCGCAAATACTGAGTCGGTGTTTCGAAATTTGGGACGACAATGCTTATGAAAAAACACGTCGTCTCCAAGAACAGCTCAACTGTGTCGTAACAGGTAATTTCGTCGCACAATTTTTCACGATAGTTGTCTTGGTAATTGCGATCAGTTTATTTTCCGCATCGTTAAAACACGATGCCGCAGAGCGTGCGCGAGCAATGCTAAACGCAATTCCGATTGGAACGACTTTACGAAACGAAAAAGGTGAATTGATTGATTGTAACACCGAACTGCTTCGCATGTTTGGATACACCGATAAACGTGCTTTCTTCGCAGCGTATCCATCTTTTTCACCCCAATTTCAGCCGGATGGACGAGCCTCCGCAGAACTATTTCGTGACCGTTTACTTGCCGCAAAAACGACAGTTTTTCAGCGGTTCGAGTGGATGTATGTCAAACCTGATGGCACTGCTTTTCCTGTAGAAGTTACATTTTCATTTGTCAACCAAGGCGGCACCCAAATTTTCGTCGGTTCTATTCGTGATCTCAACGAACTGAAGGAAGCGCAGCAGCAAATTGAACGTGAGCAATCTGCACTTATCAAAGCCAAAGATGCCGCCGAAGCTGCAACACTGTCGAAAAGTGAATTTTTGGCAAACATGTCCCACGAAATTCGTACTCCGATGAACGCGATTCTGGGACTCATCTACTTATGTTTGCAGACACGACTCGATCCGAAACAGCGTGATTATCTCGAAAAATCACAGTCCGCAACTGAAAATTTACTGCGAATCATCAATGATATTCTCGACATTTCGAAAATCGAGGCGGGAAAGCTCGGCATCGAAGCGATACCATTCGCGCTGTCGGAAACCCTGCGCGAGGTGGTCGATGTCATCAGTGTCAAAGCATCTGAAAAAAATGTCGATGTTAAATTGGAAGTCGATGAGTTGGTGCCTGATTCGCTTCTCGGAGACCCACTTCGATTGCGACAGGTGCTGCTCAATTTGGCAAGCAATGCCGTCAAATTCACCGACGTTGGCGAAATCACAATTGGTGTCGAAATTGACACTCAAGAAAACACCCAGAAAAACGCACAAGAAAGCGCGGAATTATCGGTCGCGCAGGAAGTCAGACTCTTGTTCACGGTGAAAGATTCCGGCATCGGTATGACACCGGAGCAGTTACAAAAACTATTTCAATCGTTCTCACAAGCAGATGGTTCAACGACGCGCAAGTACGGAGGAACTGGATTAGGACTTGTCATATCGAAAAACCTCGTGGAACTCATGGGAGGTTCGATTGACGTTACAAGTACGTTCGGACAAGGAACGAGCTTCAGTTTCGTTTTGCCTTACTTGATCAATACGGCGGTGAAACCGATTCTTCCGACCGAGACAGCTTTTCAGGAGTGCCATATTCTCATCATTGATGATAATCCGACGGATCGTGAGTTGTTACTCCGTTTGGCGCAACATTGGACTTCCCACGTCGATGTTGCCGAAAATGGCAAACAAGGAGTTGATGCTATGAAGCGTGCAATCTCAGAAAATTACAGGTACGATGTTGTACTTGTCGATTGGAAAATGCCGCGATTAGATGGAGTGGAAACAATCAGAGCCGTCCGCGCTGATGCCGGTATTATAAACCCGCCAGAAATTTTAATGGTATCAGCACATGACAAAGTTGAATGTCAACGACAAACGGCCGGACTGGGACTCGCCGGTTTTCTGGTCAAACCGATTACGGCAGAATCGTTCCGCGAAGCATTGCAAGTGGCAATGAAGCAAAACTATCCGTCCGAACCTGTGGTGACCGAATCGGTAAATAACATCAAGGGAGCAAATATCCTACTTGCCGAAGACAACAAAATCAATCAGATGGTCGCACAGGGGATGCTCGACATGTTGGGGATTAATGTAACAATCGCAAATGATGGTCTGGAAGCGGTCGAACTTGTGAAAAATCGAGACTTCGATCTCGTTCTCATGGATGTCCAAATGCCGAACATGGACGGTCTTGAAGCCACGCGATTGATACGCAGTCTCGACAAACCAGGAATAGCAAAACTACCCATTTTAGCGATGACAGCACATGCAATGGACACGGATTACCAAAAAAGTATTGCAGTGGGAATGAATGGTCATTTAACCAAACCGATTTCACATGATAAACTACGACAAGCTCTCGAAACGTGGGTTCGACGCTGATGAGTTGTTTCGTTCCGGCGAGCCGCCGGCGTAAGTCGGCGGTATATTCGGCGCGCCGCCGCGTTTAGCCCGCTTTCGTAGAAAGCGGTTGTTTCGTTTCGGCGGTATATTCGACATAAAACGGTGACAGAAATTTTCAGAGGAATTTTATTTCCATTTTTCGTGAGGTGGTGTTGTATGCCTAATAATATCAGTATTCTCGACTTACAAATAATCGTACTTGCAGGCGTATTTTCATTTGTTGGCATAATTTTGCTCGTCACTTGGTTAGTTCGCAAAAGACGCAAACGCCGTTTCATCACAGTCGTGTGGTGCTGTTATCTCTGTATTATCATCGCAGGTGGCATGTCGCTTTGGGATGTACTTCAAACGGCAAGACTAAATCTTCTCTCGGATTTTCGAGAAATAGCTCGTAATTATGCCGTGTTTGCCCAAAAGATGGGACATGAACGAATAGAATTTGAAACGTCGCCGTGGTCCGAAGTAGTAACGCCGCCAGATGCGTCTGAACCAATCTCGATTGCTGACACGTCTTTGCCAATTGTCCAACCGATTCTAGGAAAGCGCAATCTTTCGGCTCCCGCCGGATTACAAGTTCGCGGCACGACTCCCGGGCAGCCGAAAGTGAGCTGGAAACCCAGCGACGGCGCGAGTGCGTATCAACTTTGGCGAACCAAAACCCCGAAAGATGACGACAGCTGGCGAATCATCTACTGGGGGGAGAAAACGGAATGTCTGATACCTGAACCTCCTGAAGGTGAGTTTGGCGAATTGGACGAGGAAATGTTAGATTCCGCCTGTTATTATTACTCTGTTCGCGCTGTTTATGCCACGCCGCCTGATGATCAGACTTATAAAGATTTGTACGACATGTTACACGAAGGAACATGCCGCACTGGACGTGCTTCGGCAATCTACACCATGCGAAAAAACGGTCCCCAAACCATTATTTATCTTGTTTCACCACCTTTGGACACAAACCGTGACGATAACGAAAAAGTCGCCCCATTAACGAACAGACCAACGCCGATTGGCGAAGATTTTCGGTCGGACACCATTATGAAAATGGCGTTTGAAGAGGGAAACGATTCGATAAAGTCGGTCGTGACGACGATTGCCGTCAGCGACGAATGGGGAACATGGCTCACTGCATTGGAACCGATTTTTCGGGACGACGGAACAGCCGAAGCACTGCTGGGAGTCGATTTTGATGCGAGTATTTGGAACAATGCCGTTCGCAGTGCGCAAATTCGACCAACACTCTTTTTCGTGGTCGTTCTTTCCATATTTACTCTTGGAACGGTTTTTTATGCCCAATTGCAAATGTCGGACGAAGACAAGGGACGTATGACACTGATGCTGCAAAACACAGTGGCGGAACTGGAGGATGCAAAAATAATCGCAAATGCGGCAAATCAGGCCAAAAGCGAGTTTCTTGCCAACATGAGTCACGAAATTCGCACACCATTGAACGGTGTCATCGGCCTGTCCAATCTGCTTTTGAATACGGAATTGCACCAAAAACAGCAGCATTATGTGAATCTTATTCGGTCTTCTGGTGAATTGCTGTTGTATCTGATCAACGACATACTCGACTTTTCCAAAATCGAAGCGAAAAAATTGGAACTGGCCGCAGAACCATTTAATCCGCATGACACAATTGCCTCGGCAGTTGGAATTTTAGCCGAGAAAGCACACAATAAGGGGCTGGAATTGTGCTTCACTTGCGAACAGTCAATGCCAGAAACCGTCATTGGCGATAGCAATCGTTTACAGCAAGTATTGCTGAATCTCGTCGGCAATGCAATCAAATTCACGGACAACGGCGGTGTGCGCGTTCATGCCACGATTCTTCGGCGTGAAAAAAATAACGTCGAAATCCAATTTGACATCATTGACACCGGCATCGGTATTCCTGAAGAAAAAATGCACCGGT
>JBOFGF010000362.1:0-2655 GCA_051649005.1 Thermoguttaceae bacterium | reverse complement strand
AATCATATTGAAAAGGACACAATGAAATACGATTACGATATTTTAGTCATTGGACTCGGACCTGCCGGAATGGCGGTATCACTAATGGGGGCGGCAATGGGCCTGAAAGTTTGTGCCGTTGAAAAACATGCCGTTGGCGGCGAGTGTATGAATGTCGGATGTATTCCAAGCAAAGCTTTGCTGCGAATGGGGAAAGCGAGAGCTGCATTCGATAAGCTCGCAGATATGCAACTTGAATCCACTGCAAAACCGAGGGTACTAAATCCATTCAGAAAAATTGCCGACTCGCTGAAATATATTTCTGAACAGAAAACGATGGGCATGTTCTCCAAAGTTGATATGATCTATCAAAATGGAGCCGCCTCTTTCGTCAACCATGACACCATTGAAGTCGCCGGGCGAAAAATTACGGCAAAACGAATCTTCATTTGCATCGGCACACGTCCTGAAATCCCAGCATTTCCTGGTATCGACGAGATTGATCCTTTGACGAACGAAAATATGTTTCAGCTCGAAAAGATTCCAGACAGGCTTGCAATTTTTGGAAGCGGTGCCATCGCCTGTGAAATGGCGCAGGCTTTTTCAAGGCTTGGCAGTCATGTTGATCTTGTGTTTCGTGGTCCTCGGCTCATGTGGCGAGAAGATTCGGAATCTTTCGAGATTCTTGAACAACAATTCATTAATGAGGGAATTGTTTTACATCAAGACTGCAAGCCGCTCAGTTTTGCAAAAACGGAAAATGGAATTCTTATCAAAACGAGTCAAGGAAGCAGAATTGAAACAGATCGCGTTCTCCTTGCTCTGGGACGTCGATTTGATTTTGAGGCTTTGAAACTCGACAATGCCAATGTTACATTCACGGACAAAGGTATTTCGGTAGACAAATTTTTACGAACGACGAACAAACGGATTTATGCTTGCGGTGATTGCAACGGGCAATTTTTGTTCTCGCACGCAGCAATGCATCAAGGGATGCTCGCTCTGATGAACTGCATGATTCCATGTCCTTTCAAATATCGATACGACAAATATGTCGTGCCGTGGACAGTGTTTACGGAGCCACAGATTTCTAGAGTGGGCATGTCGGAAAAACAGCTTGTCGAGAAGAATATCAAGTATCGAACGGTAGTTGCGAAGTACGACAATTACGGGGCTGCGATTGCGGAATCAATCGCCGTTGGACACGTCAAAGCCCATGTTTCGCCGGTGAGGGGAAAGATTCTCGGTGTCACTATTGTCGGAGAAGGGAGCGGTGAAATGATCAACGAATGGGCGTTTGCAATACAAAATCGGTTCAGCATGTACCATCTTATGATGCAGCAACATTCGTTTCCGACAATGGGTTTCCTGACAAAACGGGTCGCGGAAATGTGGATGATGAATAAAATGGAATCCAGTTGGCTCAAATGGATGTGCCGCAAAATGTTTGGATTCTGAGGGAATCACGTTTGTCGGAGGTGAGCGTGGATTGGCGACTTTTTACACATATTGCGTTTTGCCCGGTTTTCGCCCAAGTGGCGGAGTTCCCGCCGAGCCGGGTAAAATACCGAGGGTTTGGAACCAACGCGACGGGTTGCAAACCTGTGCGATTTGGGACGGCGACGAAAATTTCAAAAGGGTAAAATGGTGCTTTTTCGCCTCTGAAAGGTCTGAAGTGCGGGCACCACTCGTGTTCGTCTTGTTCCTGATGATGCCAAAAAAGCAGATATTATACACGATATATTCACTCTTTTCGTTGTCAAGGATTGGTCGGAAAGTCAGATTGTCGCCGATTTGATAGACCGGAATATTCCCGCTCCACGAAGTGGCAAATGGACGATGTCGACGAAACCAATTTCTCGCTCGTCCCGATCATCGCACGAACCTGGGCCGAACAAGGCCATGTACCGATTTTGTACGGAAACGAAAAGCGAACCTCTGAAACAGGCGTGGGGTTGATCACGCTGACCCCGAAGCATCGGATTTTGAGATTTCGTTTCACCATCTATCCGGGTTCGGCAGGCACGCATGAAATCGTGTATGATTTGAATCTCGTCCATCGCTATGATCAAAAAACGGTGGTTGCTGTTTGGGATGGTCTTCCAGCTCATCAGGCAGCGGAACGCTATTTTCAGTCGCTGCATCTCGACTGGTTCGTTTTTCATCGTCTTCCGCCCTACTCACCGGAGCTGAATCCGGTGGAACAATGTTGGAACGAGATGAAGAACAGCCATTGAGCAATTTCGTTGCGGATAATGTTCATGCTCTTCGTGAGGCGGCACTTTCTTCGGCGGCGAATCTCGACGATCGAGCGTCCGTTTTTTGCCGAAATTTTTCAAGCATTCCCGACTGAGGCTCTGAGGCCAATTTTTACGCGGAGCACAGTATTTTGTCAATTTCATCAATTTAACAAAACTTGTTAGCGGACTGCTTGTCCTCCCAGTCCGCACGACGTTCATTATCGTTATACATTGAATTTTTGCGTTTTCTCAAAACACTCCCCATCGAAAGGTCGATATCACCACCGTGGTCTCTTAGGACACATCATAAAATTTTCCTTAAAACGCCAATGTTCAGAAACTATGTCGCCGTCATTTGTGTTCTCGTTTACACATTACTAATCCCTGATTTGTTCGCCCAACAATTGGCACCATGTACACCGTGCGGCAAGTCCGT
>JBOFGF010000361.1:0-15586 GCA_051649005.1 Thermoguttaceae bacterium | reverse complement strand
GAGGCAAATGCGTCAAATCGGTCGATTCCGGCGAGACATTTTGCATTCGCACCGGAAGATAATGAGGCAATTGAAATGAAGCGATGGAACGAAAAGGTGAGAATTCCTTTTCATTTCTATTGTGCGTTGTTTTCTTTTGGAAAGTCTCGTCGATGAGCAAATCAATTTGTCGTTCGTTGTCTTCTGGACGACGAATCGATTCACCGTCATTGACCGGCAATGTTTTTGTAGCAGGAATTGGTTCGACCCTTTTAATTGGGACATCAACATTTGGTGAAATAATCCGCATTTGTTCGAGTCCCATCTGCGGAGCGAGTTCTTTGAGTCTTTGCAAAATTAGAGATGAAGCCGCCGGCGAGAGCGGAATAGTTCGGAACAGATTCGATCCAGTGGATGTGATTGTAGTTCCATCTTCTCCGAGTTTGACTAAGAGCTGTTTGATTTCTGCCAATTGCGGTGCTGTGGCGCGGACGATGATTTGTCGTGCAGATACATCCGCTTCGACAATTGGTGCGGCAAAAGTCTGTTTGGCCGCATTTTGAGTGGAAGCAGTAGTTGAACCATCTGGTGTTGTTGTTGCAAAAAACTTTTTTATTGCTTCGACTGCACTGTTTGGACTGAGACGTTTGAGCGGAATGACTTCTACTTGCGGCGGACTGAGCTGCATTTGTTTGATCGTTTCACGAATCGTCGCATGATTCGCTGGCCGTCCGAGTGCGGCAATTCCGCCTGTTTTTACATCGAGTGAAAGTCGCACATCCGGTGAACCTGCCAAAAGAGTTTGAAGAACTGCCAAAACAGTTGCTGGGTCTGCCGGAGCTGGGTCATACACGTCAAATTGAGGAGTTCCAGTGAGTAAATCTTCTTTCCGTCCAAATGAATCATCGAGAGTTTTAATCAATTCTTTTGCTCGTTCGATCATGTCGGGTCGACCTGTCAACCAAATTTTCGAGCCTGAAATGTCGATTACCGTGCGCAGTGACGCATCGGATTCATCAATTGCCAGCAGTTTTCGCATGAGGGCAAGTGCTTCGTCGGCGGTCATATTTTGCATTTCTATAACATGAATTGCTTTCGACATTGTTGCATCGGGATCGTCAATTCTTTTGATGATTTCTCGAATGGCGCGGAGCGTTCCACCTGTTTCCGTCACAAGTAATTGCTGCGATTTTGGCAAAATGACGATACTTCCCTGTGGACCCAGCAATTTTTCCGCTTCTGCCTGAATAACATCGGGAGTCGTGCGATTCAAAGTGAAGATACATCGGCACAACTCATATTTTCCACGTCCATCCAACTCATCTGATGTGATTGGTTCGAGCAAATTTGGAGGAATACCATCTGGAATATAAATAACGAACATCGTTTTTTCTTTTCGCAAAATCGTATATTCATTGAAAAGTAGATACGAATTGAGGACATCAAGTGCCTCCGTCGGCGTGTAATAACGATTGTCCGTCAAATTTAGTGAACCTTGTGGCACATTATTTGCTTGCAGAGACAAATCTGCTTGTTCGGCAAACCACTCAATAACTTCGCGCCAAGGAGCATATTTGAAATTGAAACGAATTCGTTTTTCTTGCACGGAAGATGATGCGGATGTCGATTCTTCTTTTTTAGATTCTTCTTTTTGGGTTTTAGGAAGTGAAACGAGTTCTTCTTTTTTTGCATCGGATTCTGTCAAAACGGAGTTTTGTTGAGTTTCGGCGGTTTTGGCTCTTTCCGATGTTTGTTCCAATTTTACATTTGTGATTGAATTAGCAGTTTCATCTGTTTTATCTTTCCTGACAGCTTCTGTGAAATTGGTAATTTCTGGTTCTTTCGATGTTTTTGCGGTTTCTGTCGATTCATCGGCTTCAATTTTTTTGGTTTCAGAAGTCAGAAGTGGGGTTTGTGCCGATTCCGAAACAGTATCATTTTGCAATAAATTGAGTGTCACTATCACGCCAATCAATCGAAATGAATGAACGGCATTTGTTGCCAGCAAACTGAAATTGTGTGCGAGAAACGACAAAGTATCACTCGGCTGGACTGGTGATATTTGCTGAACAGGCGATGTCGTATTGACCGGAGAATTTGTATTGACTGGCGATGTCGTATTGACCGGCGATGTTGTGTTGACAGGAGAATTTATATTGACTGGCGATGTTGTATTGATTTCTTTGTCTTTTGCTTGTTGCAACATTTTTTCTTCTACTCTTTTGTTGTTGTATAACTGAGTAGAATTTTTCTCTTGTTGAGTTAAATCGGAGAAAGCTGATGTATTATTTTTCGTGGTCTGCATCTGACTTGATGAAACCACTTTTGGTTCTGCCATAACCTTTTGCTCATCATTTTTTACTTTCAGTGGAGTAACAGGAGCAATTCCATGCTTTGCCAAATCAGATTCGGTCAACTTCGGCGGTTCTGAAATCTGATTTTGTTGACTATTTTGCAATTCATCTTTTTTTTCAGACAAAGGAACCAAATTGTTTCCATCAGATGTGTGGAAAGGTTCTAATGAATTTGTCCCGGAAACAGGTTGCTTTTGCAGCAAAAACGCAGTTCCGACTCCAAACGTGACAATCACCAAAAATAAAACGCCGAAAAGAAAAAATTTGTTTGGCATGTTTTTGAGGTTCGATTCTAATTTCTATCGAACATTTTGAGTGATAAATTTTATAGTGGTTTCAGAAAATAATACGTCTGTTCAAAATGAGTTTGGGACAAAATGTTCAGGATTTGTACATTCAAAATTTGACAAAAAAGTGGGCACCTCAAATAATCCATGTTTCAAAACGCAGACTTCGCAATTTGCAGGGTTTGTACATTCAAATTTGACAAAAAAATGGGCACCTCTCTAATAATCCATGTTTCAAAACACAGACTTCGCAATTTGCTGGGTTTTTGTATTCAAAATTTGGCAATTGGTGAATAAATAGAGATGCCCAGATGTACTCGCACTGGTCGCAGAAATGGTGAAAAGTCCTCCGAGACAATTTTTGTCAAAATCCCCGCGATGCTTTGACATCATCAAAATCGCGGAGGTGATACGAAATACCAACAAAATCGAGTGTTTTGCAGAGTGCTCGCAGAGCAACTCCCATTCCATCCGGCCCGCTGAATCCACCGAATTGTCCTCCTCCTTTCAAGTGCGGTTCCAAATCTACAAAAACGCCAGGAAGTCCACGATTCTTCAATTTTTCTTCAAGTGATGGCAAAATTGATGCAAAATCACGCAAAATTCGTTCGTGTCCAGTATCACCACGATCAGCTGGGACAAAATTGGCCATTTTATCTTCTTCGATGTGAGTCTCTTTTTCTGCATGTCGCTGGTTAATATAATCTTTGATGTGGAGCCAGCCGAGTCCAGGTTTCATCGCCTCGTATTGTTCAAACATTTCCTGGGTATTATATCCCTGCATCACCACGTTTGCACCATCAAAAATCAGGAGCATCGCTGGATGATTTACTTGCCGAAAAAGTTCGGCGACGAGATGCCCATTTTGACCAACTAAATTCGCCTCAACTTCGAGCCCGAAGGTCAAATCGCTGCGATGACATATCTCGGCAATTTTGCCAAGTTGTTCCGCTGCTTTGGGAATGTGCTTGATTGGATCATCACCTTTCGGCGGATAAAAAGAAAAGCCGCGAATCAGTTTCGTTTCCAGGGCGTGTGCCAGATCACATGCCAGTCGAACTTCGTCCAAGTATTTCTCAAATGGAATGAAAGCATTTTGTGTGCCATCATCAATATTTTCCAGTTTGACCTTTCCAATAGGCGAACCGAGCGACGAAACATTCAATCCATATTCATCCTGAAATTGTCGAATCCGCTGAATATCGCTTTTCGTCAATTTCATAACATTTTTGATTCCTTCGCCGAGATTGACAAATCGGATGCTGTAATATTGCAATCCGAGTGCGGCAAAAACAGCAAATTGCTCGACAATTGTTTTGTTCGCTGTTGATTCATCGGCAAATCCAGAAAGAAAAACTCGTTGTGTCGGTTTCATAGTGGTAAATGTGAGTTTGAAGTGTGATTAACAATAGACAAAATAGTAAATACTTATAAAAAACATGACAACACACAATTTTCACTTTCCCTGAAAGTTGGTTGCCAGCGGAGAATTATGGACACCTCTAATAATTCATTTTTCAAAAACACAGTCTCCGTGATTTACGGGTTTTTTGTGTTCCCTTTTTGGCAATCGGTGAATAAATAGATGTGCCATTATCTAGTCATGTGCTACTTACGTTCCGATATTTTACTCCATCTGATGCTTTTCGTCAATTACTTGCCGAACTCATATTCGCCTTTGTCATCCAACTCGAAACAGTCCATGAACACATGTTCTGAAAACGGTGCCAAAATGTCGCTTGTAATTGTGGTAATTTTGTTAATTCACCCGCCGATTGACATCGGCGGCTCGCTGAACGAAACAACAGCTTTCTACGAAAGCTGGCAAAACATCCAATTTCGTGCCATTTGCAGTTTCACCGAATAATTTGCATTTGCGATTGTATCTTCTCCGCCTTCGTCTTATCGAGTAGTTGTGCCACGAGAGTGATACTGAAATCGAGTGCCGATCCCGGTCCTCTGGCTGTTATTATGCGGCCATCGACGATGACCGATTCGTTTTTATAAGTCACGTCGTTCAAAAACTGCGTCTCACAGCCTGGAAAACATGTCGCTGTTCGCCCCGAAAGAAGTCCCCAAGAAGCCAAAGTGAAAGCGGGCGATGCACAAATCGCCGCCAAAATACCATTTTCTGCTGCGGCAACTCGGATCGCCATTTCTTTGAGACCGATGTGTTTGCCGAGATTGCTGGCACCTGGAAGTCCACCTGGAAATACAAGAACATGTGGAGTTGATGCGGCAACTTCCTCCCAAACAACATCTGTTTGAATGGAGATGCCATGTGCGCCAGTAACAACACGACTCGACAAACCAATTACTGTTACTTCGAGTCCCGCACGACGCAAAACGTCAATTGGCGCGATTGCTTCAATTTCTTCAAAACCTTCTGCAAGAACAATAAAAATGGAATCAGACATAATTAAAATCTCAATAAATTTCGTAATAAACAGTAAAAAAACTAAAACCATGAACGGATACTGTTATTTTTTTTACAGTTCCTTTGTCTTCTGGTGGCTTTCTATTCAACAGTCACGCTTTTTGCCAAATTTCTGGGTTTGTCGATGTCCAATCCTTTATTCGCAGCAACGTAATAACTGAAAAGTTGCAAAATAATTACCGATAATGTCGGCGAAAACAATTCGTTGACAGCTGGCAACGAAATCACAGACACTTTTTCGTTCGACTGCATTTGATTGCAGTTCCCAATCAATAACACTTTCGCCCCACGACTTACCACTTGTTCGACATTGCTAAGAATTTTGACACCGAGCTTTTCGCAACAAGAAATGGCGACGACCAATGTGTCTTCTTCAATAAGAGAAATCGTGCCATGTTTCAATTCACCGCCGGCATACGATTCGGAGTGAATATAAGAAATTTCTTTCAACTTTAATGAGCCTTCGAGTGCAATTGCATAGTCGATATTTCTGCCAATGAAAAAAATACTTTTATAAATGACACAAGTAGCTGCATATTTTTGTACTGAATCTATTTGTTTAAGCAGCAGAGTGACCAAATTGGGAAGATTTGTAATTTCTGCTAGTAATTTTCGTTCACTATTTTCGGTTATTTTGCCGAGTTTTTTAGCAAATCGGATTGCCAAAATATACAATAACACGAGTTGCGCTGAAAATGCCTTCGTCGTTGCCACGGCAATTTCCGGGCCAGCAACAGTATAAATCGTGTAATCTGTTTCTTTGGCGATGGTACTTCCTATTACATTTACTATCGACAATGTGGTGGCCCCTTTGTTTTTCGCCTCTCGCATCGCTGCAATTGTATCAGCGGTTTCACCCGACTGACTTACCAATATGACCAACGTATTTGTATCAATAATTGGGTCTTTGTAACGAAATTCACTCGCAAGTTCCACTTCGACAGATATTCGACACATTCGTTCAAACACATATCGAGCAACAACGCCTGCATTGTATGCCGAACCACATGCAGTGATGACTATTTTATTAAAACGTGAAATATCAATAGTATCAAAAACTGGTTCGTTTCCGCCGCCTGCCTGTGTCGACTGAATTGTATCGAGCAATACTTTTGGCTGTTCCATGATTTCTTTTAGCATGAAATGGGGATATCCATCCTTTTCAGCACTATCAAGACTCCATTTAACAGTTTCCAGCGTTTTATCAATCGGTTCTTTGTCGTTATTGAAAAACTGAACACGATCTTTTTGCAGAACGACGATTTCTCTGTCGCTCATGTAATACACGTCAGATGTGTGTTTCAAAATTGCCGGAATATCGGATGCTAAAAAATTACCGTTTGCTGAAACTCCGATAATAAGTGGATTATCTTTTTTTACTGCGAATAGTTTATCTGGTTCGTCGAGGGACATCATCCCAAGTGCGTAAGAACCTTCCAGTGCATTGGTTACTTTGATAATTGTATCGACCATATTGCCATCATAGTAAAACTCTGCGAGTTGTGCGATGACTTCGCTGTCTGTTTCTGAGACAAAAACAATACCTTTCTGTTCTAAACGATGTTTCAGCTGTTTATAATTTTCGATGATTCCATTATGAACGATGGCAATTTTGTTCTTGCTTCCAAGATGCGGATGAGAATTGACACCAGATGGTTCACCATGAGTGGCCCAGCGCGTGTGTCCAATGGCCATATTTCCTTTGATAGGAAATTTTTCCAACATGGTTTCAAGCACAGTTAATCGCCCTTTTTGTTTGGCGACATCAAAACCATTTGGGCCGAAAACGGCGATTCCAGCAGAGTCATATCCTCGATATTCAAGTTTTTTTAATCCTTCGAGAATGATTGGAACCGCATTTTCTTCGCCAATATATCCGATTATACCACACATTTGGGATGCCTTTTGTTGTAAAATTTAACGAATCACGGATGACAAAACAGTGTTTTGCTCACATAAAACAGTGTTTTTCTTACATGGAAATAATTTGAATACTAATATATCACTGCTCCGACATAAACCACGCAAATAAACCACATAAAACCGCATAATAGTAATATAATGTCAGAAAAAATGCAAGATTAAATTATTATACAAAGTGTTGGACAGATTTAACCGGAAGGAAAAGCTCCCAGTATTTACAATGTTCCGAGAGAAAAATAATAAAACACGGCGGAACAATGATGGATTCGCGTTTTCAGATGCGTCCGAATCATCTCGTCCTGATCGTGTCACCACTCCTCTGAAAAGATGGGAGTTGTTTGCTGGTTTGAATTTATTTTCGCTGGTTTTAATTTTTCACTGTCTCAGACGTTCGATATTTCACTGCGTTGTCTTCGGGCTTCGTAAAAAAGAATGGCGGCGGCATTTGAAACATTCAAACTGTCAGCGATTCCACACATCGGGAGCGAAATCGAAAAAACATTGTCGCCCTGCCACGAATCGGAAAGCCCCGATGCTTCATTTCCAAGTACAATTGCAGTCGGCTGCCTGAAATCGTAATTCACATAAGAAATGGCCGCATCACATCGTGCCACCGCTAATTGAATTCCCTGTTTCATGAGCCAGTTAATTATTTCCGATTTAGAAACAAGAGAGTGAAAATCTGTGTCCGAACGAGCATTTTCCGAATCCATATTTGATTCACTAGAAATAACAATGCCGGAAGTCGGTATTTCCAATGTCGGAAGTCGAAATACTGTTCCAATACTACTTCTAATCGCATTTGGATTGAACTGGTCGCACAGTGAATCGATAAGCAAAATGCCGTCAATTCCAGCTCCATCTGCGCTCCGAAAAATTGCGCCAATATTTCCAGGTTTTTCGATTCGTTCGAGAACGGCAAGAAGCGGAGCCGATTTTTCTGACAGCATCGTTTCAAACGCTGAAAATGAACGATTGGGAATTTCAGCGATGGCGAGAATGCCTTCATTTCGATCTCCAAACGCCATTTTTTGGAAACACTTTTCAGAAACGGAGTAAATTGAAATTCGTGGAGATTGATTCAGATCGAAGTTTTTTGTTACAAATTCAACTAAATCGTTTCGTGATTGTGCGATGAAAACATCTCGCAGAACTATTCCAGAAAGTCTGGCCCGCTCGATTTCACGGAGGCCATCAATCACGCAGATTCGAGAATGTCGTCGATGTTTACCTTCTCGTAACTTGACAACTTCTTTCACTCTCGGATTAGTTAAACTTTCAATAAAAACCATGATTTCATATTCCAAAATAGCAGAGGACAAATGTGATTACAATGCCCTCTGGTTTTTGTGCGATAACAACAAAAATTATCCTGCTCGTCGCATTGCCTGCAAAACGCGGTCAGTGATCGCTTGAATAATTTGCTCTTGTTCCATTGCACTGGGGACATTGTTGGAAACATGACTCGACTTATTGTCAGACACATTCGAGGATTCCGACTTGCATCCACATGAAAAAGCAGGCGATGAACAACTTGCCGCAGAATTTGAAGGCATCGGAGATTCATCACCGCGTTTGAATGTCGGCGGAGTAAATGCACGATGTCCGACTCCCGTCTCTTTCCAGCTTTCGCGGAAAACGTCATTTGCACACAATTCGCAGTTTGCCAAGTCAGCGCGTGGGTCTTTGAATCCCCACTGTTGTTTCAGTGTCAATAATTCTTCGGCCTCTTGTTTATTGAAGTATTCGACTTTTCCCAAATCACGCGAAATCAGCAAGATGCGGCAATACGCATCGAGCAATTCAGTGAGCCAATAAGCACGTTCAACAGTTGGACCAACACTGACCGTGCCATGATTCGCTTGTACGATAATATCACTTTTCTTGATAAATGACAAAATCGTGTCAGCAAATTCCTGTCCGCCTGGAATGGCATATTTTGCTATTGGAACATCTCCCATGTAAATATCGACTTCGGGCAAAACGCACTGTGGAATTGCTTCTCGTGCAATACCAAAAGCAGTTGCGTGCGGCGGATGACAATGAACGACAGACAACACGTCGCTCCGCTGTTTCATAATTGTTAAATGTAACATAATTTCACTCGTTCGTTTGCGATGGCCGGAAATTTGATTGCCAGACATATCCACGACACAAAGATCGTCTGGCTTCATAAAACCTTTACAAATTTGCGTCGGAGTGCAGACAACACGATTTTCATCGAATCTGTATGAAATATTTCCGTCATTGGCCGCCGCAAATCCTTTTGCATAAATACGACGCCCAATATCACATATCTCTTCTTTGAGCTGATGCATGTTCATTTGAATTCTCCAAATTGAAAGCAAAAAATAAAATTTGATACAAAAAATTGAAATCCGATACAAAAAAACCGAATTAACTCTCCTCATTTCAAAGGAAGTAATGTGTATTTATGTTTTTCCATTTGAAATCGAATCTATGATTGCCGCACAATACGCATCAATCGGTTTGACATTCGGATAAAAAGGCATTGCCGCTTCGACACCTTCACTAAAAGCCACTATTTCATGATTTCCGACGGACAATTCGTCATAAACAATCACTTCTTCTGCACTTGGTTGGTTTCCTTCCCACAAATCTGTTTCAGAAAGTGGAACAACGATTTTCCACTGCGAAGCCCGAATTGATTCGTGGCATCGTGCCAGTGTCACTTGTCCGATCACTTTTCCAAGTCGCATGTTTTCTCTCCCAAAACCGTTTTATCTGGAAACGGAATAAAATTATCGTTCAATAAATTCTTGTATTATTTCGACAATTTTTGTTTCGCTTTGTCTTTTTGGATGAATAATGAGCATATTTGCATTGATTTCTCTGGCATCTTCGGCGACGAACATCGCATCGAACCCCAAAATAGCGCGGATTGATTTATTCTGGTTTCCCATTTGTGCAGCTTTTGCAACTTGGTGTGTCAATGTTATCAGCGATTTTGTGCCAATGTGAGTTTGTGTTACAGCTGCATCAAAAAGCTGTTCAAGTGTCGAATAAATGACAGGTTTCTTGTTTTCGCAATTGATTTTTTTTGTAAATTGCTTCAGTATTTGTTCCGAAAAAGTCGCCGGTTCATGGACGGCAAACCACGTCGTTTTCGTCTCAGTTGTCGGAATCCGAACAGCAACTGAAATGTTTTTGCGTCTGATTTCATCTCTTGCAGATGGTGTTAAAATTGCCTTTGGAGAAATGAATAGATGTGTTGCACGTCCCATTCGTTCCTGAATGTCTGAAAGCGAAATGACGCGATTTGCAATAAAATGACCATCTAACTCTCCACTTAACTGTGTCTTTTCAAGTAATGTTATTTCATTTTTGTTTTTTTTAGTATTATTGTCATTATTAGTAACAGTAACAGGACATACTTTTCTCGCCCCGCCATTCAAGTCGGTAAGAATTTGCGAAACAATATCATCAACAGAGAACATATGAGTTTAGAATTTCGAGTTTCGAGTGGAATTTTTTCCATCGGCTTTGGGGCAAATGTTTTATTACCAAATTTTTTGTTATTGATACGATATTTTGTTTACACACCGCCGGAGTCAAATCCACAAATCATCGACTTCATTTGGTGTCATTGATTTGTAGAAACGGATGCACACACCAACAACACTCTTCCTTTTTAAGCACCGTTTTTTACGGTGTTTGTGAAACACCCGCTTTTTGCGAAAGCGGACTAAACTTCCACGACCACGACTGGTGCCAAATACAAATCAAAAAAACGATTTCCGTTTCGGGTATTATTTTTTCATTTCGGCCAGAAGCCGCGCTCACAACTCACAACTTGCTACTTTCTACTTACAACTTACTTCTTACAACTTGCTACTTTCCTTCCACATTTCCCATCACAAACCATCTCACAGGAGTCGCTTTTGTTCCGACCATTTCGGCGGCGGCACTGCCATCACTGCTAATCAGAACATCATCTCCGATTCCACTGCCGAGTGTGTCGATGGCTAAAACAGGCTCCGAATCCGTGCGAACAATGAGCAATTTGCATCCGGTCAATGTCGGATGTTTGATCGTCGATGTTGCTGTTCCAATAATTTTTCCGTGTAACATTTTTTGTGTAACATGAGAGGAAAGTTTCGAGTGGCGAATGGCGAATGGCGAATGGTGGAATAAAAGTTACAAAGCCGATTTATTTGTTCTCTGTTGTTTTTATTTGTTATTTGGCAGTTCAGTAGAAACTGAAATTAATTCGCCACTCATCTCTCGCCTCCGACAACTATCTCCCCAAAATATGCAAACTATCAATAAGTGCGCATCGACGTTGTCGCGTAAATGTCAGTGGAGTCGTGATTCCTTCTCCCGTTGGTCCGGCAATCGAAAATGAAGAGTATCCCTCTCCTCCTCCGCCATTTCCAGCAAAACTTGGGCCATTTTTGACGAATATCGTCGTGTCGAGCGATTTCCCCATTTTCGTCATATTCACAACATTATTTGAATGAATAATCGCCGTGTGCCGAAAACCATGTTCGTATTTTTTGGACAGGGCAATTCCTTCATCTGCATTTCTGACTCGTACAAAAGGAAGAAATGGCATCATCTGTTCTACTGGAACAAATGGGTTTGATTCGTCAGTTTCGCCGAAAAGCACTTCGACTTCTTTTGGAATTGATTTGCCAATTCCTGTTGCAAGAACAGAGGCATCTTTCCCCAAAAAATCGCGGCAAGGAACATCGTGTTTTTTTTCTCCATCTCCGACAGAAACAATGGCTTTTCGTGTCAGTGCATCGACTTCTGCGGCATTCAAACGAACGGCTCCGGCCCGATCCATTGCTTTCATCATCGGTTCAAAAACAGAATCAACGACAAAAATTTCTTTTTCTCCGAGACATAAAAGATTATTATCGTAACTCGCACCAGCGATAATACATTTAGCTGCGCGGTCTAAATTTGCTGTCTCATCGACTAAAACAGGTGGGTTTCCAGGCCCTGCAACTATGGCACGTTTTGACTGGGACATGGCTGCTTTGGCGACTCCGGGGCCTCCTGTTACAATAAGAAGATTCACGTCTGGGTGTTTGAAAATCACATCAGCCGTCTCCATTGTTGGTTCGACAATGACGCAAATCAAGTTGTCGATTCCATGTTCTCGTAAAATCGTTTCGTTAAATCGTCTGACTCCTTCTGCGGCAATGCGTTTGCCACTTGGATGCGGATTAACAACAACTGTATTTCCTGACGAGATCATATTTATCGCATTATTAGCGATAGTTGGAAGTGAATGTGTAACAGGAGAAACTGCTCCAATGACTCCGAATGGCGAAAATTCGATCACAGTCAGTCCATGATCTCCACTAAAAACTTCGCTTTTCAGAAATTCGACTCCCGGCGCATTTTTTCCAAGACCGACAAGTTTATCAATTTTGTGTTCAAGCCGACCTATTTTCGTTTCATTAAATTCGAGTGTGCCAAGTTCGACACTTTGTTCAATAACAATCCGGCGAATGATCGACACAATCGCTTTTCGTTCTGCGATTGTTTTGTGCTGCAATTCCTCAAATGCGACACGAGAAGCAGAAACCGCATCATGTGGGTCTGAAAAAAGACCGTGAAATCCGCGAAAGGAACGATTACAAGATGAAATCGCAAAATGCGGCGCACCCAGCTTTCCTATTCGATGAATAACTTCTTCGACGATATTACGAATAATCGGCTCTGATAAACCTTCCATGGTTTTTGTTTTGTTAAATGAGAGTGGCGAATGATTTGTGGCAAGTATAAGAGGCGAGTTGTTATGTTGTAAGTAACGAGTTGCAGGTGAGTCGGCTCAGTATTTGTTGTAACTAATATAATTGTTTGATTTTGGCAAAATCCATGCCACTTTGCGACTCCAACTACTTACTACTCGCCACTTTTTTCCAAAATAACCTTCTTTTTTTCAACTGTTACAGAATCGACAATTCCAATAATAGTGGCATCAACGGGGAGTGGTTTTGTTTCTGGTGTCATTCTCGCGCTGGAACCTTGTACGACGAGAACGAACTCATTTTCACCTGCCCCGACAGTGTCAACTGCGACGAGACTGCGACCAGTCGTTTGCATTGTTGTGCGCGATTCATCAAGTCGAAATGGTTCAATGACGAGCAGTTTCTGCCCAGTCATCGAATCGACTTTTTGCGTTGAAACGAGTACACCAACAATTTTTGCAATAAACATGTGAGGTGATGGACGATGGACGATGGACGATGGACGAGTGGCGAGTGGCGAGTGGCGATGGAAACTCGCCTCTCACCTCTTTTCTCTGACAACTCTTCTTGCTACAATAATTTCTTCATTGGTGGGAATAATCCAAATTTGCGTTTTGCTTTCGGCTGCGTGAATTGATTCTTCGTCGCCATTAGCTTTTTCGTTTTTTTGTGTATCAAAAATGATTCCGAGTGATTCAAGATTTTCACACACTTTTTCGCGGATCATTTTTTGATGCTCTCCAATTCCGCCAGTGAAGACTAAGACATCAGCTCCGCCTAATTCCACGAGATACGAACCCAAATAACGTCGAATTTCTCCGATCAGCGCGTCGATGGCAATTTGTGCGCGTTCGTTTCCAGCGGAAGCAGATTGAATCACGTCTCGCAGATCGGCACTGACTCCGCTCAGACCGAGTAATCCGCTTTTCGTTGCAAGTATTTGAAGAATTCCTTCGTGAGAAATTCCTGTTTTTCGTATCAAATAAGGAATGACAAATGGATCAAAATCGCCACATCTATTATTGTGGAACAAACCAGTCTGCGCACTCGTTCCCATACTTGCAGCAACACTTTTTCCATCTCGAATCGCACAGAGTGAACTAGAACCTCCGAGGTGCATCGAAATGATTCGCAGGTTTTTTTGTTTCAGAATTTCTGATGTTCTCTCGGCAATATATTGATGCGATGCTCCGTGAAATCCCCATTTTTGTACATCAAATTTCTGAGACCATTCAAAAGGAACACCATAATATCTGTTTCGATTAGGAATCGTTTGATGAAATTCTGTTTCAAATGCTGCAATCAATGGAATTTCAGGAAGTTTTTCGGCCAAAATTCTCATTGCACGGATGTATGGCGGATTATGAGCGGGCATCATGTCGTTGATTTCTTCCATCGCATCGAGCAGATCGGCATCAACTCGTTTGACACCAGAAATCCCCGCCGCATGGACCGCCTTAAAACCGATGGCGGCGACTTCGGACACACTTTGTAAACATCCTGATTCAGGATCGGTCAATTGAGCCAAACATTCCCGCACAGCCACTGCATGATCAGGAACATGTGCCGACTTTTCTTGCATGATTCCTGAAATGTTCACAGAACACAGCGACATCGCATCTCCGATTCGTTCCACCCGCCCACGAGCCAGCAGCGATTCGTCATTCATATCAAATAACGAATACTTGAAACTGGTCGAACCGAGATTGGCAACGAGAATTTTCATTGGGGCAAATTCATTGAGGCAAAACGAGGCGTGTTGTGAGAAGCGAAAGGAATTTTTTGTTACATTTTTGTTATGACAAATATGCGGCGACGAGTCCTTCTGCGGGGCGTGCAATGACATGCTGTGCGACAAGTTCACCAATACTTTGTGCAGCTCCGGCTCCTGCTTCGACCGCAGCACGCACACTGCCGACATCGCCGCGAACAACTGTTGTTACGAGTCCGCCTCCGATTTGGACACGTTTGACAATTTGTACATTTGCGGCTTTTGCCATCGCATCTGTCGCTTCAATCAGGGCGACGAGGCCTTTTGTTTCGACTAATCCAATTGCGTCTTGCATGGTTTTTTGAGTTGTTAGTTGTGAGTGGCGAGTTATTAGAAACAGTAAAAAATTGAAACCTTCAAATAACACCCTTCTTTTGAAGGATGGATGCCCGGAGGGCGGGGTGGTTTGGGCCGCGAACATGGCCCCATTTTGCCCAAATTATTATTTTACTGTTTCTTAGTTATTAGTTGCCGCTTTTTTGAGCGAAGCAGGCAAAACTTTGATGATGTCGGGATGTGGACGTGGAATCACTTGCACACTGATGACTTCGCCGATTCGACCAGCTGCGGCGGCTCCGGCATCAGTGGCTGCTTTGACGGCGGCAACATCTCCTGTTACAAAAACAGTGACCAGACCGCTTCCAACATTGTCCCATCCGAGATATTCGACATTTGCGGCTTTTACCATCGCATCCGTCGCTTCGACAAGTGGAATAAAACCTTTCGTTTCGATCATTCCGAGTGCTTCAATTGCTTTTGCCATAATAGGAATTGTGTATTAGTTGTGAGAGGCGAGTTGTGAGAGGCGAATTACAAGTTGCAAATACGATTCTCTTTTATATGAACGATTACAATTATTGTTTTTGTTTGATAAAACCGGCGGTTTCTAGGAAATTCGTTTAGAAACAGTAAAAAATTAAAACTCTCAAATAATTCACCTCATTTTTAGGAGGGAACTCGGAGGACGTGGCAGACCAGTAAAAAGTTTTGTGATTTTGGGTCGAAATAAAATTTTCATAGCAGCCGAAATGAAGGCGGCGAGTGTATACCACACGATGCCATAATGACGGTCTGAGCTGTTGTGCAAACCGTCAATACGCTCCCTTCTG
>JBOFGF010000360.1:0-7123 GCA_051649005.1 Thermoguttaceae bacterium | reverse complement strand
GGTGAATGAATTTTTTTGTCATGAATCATCTGTTTGTAAAAGTTGCGACGGTCTGAACGGCATCAAAAGTTCAAAACAGAGATTCTACTTCATCGCCCAAAATGCGCAAGCCCCCTAAAATGGCGCGCACGCCCTGCTCGCAAGACCTTCGTTTTGATCTGTAAAAGTCGTTCTGAGGAGAAGATTGCTTATTGTTACTAATTTTCGCATCGATGCCACCATTGCCACCTTAAACTTTTTGCCCCGTGCAATCAACTCACACGAGTTACGAAAATAAAAGCGCAACGGCGGAGCAACCATCCAATGGACTTCAGAATGGTAGAAGAAGAAATGAAAAATCCCGTTCCCGAACGCCGTCGGCTTGTTTTGGCGAGCCGCCAACGTAAGTTGGCGGGTTTGCTGGCAAAAAACGTAACAAAAAACAAGAACACCGTCGGGGTTCTGACGTTTTTGATGTTCGTGTTGCTACCATAATTCAATCCCGACGGGATTGTTGTGCTTTTTTGCGACACGTTCCCCCGTGTTTCGGCGCCAGTATAATTAGATACGGTGCCTCACACGGGGCTACCATTATTGAATGCCGACGGCATTCGGGGACGGGATTCTTCGTTTTTTATTCTACCATTCGGCAGTCCCTGGGTGAAATCACATTAAAATGCTAACGGATATTGCAAGCGGTTCCTCACATCAGGACATTCTATTTGTTGATTCAAGCGTCGGCATCATGTCCGCATGAAATACAAAACACAGGGAACGCAGGCATCATGCCCACATTCCCATTAGAAAATAGAGATGTACAGATATTCACATATTTTTATTTGCCAAAGAAGGCTTCGACATCTGGCCGAATTTCAGCAGGAAGATTTTCGATTTTGTCTGCCTGATATGTCTTTTTTTCGACAGAATTTCCGATTCGTGTCATTTTAGTTACATGAATCATCGTTTTGCCATCCTGATCGGTGTGAGACGAAACTTGGATACTCATCGCGTCCCCACTTGGCAGTGTTTCGCTTTCTGTGGCGATAGTTGTGGAATCCACACCATCCGTTCCACCCTGCATTTGTCGGAACATTCCTTCCATATTGCGCATCAGCGTTTGCTGATTTGCCGGATGTGAAATATGAATATCCGGCGACATTCGCATCACTTGATGTTGCATTGGCACCGTATGAGCTGAATTCAGCTGTTGTGCCTGAATCATGTGACCGGGCATAATCATTCCGGTGTTCATCTTTGCTTCCATTTCATGCGGACGTTTTTCTGGTGTCACCGTCAATTCTTTTTTCGCACCTCGACGAACAACGGTCATTGGAGATGATTGATTTTTCACTTCCGAAACCGCTTTCACCAATTCATGAAGATTTGTCACTTTTTTATCCCCCATTTTGAGGACAACATCACCAGGTTCGACACCTGCTTTGGCCGCTGGTGCATCGGCAATCACTGAATCAATGACCAAGAGACCTTCGCAATTTTTGGGATCGTCACAAAATTGACCAAGTAAAAGGTCTGGAATTGGGACGACACTCACTCCGATCCAATACATGTCCGTGTTATTCGCCGTCGGATTTGCGCTTGAATTTGCAGCTGCGTGCGCCGTCGGATTTGCGCTTGAATTTGCGGCTGCGTGCGATGCAGGAACGGCGGCGGCTTCTTTGTTCGACTCATTCATTTTAGGCGTGCCATCTGCGGAAACAATTCGCGGACAAACGAGAGTCGCACCACCAATAATCAATGTTGCCATCACAAAACTAAATCGTTTCATTTTTTTCTCCTTCTACTGTGGTAAAAATTGTTGTGCGATGTCAAGTCAGACCGTCCAACTCGATTGATCCATAAAAAAGGAGGAATTTTATCACTCTATTTATGTATCCACCACCAACAATTTTGATTATATTGAATAACGTGCTTTATTCAATATGGGTGGATATTTTTTTTCATTCTCACAAATAGACAAAGCAGACGCAGCACTCAGATATAATAATCAGAACAAAAATGGTGGCAAGAATGATTTTCCAGCTTCTCGGAAACGGTTGTGAAGCGGCAGGAACAGCATCGTCCGCCATTTCTTCATGGCCTTGCTCCCCAGTTGCTCTTAGTCGACGACTGATTCTTCTCGTGTTTCGCCATTTTTCAACCGACTACGCTCAATGTCCGTGAACGCTTTGACAAATTTCTTAAGTCCTCTTGATTTTTTTTTCGAAAAAATGAGACACTTCTTTTAATGAGATGATTCTATGTTGCAACTTTGGAAGTTTTTATATGAAATTGCGATGATGTTGCAACCACTAGAATAGCACAATTATTACATGAAAGGACGAGGCAATGGACTCAGTATTCAATGACACCGACACAATACTCCACTGGATGTGTCGAGATTATGAGTCAGCTGAATTCTGGAAAGCAACAGCAAAACAGTTCTTTGTTTCAGCGATTGTTTTGCAGGATTGGAAAACTGATTCAGACTTTATTCGCAATAAATTTACGGATTTTTTGAAATTATTGTTTTATTCATTTGAACCAAAAGAAACAGTAATCCAAAAATGGGTTAAAGAATCAACTATTCCACAGCCGCACACAGTTTCTAAGCCTGTTTTTGAAACCCATCTTATCGAATGGGACAGAATCGCTGACTATTTTTTGCTTTCTGTTCATCAAACCTCGCCAGTGATTGATGATGTCAATCGGATTACAAAAGTCATTCTTGAATCTTCAAAAGAAGCGGACCAGAAAAGTTTATTTGACAACGACGACCGGTCTGACGAGGCATTGGAAGAAAGAATCTTGTTTTCCAGAATGGAATTTTTGCGAAATACGGGCTATAAAAGCGTGTACTACGGGAGTTACAAATGCACAATTTCGTCGCAATAGATTTTGAAACAGCAAACAATGACAAGCACAGCGCGTGTGCAATCGGAGTGTCAGTAGTCCGCAATGGCGAGATAGAGTCTGAAAAATATGTACTGATTCGACCGCCAGAATTAAAATTTAGCGGAGTCAACATTGCTATACATGGCATACAACGCCACCACGTCGAACACGAAAAGTCATTTCAGGAACACTGGTACGACTGGCTATTGCCGTTGCTGCAAGATCAGATTGTCGTTGCACACAATGCGAAATTTGACATTGCTGTTTTGCAAGCGTGTATGTCGTACTATAATCTTGGTGACACTCTACCATGTCACGCTGTGTTTTGTTCGGTAGAGTTGGCCAAAGAGTTTTTACCAAGATTGAAAAATCACAAGCTCCACACGGTAGCATCGTTTTTCGATATAGAACTTAATCACCACAACGCATTGTCAGATGCGAGTGCTTGCGCGAATTTGGTATTGCGAATGTTTCGCAATACAGATTGTACACTGAAAAAAGCACTTAAACCAGACGATCAAAAAATTGAGCAAACAATCAAACAGGAGAACAATCGCAAAAGTGGATACAACGACTATTTACGCCAGCTTGAAACGTCAAGCTCTAGAGAGTACCAATTTGATTTGCGAAATACTCCACCGCGCTTCCGTTTCGACAATACTCATTTCGTCTTTACTGGATGCCTTGATCGCGTCAACCGCTATCAAGCAGAAGAGGTCATGCGCGAACTTGGAGCGATTGTGAAAGAAAACGTAACAAGACAAACCAATTATGTCGTAATCGGTGGAACCGACAAAATGAACTGCAACGAATCAGAATTGACAGGAAAGCATCGCAAAGCAATTGAATATATCAAGAAAGGCATTCCGATAATTTTGTGGAACGAATCAGAATTTTTACAAGCACTCGGATTAGTCGATAACGATACGACCAATTTTTAACAGGGATTTCCGCTCACCCGTAGTCGTTTTGTGCTTTTTGCATGGATTCGATGAGTACGGACATAGGTATTAGACCAGATGTATCGAGTTAAGGCATTTAATGCGTTTCAAAAATTATTTTACGCTACAGTTACAAAAAATTCCAATTCTCAATCCCGTCGGGATTGCGTTGTTTGACCATAACGGAACCTCTAAAGGCAGACCGCTAACAAGTTTCTTGAAAACGGGTCGAAATACAATTTTCATAGCAGCCGGAAAGGAGGTTGACGATTGTTTACAATTGGCAACCGTATTGACGGTATTTCGTGTTTTTAACCGTCAATACGCTCCCGTTGGTCGCTCCTTTCCGGCTTTTATTTTGTCCATTTCGGCAAAACCCGAAACTTGCGAGGTTGAGGAGGCGAATAAACGAGTAAAAATATATTCGCCACAAAACCTAATGCGTAAACTAATTTTTGAAATGCTCTAACCGCTTCTTCGTAGAAGCCGGTGTTTTCTTCACCGAATATAGAGTCCCATCACGGTCAAAAAGTGACGGGGCATGAGCCATTATACCTTTTTTGGGGAAAGCGCACACCTTGCATCGAGATTGCAAAAAGGATTGCACCAGCAGGGAACTTACGGCAATCCACCGCTTCTTTGTTCGTTACGATACTTCCTCGACGACAATCTGAGACAAGGCTTTCTTTGCTGTCTTAATGATGATTCCATTGCATGTAACATCGCCCATTTTCCGAATCATAAAGCATATAGAGACCGCCGCCATTGCTGAGACGATGTTCGAAATAATATCCTTTGGAAACACGGTGGAAACAACTGGCATCCGTTTTGCCGCTCGGATCAATACGACATTCTGCGGAATTCCACGGCGAACAGCCGTTTTTATGTTCGTCTTTGTGATATACATAGCGCACGATGTTTAGAGGAACTTCGCGTTTATAATTGATGCGGTTACGATCTTGACTGGAATGATCAATGTGAGGCAAGTCAGGGAGTGTTTCAATGGCGACAGGTGTGTACTCGGCTTTTTCACACATCTTTAAGAACGCCTCTTCGGAAATATCGAACTCCCGTATTCGGTGCATAAATGTATGATAAAATGAATAATTCGTCGCTTCCGGCGAAAATTGCTTCGCAGTCGGCAAATGTTCTCCCGATGACGTAAAGAGAGCCGGAAAGAAGAACGGAATCAGCGGTGCCGGTCCACCGAGTCCGAAAAGAAGCAAAAACAAACAGCCGCATCCACAACAGCCGCCAAACGTCGAGGAACAGCTGCCGGACTTGGTGTCCTTCTTTTGTTGTGGCGTTTCTTCCTGCAAGTTTTCGATGTTTGGATTACTTGGGATATTCATAAAATGCTTTGGTGGTATAAGTTGTACACAGAGGCTCAACAAGAGCGAAAACATTTTTTTCGCATACCTTTGAGCGAAAAGTTCATTCTATCAAATTATCCGCCTGAAACAACGGCGTGAACCGGAAAACACTCGCTGACGCTTCGTGCTCTGTCGTTGGGTTTTGACAAAGCTGTTTCTCACGATTTGTGTCCGATCTTTTCATGTCGATTCGACAGCCCCGACGGAGCAATCCCTTCCCGCGATTCCAACTCCATCGGATCGACACTCCAGTCGCCAGCAATTCGCATGACCATATCCTCATCAATGTTCACGGAAAAATCCTCATCCGCAAAGTCAATCAAACTCTGTTCTATTGGTGTCGGTATTCCCCGTTCTTCCACACCATCGTCCGAAACTGAAAAGAAACGCACAATTTTTCCGTCGATAGCTCTGCTCCAGAAATAAACATTCGAACCGCGATGCGTCCCGAAAGACTGCACTTCACCAAATTTCTGGCTCAACAACTCCATTTCAGAGTCCGACAATTGGCTCCCCGCGACAAGAATCCACTCGCCAATCGGCGGCGTAATGAACACGGAATTCTGGTAAGATTCGTCAATCCCCATCTCCCAGTCAACTTCATGCGTTTTTTTTATCCCTAATGCGATGGCAACTTCTTTCATGTCCCCGTTTTTGATAGCAAGCCAACATGTTTTGTAGCCGAAGTTAATCGCATTACATGCCGATTCTTCGGACGACTCATTTTTCGGCACGATGTCCCCTTTTTTTCTTCCGCCTTGTCCCACGCAGTGATGCAATGCGGTGTCAATTGTTTTACCGATCACTTCCGCTGTTGAGCTATCGGGAATCTCGAAGTGCGGATCATCCTTTGTTGCGTAATATCCTCCATGTTTGTACTTCAGCGATAAAAAAAGCAACTTTTTTTTCGTCTTATTCCATGTCGCACTCAAGTTCAACGCATGTTTGGTAAAAGTCGCCCATGTTTTGATATTGGTTTCTTTCAAAAAAGCTGTCGTTTCCGGTCGCGGTCCATCTCGCCAATCGTGGTACGGGATTTTTTCACCGGCAATATTCACCGTTTTCCAAAACGTCTCCCCTTTTTCCTGATCGCTCGCATTGTCATCGATTTGAATTCGTTTTGAAAAATCTTCGGTCTTGCAAAATCCTCCATCAGCATCGGGAACAAAGAAAAGCACTCCATTTCGATAATAAATGGAAATTGATTTTCTTTCGTCCGTTTTTGGGTGATCCAGAGCATCTTTCAAAGCAGAGGAAACAAGAATGACCGCATCGCCCCAGAAGTGTGATTGTCGTATTTCGTCTCGCATAATCTCAAACACCCTTATTTCGGAACAAAGGCGTATTCCTTCGCCGAGCAGTGGAAAAGCAATGGTTTTATAGCCTTTCTCCGATGCCGTATGCAGCGCGGAACGAACCGCCGAACGAATGGAAGTTTCAGTTGCCAAAAAACTAATGAAACCGGAAGAATCAACATGAATAATTCCTCGAAACGGGAGATTGCCCGCTCCAGTACATGCTGCCTTGTTGAGAAGCGGCCAATGCTCGACAAGTTCACGGGTTACTTCTCTTCCGGCGCACTTACGAATCAGCTGCATTTGCTTGGATTGAAAAAACCTGAAGGGAGCGAAAAAATTCGGCATCCAATCAATCACAATGGCATCGACTTTTTGTTCGATTAGGCTTCCAGTTTCGGTTGCAATGTTAAACGGCATGATTATTTAAGTGTCTCATTTTTTTGAAAAAAATCAAAAGCACAAAGGACGCATCCCGTTTGGGCGGTCAGTCCGGTAACAAGTTTTCACGAAAATGGTTTGGCATGGGATTTCACAACAAAAGCCGGAAAGGAGCGCAGCGTATTGACGGTCCAAAAGAGGTGAGATTGCTCAATATAGGATGAGTTTAACGCTCAATACCGTCAATACGGTCGAGTACGAC
>JBOFGF010000359.1:0-5322 GCA_051649005.1 Thermoguttaceae bacterium | reverse complement strand
TTTTAATGACATCGCGGACGGTTCGTACATGTTGTTTGACGATTTTTGCGATTTCGGGAGCAAATTTTCCACACGCATGCAAACATAGGATTTCGAATCGTCGCATGATTCGTTCGTTGGGATAACTGTAACGTAATTTGTCAAAAGTTTCACGATCTTGGTTTGTATAATTCGTTTTCAACATGTCGACATCCTTGACAAATGTAAAAAATGGATTATACTATTATTACAATTTGAAAAGCTCAGTTTATTCACGGTGTAGAGTATAACAACCGCCGACTTACGCCGGCGGCTCGCCGGGATACACCGCCAAATCACACCGACGGCATTCGGGATTGGAACTTTTTGTAACCGCAGCGTACATCAATTGTTAAAACGCTCTAAACAGTTTTTTTCTCTCCTCCTACATAAGTGGCAATCGATTTTCCGACAAGATTCCAGTCGATGAATGGTGAATTCTTACTCTTTGAGTGGAAATCGCTCCTTTTTACCGTCCATTTATACTCTGGATCGATTATTGTCACATCAGCATCTGCACCAATTTGGAGCGTTCCTTTCGGAATTCCAAGAATTTTGGCTGGATTCCACGCCATTTTGGTTATTGCCGTCGGCCAGTCGAGAATGCCAGTTCGCACCAACCTCGTGCTAATAATTGAAAGTGTTGTTTCAAGTCCAATGACACCAAATGGTGCTTGATCGAGTTCCCGCATCTTTTTTTCGAGTGAATGGGGAGCATGGTCGGAAGCAATAGCATCAATTGTGCCATCTCGCAGGCCTTCGATGCACGCTTCAAGATGTTCGATACCACGAAGTGGCGGACTCATCTTGAAATTCGAGTCGAAACTGCGAAGCGATTCATCCGTGAGCGTCAAATGATGTGGTGTAACTTCGGCGGTCACTCGAATACCACGCAATTTTGCTCGTCTGATCGCTGAGACAGCCCCCTCTGTCGAAACATGCATCACATGAAGACGACCACCAGTAATTTCTGCCAGTGTGATGTCCTGTGCCACCATCACATCTTCCGCCGCAACTGACATGCCACGAAGTCCCAAAAGGAGCGAGACTGTCCCTTCGTGCATGACTGCGCCTTTTGTCAGTGACGTTACTTCTGGATGGCTCAAAAGTGGTTTATCAAACATGAGACAGTACTCGAAAGCCCGACGCATCAATTCCGCATCTTCAACTGGAGAGCCGTCATCGCTGCATGCGACCGCGCCCGCTTCGAAAAGTTGACCAAGCTCCGCCAGTTCTTTGCCATCTCGGTTCTTGCTGATGCAGCAAATCACATAAACATTGCAGTTGTTGCTGCGATCTCCTTGTTGCCTAATAAATTCGACCATCGCCTGTGAATCAATCGGTGGAACAGTATTGGGACAACATGCAATTGACGTGTATCCGCCATGAATTGCTGCGCAGCTTCCTGTTTCTATTGTTTCGTCTTCTTCGCGTCCGGGTTCGCGGAGATGAACGTGCATGTCAACGAGGCCTGGAACGACGATTTTTCCCGTGGCATCAAATATCTCGTCATCATTTTGCGGCATGGAATCAATTTCGACGATTTTTCCTTCTGCAATACGAATGTTGCAGATTCGATCTATCTGCTGGGATGGATCGACAACTCGTCCTCCAATGATTGTTGTGGTATTTTTCGTAGTCACAATTAAGCAATTTCCTTTCATTAGTTTTATTGGCGAGCCGCCAACGTAAGTTGGCGGGTTTATTAGGCGGTTTTGTTACAGTATTTATAAAACAACGCACAATTTCCGTAAACGGATACAATTTCTAATAGAGTGGAGTTGGGGGACGAAAATCTTCTATGTTGATACTACGAAACCACTCGATTGTTTTTTTGAGTCCCTCCGAATGTGATGTGCGTGGTTCCCAGTGCAATTTTTGACGTGCCAGTGAAATGTCGGGCTGTCTACGTTTCGGATCATCTGTTGGAAGAGGTTTTTCTTCCATTCCAACATGAGTTCCGACGATTTCACGAATTTGTTCAGCAAGTCGTAAAATCGTAATTTCATTTGGATTTCCAAGATTCACCGGCCCAATGAAATCCTCCTCATTATTCATCATGCGTATGAGGCCATCGACCAAATCGTCTCGATAGCAAAAAGATCGTGTTTGAGACCCATCGCCGAAAATAGTGATTGGCTGACCTAAAATGGCCTGCCTGATAAAATTTGAGACGACACGACCATCAAATGGGTGCATTTGTGGACCATAAGTATTGAAAATACGAACAATACGAATCGGCATTTTGTGCATTCGTCTATAATCCATAAAAAGTGCTTCGGCGGCCCTTTTTCCTTCGTCATAGCAAGAACGGGGACCAATCGGATTGACATTCCCCCAGTATGACTCGCTTTGTGGATGTACATCGGGATCGCCATATACCTCACTCGTGGAAGCCTGCAAAATTTTAGCTCGACAGCGTTTTGCCAGTCCGAGCATGTTAATCGCACCGGAAAGCGATGTTTTCATCGTCTTGATCGGATTGTACTGATAATGACCAGGTGCGGCTGGACATGCCAAATTATAAATTTGGTCCACTTCTAAAAAAATTGGAAAGGTGATGTCATGACGAATCAACTCAAAATTTTGGAGTTCGAGCAGATCAGCAATGTTAGATTTTTGGCTCGTGAAAAAATTATCGACGCAGATGACATCATGACCTTCACTGACAAGTCGATGGCAAAGTGCCGAGCCAAGAAAACCTGCGCCGCCTGTGACCAAAATGCGATTCATAAAATCAGTAAGAAACAGTAAAAGTTAAAATGCAAAAAGCGATGTTTGATCCACTTTATTTGTGGGCACATCCATTTATTCACCGATTGCCACCGATTGCCAAATTTTGAAAACCAAAAACCCGTAAATTGCGGAGTCTTTGTTTTTGAAAAATGAACAATTAGATGTGCTCTTGTATTGTACTACACACCGCGAATAAAGTCACGTTTTCAAAGTCCTGAATTCCGTCGGGATTCAATTATGATAGAAACACGAACATCAAAAACGTCAGATCGGGGTTCAATATCGGTGACCATAATTCAACTCCTGACGGAGTTGTGTGGTTTTGTGGGCAATTCGTTTCTACCATAATTGAACACCTCTGGTGTTCGGGAACATTTAATGCCTCTGGTTTCAGGAACATGGAACGCCTCTGGTTTCGGGAACATTGAATGCCTCGGGTTTCGGGAACGAATCCCGTCGGTTTCCGGCGCGGTATAAATGCCGCTGCTCACACACCGGCTCGAAACGCATTGTTGTGTATAAAACCGGTTCATGCGAATTTTTTCGAGTTCATGCACAATTTTGGATGTCATTGGTTCAAATAGCGTTCTGCATCGAGAGCGGCCATGCAACCAGTTCCTGCGGCTGAAATCGCCTGTCGGTAATAGTCATCGGCGACATCTCCTGCTGCAAAAACGCCCGGAACTGTCGTGTTAGTACGAAATGGAATGGGGCGTTCAATAAATCCCTTCGCCGTCAAAGCAAGTTGACCGTGCAAAAATTCCGTGTTTGGCGTGTGCCCAATTGCTACAAAAACCCCTGAAACATCAATGTCTCGAACAGGTTCGCCGATTGTGCTTCCAAGTCGCACACCAGTCACGCCTGATTTTTCGTTTCCCAGTATTTCGAGTGGGATTCGATTCCACACCATTTCGATTTTGGGATTTGTCATCGCTTTTTCGGCTGAGCGTTTTGATGCACGCAGTTGATCACGGCGGTGAATGAGAAAAACTTTCGATGCTGAGTGGGAAAGATGCGTCGCTTCTTCGACTGCCGAATCGCCGCCGCCGACCACGGCAACTGGGACATTTCGAAATCGAGGAAGAGCACCATCACAAACCGCACATGCACTCACTCCACGATTTTTGAAGCGATTCTCTGATTCGAGTCCCAAGTAATTTGCACTTGCGCCTGTTGCAATAATGACAGTTTGGGTTTCATAAACATTCCCGGAGGCACCAATTAGTTTATGAATTGGACCTGTCAGATCGACATTTACAATGTCATCGGAAACGACTCGAGTTCCGAAATAAGTTGCCTGAGCTCGAATCAATTCAAGAAGTTCGGGGCCGTTGATTCCGGCGACTTCCTCTGATCGGGGAGAAAGATAAACTTGCCGAGCACTGGGAATGGCGGAATTTAGGTATTGTGCCAAATTACCAGGAGGAAAGCCCGGAAAATTTTCGACTTCAGTGGTCAGTGCAAGTTGCCCCATTGGAAGTCGTCCTTTTTCCTGATTTTCTTGAGACATTAGTCCTTCAATCACCAGTGGTGAGAGTGCGGCGCGGGCGGCATAAATTGCGGCGGTCCAACTGGCGGGGCCACTTCCGACAATAATTACTTTTTCCATAATTTGTAAGAAAAATAAATGTGTATAATGTTTCGTTTGGTTGTTTATTGCTGTTTCGCTCGCTTTCGTAGAAAGCGGTTGTTTCTAATCGGTTGTTTCTTTGCACGAATACATTGTATCACGCATTGACGCGAGATGCAACATGGAGAGAACACGATGCTTTGTATCCGTTCACGTTTGACGAGCCGCCAAATACACCCGCCGCCTAACAACCGCCGACTTACGCCGGCGGCTCGCCTAACAAACCCGCCAACTTACGTTGGCGGCTCGCCAAACAACCGCCGACTTACGCCGGCGGCTCGCCTAACAAACCCGCCAACTTACGTTGGCGGCTCGCCTAACAACCGCCGACTTACGTTGGCGGCTCGCCTAACAACCGCCGACTTACGCCGACGGCTCGCCAAATACACCGCCGAACAAAACAACCGCTTTCTACGAAAGCGAGCTAAACATGGACACGAATTTTGCATGGCAAAAATTGAGACCCTGAATGGATGATAATTTTTTACCGTTTCTTATAAAAATTATTTTTTTGAAAATAACTTGACAAATATATCTTCATTGTGATATACTTGCCGTAATTGATTTGGAAGATGAGAGAATACTCCTGATTTCTCGGTCTCTGCATTTGTTTGCAACAATACTTATGCGGAAAAAATTTTTCTTGTCGATAATTGTAATTAAATTTTACATAACATTTTCCCACATTTTTCGATTTTATCATCATGAATTTTCGTCAAACCACATCGCATTGTTTGTGTTCATTGCTCCTGCCGATTGGATTTGCCCTCCTTTTTTTCGGGAACACATCGTTTTTGTCCGCTCAGACTGAGTTGAAACATCAGTCTTGGTCAGGTGCGCAGTTTCCTGAAATGGAAACGGAAGTTGCTCAAAACGAAGATTTTAACTTTCTAACTTTTCCTGGTGCCAAAATTGAAAAAGTTGATGGTGTCAGCGAC
>JBOFGF010000358.1:0-1879 GCA_051649005.1 Thermoguttaceae bacterium | reverse complement strand
GGCGAGATTCGGCGAATTGCCACAGCGAGTTGTAAAAAACCTCTATAAAATCAGTTGCCACGACCGACTGACGGAGCTGACAGTTTCCGCAGTAAAATGCAAATCGCTCAAAGAATTCGAGGCGGCTTTGAAATAAAAGAACCGAATACTCGTGCGACCAATGTTTTTCTGTGTTTCATCTTTTTTCACCAGTCAACATGAATCAAAAGCAACGAGACTTATTCGATAAACAAGTGGAGTGGGTGATTAGCCGCCTGCCTCTACTAATTCAGCGACTTATCGAAGAAGTGCCGATTCATGTCAAAGATCGTCCTTCTCGTCGTATTATGCGAGAGTTGAACGTCAAAAACGACGAAGATTTGTGCGGCTATTACAGTGGCATCGCCATCGGAGAAAAAGAAGAGCGTTCTTATTTGCTTCCAGATCGTGCTCCAATTCTTCCAGATCATGTCATGCTGTTTCGACGCGGAATCATTGAAGAAGCAAGAAACGAATGGGGAAAACTTTTCAGGAATGTGCTGCGAGAACGAATTCGTGTCACCATTTTGCACGAATTAGGACATCATCATGGAATGAGTGAAGATGAATTGGCGGCACTTGGATACGACTGATGCGTTTGGATTGATATTGTGAAACGTGCATCTGTGATGCACAGCTAAAAATAATTAAACATCATTTTTTACTTTTTATATTCCATTGTTTTATGATTCATCTTGGAGTCAATATAGATCACATCGCCACTGTTCGAGAAGCCCGCAAAACTGTCGAGCCAGACCCGATTTGGGGGAGCGTTTTGGCCGAAATTGGAGGGGCAGATGGAATCACCGTCCATCTGCGCGAAGATCGTCGACACATTCATGACCGTGATGTGCGTCTCCTGAAAGAAACGGTCCGATGCAAACTCAATTTGGAAATGGCATGTGTCGATGAAATCGTCGAAATTGCCCTCCAAATTCGTCCTGATCAGGCGACACTCGTGCCTGAACGACGCGAAGAAGTGACGACCGAGGGGGGACTCGATGTCGTTTCACAGCAATCACGAATCACCGAAATAGTGAATCGATTGCATAATTCAGGAATAGCAGTTAGTTTGTTCCTCGATCCCGACTTGAAACAGATCGAAACAGGTCTCAAAACAGGATGTGCCGCAATAGAAATCCACACTGGCACTTTTGCGCTTGCTCAAACAGATCGTGAAAAAGAAATCGAAATGAAACGCATTCAAGAGTCAAGCGCAATGATTTCGGATGCAGGCCGCTTTTTACATGCCGGACACGGACTGACATATCACAATGTGATTCCAATTGCCATGATTCCAAAAATGCACGAGTTGAATATCGGACACAGCATAATTTCGCGTGCCATCATGGTCGGTCTCAAAGAAGCAGTAGCCGAAATGAAGCGAATTTTATCGAACATTCACGCCAAATAATGTAACAAATCGCACAGCCATAATTTTCTGGTTTAACATCCCTCATTCTGCGAACGAGTTTCACTGAATTTTTTATTTTTTATGCACAATTCGTGTCCAAAATACTTTGTCTCAGTAATAAGCAAATTTCTCTGTTTTAGACATACAAAAAAGGAAAATTCGCCATTCCACAAGCAATCACTTTCTCTCGTATTTTAAGAAAAATCGCACTCGCCGATCTGCAAAATGCCTTTGCCGAGTTTCTAAACGCTATTCTTCCAACCGAGCCAATCGTCGCCGGAAGCGTAGCACGCTGCACCGCATTAGCCTCCCAGCAGCTGCGTCGCGGTCGGCATTTACGTTACAATCGTTACGAAAAACAAATTGTTACATAACACCAAGCGACCAGCGGGAGCGATTTTATAGCGATTATGACGAGCAAAAATTGCAGTCTTTTCATTTTTTTCA
>JBOFGF010000357.1:0-10880 GCA_051649005.1 Thermoguttaceae bacterium | reverse complement strand
CTCGGGCGTTCGGGAACAACAGAATAAAAACCCGCCGACTAACATCGGGAGATCGCCAAACGTGAACACGAATTTTGCATTGCAAAAAATCTAAAACCGTGAACGATTACCAATTTATTATCGGTGATCATATCAAGTTTTGTGTATGATTTCTTCAAGTCTGGCACGAATGTGTGGCATCATTTGCGCCGCACACTTTTTGTAAGTTTCCAAAGAACCACCAATCGGGTCGTCAATATCGCCGCCATCTGTTCGCAAAACTGACACTCGAGTGTCACTGAGTGGCCACTGTGAGAGAATCGCTGCTCGATGTCCGCGAGTCAATGCAAAAATGTGGTCCGCATATCGAACCTGCATTTCATTCAGCGGCTGTGAACGATGGTCGGAAAGATCGATTCCCATCTCCAACATCGCACTTTGTGCGTTTGGACTTGCTGGCATGTCCACTCCCGCTGCAATACCTGCGGAAAGAATGACATATCCGTGCTCTTCCAATTTTTGGAGTGGCACACCGAGCAGTTCCGCCAAAATTTTTTCACAGAGTCGCTCCGCCATTGGACTCCGACAAGTATTTCCAGTGCAGACGAACAGCATCATGTGGGCAGTAAGACGCTCAATTGTTTTTTGGGAGAGGGCACCTTCTCGCAGAACAACACATTTTTCGCCATCAATTTTAACAATTGTGGAAGGTTTTCCGTTTTTAACAGGGCCAGAATCGACCACCAAATCGACATTATATCCAAGTTGTTCGATGACTTCATCAGCATTCTGGGATTCGGGAGCACCACTTCGATTGGCACTCGAAAGAACCAGTGGTTCCCCTATTTCACCGAGAACAGTGGATGTGAGTGGATGATCTGGAACTCGGAAACAGCATGTGTTCTGAAATGAGACCGCTTGTTGTACAAAAGGTGATAATCGGTGAAAATCACTTTCTGGTGAGGCGACACTCAGTACGAGACTGACCGGCCCAGGAAGACAGCGACGCATGATGCGCTGCGCCAAATGATTTTCTTCGAAGACAAAATCAGAAACTGCATTCTCATTGAAAAAAGCGAGCGGCAGTGGATGATCATCACGACGATTTTTTGCTGCAATGAGGCGTTTGACGGCATCTTCATTTGAGGCCAAAGCGGCCAGTCCATATACTGTTTCAGTTGGAATCACGACAACTTTCCCTTCTCGCAGAACATCGACAGTTCGGCGGACGGTTTTTTCAAGCTGACTTGATTGACGAGCTGATTTATGAAAAAATGAGATACGTTCAGGTGGCATACTTTTCAAAAAATTTTAGTTTTATACTGTCGCCATTAACAAAATGTTTGCGACATTCTTTTCGGCAACAACATTTCGGCTTCAGTATTACTGAATGAATTTTTCTTCGCCTCCCTTTCCTGAGTGAACCGTGACTTCTCCTGCATCTTCCAATTTACGAACAATGTCCACTATTTCCTGCTGAACTCGTTCCACGTCCGACGATCTCATTGGACCAAGATAATCCATTTCTTCTTGGAGCATTTTGCGAGCGCGCTTCGACATGTTTTTGAATACTTTTTCTTTGAGGTCTTCGCTCGCTCCTTTTAGAGCAACTGCCCACTGTGAACTTTCAACATTTTTGAGAATTGCCTGAATGTCTTGATCGGCAAGTTTGAGAATGTCTTCGAATACAAACATGAGCCGACGGATTTCTTCGACCAAATCAGGATCGTCTTGTGCAAGATTTTCCATTATATTGCGCCCCGTCCCTCTGTCAATGACGTTCAAAATTTCTGCGACACTGCCGACTCCTCCGGCACTTTCGAGTTTTTGACTCATGACACTCGACATTCGATTTTCGAGTCCTTTTTCAACCTCTTTAATTATTTCAGGACTCGTCTGCTGCATCGTGGCAATCCGGCGAATCACCGCAAGTTGTCGCTCTGGTGGCAATCCATTTATGATGTCCGCTCCCTGACTCGGACGCAGATGCGTGACTATCAATGCAATTGTTTGTGGATGTTCGTCGATAATAAATGTCAAAAGGTTTTCGCTGTCAACTTTTTGTAAAAAACCGAACGGAATCGCCTCCAAAGCACTCCGAACACCATCAATGACGGCGGTCCCTTCTGCCCCCAAAGCTGCTTCGGCAAGTTCTTGTGCGACACCAAATCCACCAACGCTTCCAACCAATTTGGCAGGATTCGCCTTTGAAAATTCCCTGATGACATTTTCTTGTTCCTCTGGTGTCACAAGTCCGATGCGCGCGATTTCTGCCATGACGACTTCGACTTGTTTCGAATCGAGACGACTCAAAATCTCCTTTGCCTGATCCTTCGGAATACTAATCAGAAAAACAGCCGCTTTTCGAATACTATTTTGTGCCACAAACGAAAAAATAAAAAAATACCAAGTTTTTGCGAAACAACAGCTTTCTACGAAAGCTGAATAAACATCCCATTTTGTGCCGTTTTCTGTATATCGGCGATTTATCCACTAATCCCATTCAATTTTACTTAAAATAGCAATACAGAGCAAGACACAATTTGCCAAAAATAAACATATTTATCAGAGCGATTTTATCAAAGCGATAAAAACAACACGTTTCTGCTGTGTGTTCCCAGAAAACGCGACTAAATTTGTTAGTGAAATGTTCCGCCTGCTGGCACTGCTTGATTTTTCAATCAATTACGACATAATAGTGCTGATGTGTTTTTTACTAAATTATTCATCATGCGTATTGGAGAAATCATGGAATCAAATTCCCCATCTCCGTCTCGCCGCGACTTCTTGCGTCATTCAGTGACAGGAACGGCACTTTCAGCGGCATCTATTTCGTTTTTACTTTCAGGCGAGGAAACGGTTCGTGCTAATCAAGTTTCTTCCAATAACAATCCATCAGAAAGGAATACCAAAATGTCGAAACTTCAAGGAACTCAAACAGAAAAAAATCTTTTGAAGGCATTTGCCGGTGAGTCACAAGCTCGCAATCGATATACATATTTTGGCGACAAAGCCTCCGAAGAAGGATATGAGCATATTGCAGCCATTTTCCGCGAAACAGCAGAGCAAGAAAAAATTCATGCTCTTCAATTCTTCCAGTATTTAGATTTGGGCGGACCGCTCGAAATCACTGCAATGTATCCAGCCGGAACTATTTTGACGACCGAAAAAAACCTCGAAGCATCTGCCGCTGGTGAACTCGAAGAATACTCCATCATTTATCCCGAATTCGCAAAAATCGCAAAAGAAGAAGGTTTTGCTGATGTTGCAAGAACATTTAATGCGGTGGCTGTGGCAGAAAAACAACATGAAAAACGTTATCGCGGCTTTCTCTCGCATTTACAGGCCGGCGACGTGTTCAAAAGGGATGGTGTCGTGTGGCGATGCCGCAATTGTGGTTTTGTCAGCAGTGCTCCAGAAGCCCCAGGAGTTTGTCCTGCATGCAAAGTGACACAGGCGTGGTTCGAAATTCTCGCTGAAAATTGGTAAAAGATTGGTGCTTCGCAGTTGTGTTATCGTAATACAAAGTTAAGTAATTGTAATTGGTATTTGCGCAATTCTAAATAGAATTCGGACAGAAAAACACCCCTCATTTTGCCCAAATCCACCCAATCCGTACTACTGGGCAAAATTGGGGGTTCCTGTAAAATAATACGGATGCTATTTTGGGTTTCCATGAAACCACCGCCTTCTATTAGAGCGGCACAAAAACCCATCGTGTTGCCGTTCACAGAATATGCCAAATGATGTGTTGTTAATCATAATGTAATTTTTTAACCTGAATAAAGAATAATGTACAGAATTGTCCTGCTCGATCCGATTTCAGAAGATGGCAAAAATATGCTGCGAAACACTCCCGGCATCGAATTTGAAGAACACGTTGGTCTGAAAGGAGATGATCTCCGAAGATGTCTCAATGAGTTTGATGGTGCAATTGCCCGAAGTGGTGTCAAAATCACGGCTGAATCACTCGAAGGCAATACACGTCTAAAAGCGATTGCCCGCGCCGGGGTCGGTGTTGATAATATCGACACGAAGGCGGCGACACGACAAGGAATTGTCGTCATGAATACTCCCGGTGGAAATACTGTTTCGACTGCCGAACAAACATTTGCTCTCTTGCTGTCGCTGGCACGAAACACGGCTCCGGCTTATCAGTCGCTCATTGAAGGTCGATGGGACCGCAAAAATTACACAGGGCACGAAATTTCCGGCAAAACATTAGGAATTGTCGGGATGGGACGAATCGGGCAAGTTGTGGCCGGATATGCAAAAGCCTTCAATATGAAAGTGATTGCTTTCGATCCTTTTTTCACACATCAAAAAGCGGAGGAAATCGGTGTGACCTTGGTCGAAAAATTCCATGATATGTTGCCAAAAATTGACTATTTGACTGTGCATACACCTCTGAACGACCAAACTCGTGGAATGTTCGGCCCGAAAGAACTCGAACTCATTAAACCGGGTGCGTGTCTGATTAACTGTGCTCGCGGCGGCATTTATGACAATGCGACACTCGTCGCCGGCCTCGATAGTGGCAAACTCGGCGGCGTCGCTCTTGATGTTTATGAAGCTGAGCCATGCACAGACAATCCAATTTTCGGCAAAAAAAATGTCGTATGTACACCACATCTCGGTGCGAGTACCGAAGAAGCTCAGACGAACGTGGCTCTCGAAGCAGTCGAACTGCTGATCGATTATTTCACAAATGGAACGATTCGACAGGCGGTCAATTTTGGAACTCTCGATTCAAAAACGCTCGCCACTGTTCGTGGTTCTCTAAATGTCGCATATCGACTCGGCATTTTGGCCGCTCAACTTGGACTCGGTGCCATTAAATCGTGCAAATTAAAGTACAAAGGAGAAGTCGCAAAAAAAGACACTTCTCTTATTTCAAGTGCGTTTGTGGCCGGACTGATGTCTGCGTGGCTCGATGAACAGATCAGTATTGTAAGTGCTCGCCCGATGCTTTCAGAGCGTGGTATTGATTTAGTTGAAGAAACAAGTTCTGAAATCGGAGAATTTTCTTCACTGATTACAGCAGATGTTTGTGGTGAAAAAGGGTGTGTTTCACTGGCGGGAACGATTTTTGGAAGCACGATGCCACGACTTGTGATGATGAATAACTATCGACTCGAAAGTTTTATGGATGGGAACCTCGTTTTTATCGATCACCAAGACAAACCAGGCGTGATTGGTGCGATGGGAATGGCTTTTGCGAAAAATCAGATCAATATCAGCAGCATGTCGGTCGGTCGTATGGAGCAAAAACCTGGTGGAAATGCAATTGCTATTTTGTCCATTGATGGCAATCTGAGTCCCGAATCGCTCAAAGAGATCGCATCAATTCCGAACATCAGTAAAACCAACTTTGTCAAACTTCCTGCGGCGGACTGGATGCCTGCGTGGATGTCTTGATATGATAATTGCACCCAAAAATATGATTTTTTGGGTGCATCGTTTTCTGCCAAACTTTGACCACGAACGGGTTTATTTGGCGAGTTTGGCGAGTTTGGCGAGCCGCCGGCGTAAGTCGGCGGTTTTGTTGCTGTATTGATCGAACACACACAATTTCTGTGAACAGCTACAAATTCGCAAATGCTTTTCGCAAATGCTTCGTCACTGAATGTCATGACGATAATAAACTTCGAGAATGAGAATCGACAGACATGTCGTATAAAGGCGTCCGAAATCTTTTCCCCATTCATCTTCGGTCGGCGAGATCGGATTCCAACTTCCGGCGGCGGTGCCTTTGGTCTCCTGATTTTTTGGTAGTTCGGTCCGAATGATTTCGTTCCAGATTTCCCACTCCACTCCGCCGCAGTGACGCAGTATTTGAGTCGCATAATACCAGGAGTAAACATTTCGCTGAGTGTAATCGGTGAATGATGGCAGATTTGTCGGCTCGACTAAAAGAGCGATGCCTCGTTTGAGAGCCAGATTTTCTTTTTTCCATCCGAGTAATAAACGGCAGAAAAGCCCTTCTGCGGTCATCGAAATTCTCGGTGTTTCTCCTCGTTTTTTTTGATACAAATAGCGGCTTCCTCCATCGTTTTGCACCGAATCGAGAAAAGCTGTGATTTTGTCATACACATCGGGCGAGACAGCAATTCCGGCCATTTCCGCAGTTTTTAGTGCCAAAACAATCCAACCAGTTACTGAAAGATCGGAGCCGGAATTCCAGCGATCAGCACTGTATTTCCAGCCACCTTCGACGCTCTGATGTTTCAAACAATATGCGACTGCTTTTTCAGCCGGAACACGATATTTTTCGTCCTTCGTCATTGCCAGTATTTCGCACACGGCAATTGTGCAGAGTCCGTGTGTATAAAAACGATGATCATTTGGAGCAGAACTTTCACGAAAAAATGAGCCGCTTTCCAAATCCTGCTGCAAAAGAAGCCAGTCCCATCCATTTTTGACCGATTTTGCAAATTCGCTGAGTTCTGCTTCTTTTGAATTTGGTTTGACATCATATCCCTGAAAAGCCAAAAGGGCCAGCGCAGTCGCCGCCGCCGGATTATCTAATTTTCGAGTTGAACCATTTGTAAATGGCCCTGAAAGTCGCCATGAACCATCTCGCATCTGCACACGAACGAGCCATCGGAGTCCCGCTAAAACGGATTGATCGGTCTCTCCCGATCCACCATTTGGCCCGAGTGACTTTGCGCGGCCTGCTTCGTCTCGCTGCAAAATACTCAGACCGGGCGGTTTATCCGACATTTCCTTAGAAGTTAAAAGTGGACCGTCTGGTGTCACTTCGATGACAGGAGGAGCGGCGACAGGATTTTCGACTGGTGGATTTTCAGTTTCGACAATTACTGGCGGGTCATTATCAGGTGAATTGAGACCAATTTGGAGATCGACGGCGTTTTTTTGCCGCAAATCAATGCGAGAAAGAATGTCGAACGAATCGTTCTTTACTTTTGGAAAAAAGAGGAGAGCTAAAAGAATTAGGACACATGTATGAAAAAGGACGCTCCATAAAATTGGACTGATTTTTTCTCGAATCACCGCCGCCAACTCTTCCTGAATTTCTTCCGATGTTTTTTGTGGAGGCGATTTTTCGTTCGATAAATTGGAATCGGGCCGATTTAATACGTCCGATTTCATCTTTTTTGGAATCGTAATGAAGTCTGGGAGCACTCGCTGTCGCCGCAGCAAAGCAATCAAAAAGAGCGCAGTTTCATCTGAGAGGAACGGTTTTGGTTTTTCTCGCAGCTCCTTTTTCGTCGATTTTTGCGGCGTTTTATCAGTGTCGATTTCAATGCGAATCGGTGCCATTCTCTCTTTTTGTGGGTGTTTTCATGGTCTGATGCAAACATACCTGCTAAGTCAGGGCGTGCGCTCGCTTTTTCCGATAAAATCAGGCATTTTTCATTAAAAAACTCCCAATTTTTATATTATTATAACAGATATACAAAAGATATACTGTGGATCGTCATCAATTAGATGTTTAACTCGCTTTCACTTTGCGAAACAATACGCACTGCGTAGAAAGCGGATTTGTCGCAAAACAAAACAAATTTCTAAAAAAATACACTAACAAAAGTATCGTTTTATGTCGGTGTGCAGTATAAATTCATCTGTTTTTCGCATATACTCAACAACGTCTTTCGAGTTCAGTTTTTCGCCGCGTCGGAAACCGACGGGATTCGTTCCTGAAACACGAGGCGTTCCATGTTCCCGAACGCCGTCGGCGTTCAGGACTTTGAAAACGTGACTTTATTGGCGGTGTTGAGTATAACTCTTGGAAAATACCGACTTTTCAAGACCAAAACAAAATCTCACTATTTCACTTGCTTTGCCTAAAATAGCACGCGCGCCCTCCCTGCAAAGTGAGTCAAAATCAGTTCATCTTTTTGAAATCGTCTTTCAGATCGTGATATAATTTTTGATACAGAGGCATTCCTGCGTCATAAATTTTGGTTGCTTTCGTATTCGGCTTCGTTTCTTTGACGATTTTGATCGTGGCTTTGCATGCTTCTTCGATGTCTTTGTATTCGCCGGCCCCGACAGCAGCGAGGAGGGCGACACCAAATGACGGACCTTCCTCCGAATTGGTCGTGACAACTCGCTGACTGAAAACATCGGCCTGAATTTGTCGCCAAAATGGACTTTTCGAACCACCTCCAGAAGCACGAATCTGTTTGACTGGAATGTCTAAATTACGGAAAATTTCGAGCGACTCTCTAAGTGAATAGGTGACTCCCTCCATCACAGAGCGTGTCAGATGTCCACGTCCGTGTCTGAGTGTCAAACCGACGAAACTGCCGCGTGCAAATGGATCAGCATGTGGTGTTCGTTCGCCACTCAAATATGGGAGAAAATAAAGGCCTTCACTTCCGACCGGCGTTTTTTCCGCTTCGTTTGTGAGAATGTCGTATACATCGACTTTCTGTTTTTTTGCCTGAGTGACCAGTTCTGGACAAAGAGCATTTCGAAACCACTGCAAAGAACCGCCAGAGGAAAGATTCACACCCATTAAATGCCATTTGCCACGAACTGCATGACAAAACGTATGAACACGACCGAGTGGGTCGATCTTCATTTTGTCGCTGTAAACGAACATCACACCAGAAGTTCCGATTGATGTCGAAAGAACCCCCTCCGAGACGATGCCATTTCCGACTGCTCCCGCCGCACAATCTCCTGCTCCGCCAACTACGAGACAATTTGTCGTAAGTCCCAGTTCCTTCGCCACTTCCGCCGTCAATGTGCCAGTCACATCTTCCGATTCATATACTTTTCCGAAAAAATTGACATCGAGTTTCAGTGCTGAAACAAGTGGAAGTGACCAATTCCGCTTTTTGACATCGAGAAGAAGCATTCCACTTGCATCACTGACTTCGGTCGCATATTCGCCTGTCAGTCGTCGCCGAATTTCATCTTTCGGCAAAAGCACTTTTCTGAGTTTTTCAAAATTTTTCGGCTCGTTATTACGGAGCCAGAGAATTTTTGGTGCGGTGAATCCCGTCAAAGCTGGATTTGCAACAAGCTGAATCAGTTTGTCGCGGCCTCCAACTGCTTTAGTTATTTCGTCACATTCGGCCACTGTTCGCTGATCGTTCCACAAAATAGCACGCCGAATCACTTTGTCGTTTTTGTCGAGAAAAACACTCCCATGCATCTGACCGGAAAGTCCAATTGCTTTGACATCATTCGGCTTTAGTTTGGCCTTTTTAACGACATTTTGCACAGATTTGACAGTTGCCTTCCACCAGTCTTCTGGGTCCTGCTCACTCCAAAACGGTTTCGGAGAGTAACAGGGATATTCCTGCATATCACTTGCAAGAATTTTTCCTTTCGAGTCGATTGCCAGCGTTTTGGTTCCCGATGTTCCAATATCGATTCCGAGAAATGTCATGATAGTAAAAAAGATTTTTTAAAATTTGAATGGATAAAACGAGTTTAGATGGTCCGCTTTCACGGAAATATGTGTTTTTATTATTTTTCATTATACGAGCGAGCTGCAAATGCAAATTGGCGGAACATCCCATGTCAAACGTCGCACGCACAGATGAATTAACATCCACTTTCACTGTTTATTCAAAAACAATGGGATTTTCAGGTTTTTTTGAATTAAGACGAAGTCGACGTTTGCCGTGTAAAAGGTCAGAAAGAGTCGAGCCGATCAGTTCTGCTCGCCATCCTTCTTTGAGTCGCGGTATTCGATTCGATGGCTTTTCACCAAGTTCAGAAGCAATCCAATCTCGTACATCATTTGGGCCTCCCAGCAAAAGCTGTGAGATGTGCTTCTGGTGTCCAATTGCTGAAAGGGCGGCAAAAAGAAATTGCGTCAAAACGGCATACTGGGAAGACGTTCGACTATCAATTTTTTCAGGACATTCGGAAATGGACAACTTAACTCCTTTTTGAACTGCCGCAGTGAGATGTGGGAGAATTCTATTCATGTCACTTCTTTGCAAACCTCGAATCGAAGATATACGATTCGGATCGCCTTGTTTGGCAATTTCGACAATAAGATCATCACGCAGGAGTCGAGAGGCTGGTATATTCGCATTTCTTGCCCAGTCGTCTCGCCAAAGCCACACTTCTCGAACAATAGCGAGTTCTCGTGGCTTTAATCCTGCCAATTTGGGAAGTTTTCGCCATCTCGGCGACTCGAAATCGTTTTGCAGATTCTTTTTTGATCGCTCCATTTCTTCCAAGTACCACTCAAATTGATTGGCTTTTCTCAGTCGCGCTTCCAATTCTTTTGCCAATTGAGCCAGATATCTGACATCGTTTTTAGCATACTCTTCTTGTGCGGCAGAAAGTGGGCGATTGTTCCAAGCGGTTCGCGTCTCACCTTTTGGCAGTGACACACCAAGAACACGTTCAACAAGAATACCAAATCCGACTGGATAATCGGTTTCAAGAAATCCTGCTGCAAGTTGCACGTCGAACAAACGCGGTGGAAGTTTTTTAACTGCGTGGTGACAAAATTCCATTTCACTCCGACCTGCATGAACGACTATTTCAGCGGTGCCACGACAGAAAAAGTCCCAAAGTGGATCGAGATTGTCAATTGCGAGCGAATCGATAAGTGCCAAACGATTTTCTGATGCAATCTGAACCAGACACAACTGCGGCGCATATTTTCCTTCGGATATAAATTCTGTGTCATAAGCAATCACGGAGGAATCGTGCAATTCATCAATCAGATTCCGCAATTCAGTGGTAGTTGAAATCAAAGACACTTGGAAAAATGGTAAAAAGGTTTCGATGTTTGCAAACAATTTCGGCAAAAACAGAGACACTTTTATTTCAAAGCCGCCTCGAATTCTTTGAGCGATTTGCATTTTACTGCGGAAACTGTCAGCTCCGTCAGTCGGTCGTGGCAACTGATTTTATAGAGGTTTTTTACAACTCGCTGTGGCAATTCGCCGAATCTCGCC
>JBOFGF010000356.1:0-4380 GCA_051649005.1 Thermoguttaceae bacterium | reverse complement strand
ATTCCGAGTACTCCTCAGTTGTCGCTCCCAGCATCCGCTCCTGTGGAATCACATCAGGCGGCCACTCCTGCTGAGGAAAAAAATGTCACTTATATCAAAAGTCCGATGGTCGGAACATTTTACAATGCCCCGAATCCCGAATCAGCTCCGTTCGTAAAAGTGGGAGATGTAATTTCAGCCGACAAAACAGTTTGCCTCATCGAAGCAATGAAAGTTTTCAACGAAATTCAGGCCGAATGTACGGGAAAAATTGAGGCGGTTCTTGTTAAAAATGGACAAGTGGTCGAATTTGGAACGCCGCTCTTCAAAATAAGTGGATAATTGGAAATCTCGAAAAATGATAAGCGGACCACCAACTTTCAGCGAGCCGCCAACATTAGTTGGCGGATATTAAAAACGCCGCTTTTTTCAATTTTTTTTGTATGCGTTCACGGAGTTTGCATTTTGACTCCAGAGGAAGCACCGTCCGCAGACATGTTTCGTCCCCACTTTTGTAAGTTCTGGGCAGAAACGTGGTGTTGTTATCGCGGCATCAGCTTTCATAAAACAACCACTTTTGGCTGTTTTATGGCACTTTCCGGCTTTCTTGTCAATCGGTTTACACGCACTTCCCTTTCTTTTCCTTCTTCCCCATTGTTTTCATGAAAATTGACCAAGTTTCAGTTTATCTTGCACGTTTTCCATTGAAAAAATCGTTTCGAATGGGCACTCAAATGATTTCGCACTTCGATTCGGTTCTCGTTCGGATGCAAAGTGGCGGCGTTTCTGGATGGGGCGAGGTGTTTCCAGGCAATGAACCATCTCTCACAGCAGCGTGGTCAGCGGCGGCTTTTGACTGTATTTGTAACTCGCTTTTGCCACGTTTGTCGTCGTCGCTTCATATTGATTCGGCGGAGCAATTATCTGCGCACCTGAAAGAAATTAAAGGCAATCGAGATGCAAAAGGGGCAATCGAGTTGGCGTGGTGGGATTTGCACGCCAAATTGAAAAACGAACCTCTCCACAAAACAATTGGTGGTGATGCCACGAAAGAAATTGAGCTTGGTTTGACTTTCGACCAAGAAGATTCCCCAGATGCTTTTTTGGAAAGTGTGCAGCGCAGTGTCGATGAGGGATTTCGACGTGTCTCTCTCAAAATGAGGCCCGGCTGGGACCTGCAAGTTGTCGGCGCAGTTCGTAATCAACATCCGACACTCTCGATTCAGTGTGATCTCGAAGGAGAGCTTTCCTTTGATAGACACAGCGAGCTGATTTATCGATTCGACGATTTTATGATTTCCCTTCTCGAACAGCCTCTGTCTCCGTATGAATATGTCGGACATGCGATGCTCGCCGATTCCATTCGTACCACAATTGGACTTGATGAATCAATCACGATGCTGCATCAGGCGGAAATTGCCGCAGATTTGCGCAGTGCAGGAACTTTTTGTCTAAAACCAGGAAAAATGGGAGGACTACACGAAGCAAAAGCAATTTACGAACTTGCCAAAAACGCCGAAATCGATTGTTATGTCGGGGCCGACATTATGACATCAATTGGATATCGATTCGTCGCTGCTCTCGCCTCACTTCCTGCAATCAAAAGACCGACCGACTATTTTCGATTCGACGAAATGCTCCAGTGTGACCCAGGAGAAATACTCGTTCCACAATTAAAAGCAGCACCTCTCTCGGCACCAAAAATTGAATCAATGGAAGAATATGAAGCGAATCGCCGCGATATTCACGATGGTCAATCAAATGATTTTTCCGCTGAAAAAATCATTCCACACACTGGAAAGAACATCTTGGACGGCGAAAAACGCCTCGTTCTCGCTCTCTGGGACGCTCCTGGAATCGGATTTGATCCAAATATCGATATGATCGAAAAGCACTCGCTGCGCAAAATTTAATTTTCGTGTTGAAACATTTTGATTAAACAAATTTTATGTCATTATCAAAACCGGCAATCACGGAAGATGAGTGCGATTGGAAAAAACTTGGTTATCGTTATTTTCCACTTGGTGTCTCGATGCGTCGTGAGTTTGGTTTTCCTGTCTGGAAAATTAGTGTTGATGCTGGATTTTCTTGCCCGAATGTTGATGGCACTGTCGGATATGGCGGGTGTGTTTTTTGTAACACGCACAGCTTTTCACCTAGTCGAGCTCTTTTTAGAAATGCGTCGATTCAGGAACAACTAAATCAAGGAATCAAGCGACTTCGGCGACGACACAAAGTCGAAAAATTCATTGCCTATTTTCAGCCATCAACGAATACTTATGACACACCCGATGAACTGGAAAAAGCGTATTTGACTGCTCTTTCGCATCCTGATATTGTCGGATTGATTATTGGAACTCGTCCTGATGTTCTGCCGGAGCCTGTGCTGGACATGATCGCCGCGCTGGCACGAAATTACTGGATTCAACTCGAAATTGGTCTTCAGTCGATTCACGCAAAAAGCCTCGAATTTTTGCGCCGTGGACATAATATGTCAACTTTCGAGGACGCTGTTGAACGAGCATCGCAGCGAAAATTGCGACTCGGAGTCCATTTAATTCTTGGAATCCCGGGAGAAAATCGAAATGACATGATTGAAACGGCAAATGTTGTTGCAAAACTTCGTCTCGCCTGTGTGAAATTGCATAATTTGTACATCGTCAGAGAGACGCAACTTGCTCTTTTGTGGGAATCAGGCCAAATAGTCCTTCCCTCACTCGAAGAATATGCCGAAATGGCGGTCGATGTAATCGAGAGACTTCCACCAAATGTGGTAATTGAACGTATTTCAAGCGAAGCAGATGAACCTTTCCTTTTGGCACCTGCCTGGACCGCGATAAAACATGCGGCCAGAAATGCCATCGATCAAGAGTTTCGCCGACGTGGTTCTTTTCAGGGGACGAACTGGAATTAGCAACAAGAGCCGCCGACGTTGTTAGCGGCGCGGCTTTCCCCGAAATAGCTTGATATTCGATTGCAGTTGAACATCGGATTTGGAATCAGACAAATTCAGGACGCCGTTCCTCCAGTTGATATTGGAGCCGTTCAACGATGCTGCTGTGCATTTGACTCACGCGGCTTTCACTCAAATCGAGAGTCATACCAACTTCTTTCATCGTCATTTCCTCATAGTAATACAAGATCATTATGAGACGTTCATTCCGGCTGAGTCCCTTTGTGACAAGACGCATCAAATCCGTTTTTTGAATCCGCGCAGTCGGGTCTTCTCCCTTTTGGTCTTCTACTAGATCAATTTCACTAATATCTTTTGATCCGTCTGTTTCAAACCATTTTTTATTAAGACTGACCAGTGGAATGGCATTTGCATCGAACATCATTCGTTCCAACTCTCCGATGGACAGTCCCATCTGTCCCGCCAGTTCATCGTGTGACGGCTGCCTTCCCAATTTGTCGGAAAGAATTTTACTCGCCTCCATCAATTTTCGTGCGCGGGATCGAACAAGACGTGGAACCCAGTCCATATTGCGGAGTTCATCGAGCATCGCACCACGAATTCGGGGAACGCAATATGTTTCGAATTTGACACCGCGTCCCAGATCAAATGCGTCAATTGCATCCATGAGACCAAAAATGCCTGCGGAAACTAAGTCATCTAATTCTACTTCGTCCGGCAAACGAGAGCCGACTTTTTCGCCGTGATACCTCACAAGAGGCATATATCGTTCAATAAGAATGTTTCGCAGTTCTTGATTTGATCGATCTTGAATAAAATTTTCCCACACTCTGGTTGTTTCTTCCTGTGTCCATTGTGCCACAGCCATTCTGCATCCTCCTTGATGAGAGTTTCATGCCATCATTCAGTAATCCGTTCCTGATGGCGGGTCAGAATACATATCGGCAACAAAAACCGGTTTCAACAGATTTCTTACTTCATTTTGTTCAAAATCGACAAAAATGGTTCAGAATGTAGTTATTTGGCAAAATAGTCAAAAAGGGATGTTTCGCAGAAAGCGGTTGTTTCGTTCAGCGAGCCGCCGATGTCAATCGGCGGGTTTATTCAGCGGGTTTGTTCGGCACGAACGCCGGAGGTGTGTTTTGGCGAGCCGCCGGCGTAAGTCGGCGGTTGTTAGGCGAGCCGCCAACGTAAGTTGGCGGGTGTTTCGTAAACGCTGCATTGCAATAACAAATCATCCTCAACATCGTAGATGTTGCAGAGTGGTAGAAGCGTGAGCAATATCGTTACAAGAACCCCGTTAAGTGGTCAGAGCCATAATTTATGAGCATTTCTCGTTTTTTATCAATGTTTTTAGCCGCAGAGCGGCGACCTTTTTGTAGTTACTATGTTATTGTCAAGGGGTTCAAGGAAAAAAGGACGATTTTTGGAAAATTTTTACGGTCCGTTTGGACGTGATAGGCATGGAAACCATCAGGCATGATACG
>JBOFGF010000355.1:0-24904 GCA_051649005.1 Thermoguttaceae bacterium | reverse complement strand
GCTGCATCAGTTCGACCTGCGTTGTTCACGGCGGCGATTTGCCCAGTCTCTTACACTTTGGGGAAATATCCGCTGACTTCTTCGTCTGCCATTCCTTCCGTTTAACGAAGAATGGCTGCTTGTTTTTCGTCCTTCCATTTTATTGTTTATTGATATAATGTTTTGTCTTTCGACCAAAAGCATTGTTATCAGACAACAAACTATCTGCCTCATTTTTTCGGATACACAAATTCGATGGGGAACTGCTTTTCGTTTTCAAATGTCCTTGATATTTTTGGAGAATCGGTTTTTGAGCCGGTATTTTTTGGATCGAACTGCATTATATCGCGTTTTACAACGACATCATTTCGATGTGAACGGCCATTTTTACCTGATGCAATTTTTTGTTGTCGCACCATTTCCGCCTGATTTTCAGCGGCAAAACGGCGATCTGTCAATGCGAACAAAAATGCGACCAAGTCGGCGACTTGATTTTCGGAAAGATTCAGCGGTTCGATTCCTCCATCGAGATAATCATTTGGCACTCCCCCTTTGTTGTAATGATCGACGACATCCCAGAGCGTTTCCAGAGATCCGTCGTGCATATACGGAGCAGTGAGAGCAGTATTTACCACACTCTGAGTACGAAAAGCACCGATGTCTGATTTGTTTTTTGTAACAAGGAATCGTCCCAGTTCGCCGGAATCTGTTGCCAGTGCGAGTTCATCAAGAGCCGCATCTGATGAATCTGATTGTAAAACAGATTCCGCTTTTTTTACCAATTCGGGAAAATTATTAAGCTGTGCCGAAATGCCGATATTGTGGAATTTATTGTCGCTTCCAACTGGATTTGATGGACTGATTGCATGGCACGACATGCAGCGTCCAGTCGTGTTAAAAATCATCCATCCGCGTTTTGCACTGTCTGAAATTGCATTTTCGTCGCCATTTAAGAAATCACTGACCGGATTGTCGAGAAAAATCAAAGTGCGTTCAAAAGCGGCAATTGCTCGTCCAATATCCTCATAATTGACCGGTTTGTCGTATGCTTTTTCGAACAATTCAATATATTCTGGGTCGTCTTTTATTCCGGCAATAATCGTCGATTCTTCATTTGGCATTCCCATTTCAATCGGATTGATGATCGGTTGTCGTGCTTGGTGTTCAATTGACGGCGAACGTCCATCCCAAAACATTGTATGTAGAAATGCGACATTCATTGTTGTCGGCGAGTTTCTCTTTCCGAATTGGGCATCAATTCCTTCCGATGTTTTGAGTTGGTCGGAAAATCCGCGAGTTGTGTCATGGCAAGTCGCACACGAGACAGTGCCATCTTTCGAAAGTCGTGGGTCAAAATAGAGCTTTTTGCCGAGAGCAACTCTTTCTGGTGTCGGTTTATTGTCCACTGGCACGAGAAAATTCCAGTAAGCAGGCAGAACACCGTCTGGAACTTCGCCATCTTTGAGACCAAATGTGTCCAACTGCGTTTGTTGATGCGATTCTGTCGCCGCCCCATGTGGCCCTTTTGGAATCGTGGCCGCTGTAATCGAAGCTGCCATGACAACAGAGACAAGAATTAATGGGAGAAAAAATAAGTGTTTCATCATGTTTTTTTGTTGAGTTAGTGGCGGAGTTCATTCCCGCCTGTTTAATACTATTGTTCGCTGCAATACTTGCAAATACCGCGAAACATCAGCAATACGTCGGTTATAACAAACCCATTGATGGGGAAAAAAGGGGGAGTCGAATCTGAAAACAGTGGTTTTTCAGGAAAAAAATCGAAAATGGACTGACATTTTTGACAAATTAGATGATGATGTTCCTCCATATTGGCATCATATCGAGTGGCGGAGCCTGGATATTCGATGGCTCGAATGATTCGCAAATCGGCAAAAAGTTCCAGTGTACGAAAAACTGACATTCTCGAAAATTTCGGTTTTTTTTTCCGAATCAATCCGAGCAACTGATCAGCTGTTGGATGTATGATTGTTTTCAAAATAGCTCCATAAACAACCTCCCTTTGTGGAGTCAAAACGAGATGATGTGAAAACAAACATTCTCGAAATGCCTCTTTTTTCTTGGAAATCTGTTCTGAAGTCAACATATAAAAACAAAAGGGAGACACGAAGTCAACACTTTTCAAAAAATAAAGAAATGAAAACCCCACCTTCATTGGTACAATATATCACAGATGATATAACATGTCAATTCCCCCCAAAAATTTGTTTGCGTTCATGTAACTGCCACTTATACTATCACTCTTTTGGCAGTTTGTTTTTGATATAATTGCAGTAGCTGTTCAGTCGTATTATGAACATCAAATCGTTTGCATGCTTCTGAAACGAATTGTTTTGCCAATTCTCGATTTGGTTTTTCTATTTCATTTATAAGAGCTTCGCACAATTTTTCGGGATTTTCTAGTGAGACCAAGCGAGAAGGAGTATTTTGCAGGACTTCGCGGAGTCCAAGTGCATCTGTTCCGATTACAGGAACTCCAAGAACGAGGGATTCCATCGGCAACAAAGGACAGGCCTCCCAGCGAGATGGAATGACAGTGACATCGACTTGTTTTAGAATTGGTACAATATTTGGCACAGCATCGACGAAATGAATCATTTGGGCGACATCAGGGTTTTTGGCGGCATCTTGGAGCGTCTCGTAATAATATCCTGATTGGTCCGCAGTAACAAGTAAATGGAAACGATTTTTATAACCGCGTTCGATTAGTTTTTCCAGTGATTTGAGTAGAATGTCGAAGCCTTTTTGTGGCATGAAACGCCCGAAAAATCCGCCGAGCAGTGCATCGGAAGGAATTTGGAATTGACTGCGGATGTCAGATTTTGTGGTATCTGAGCCATTTTCCATGCGAGAGAGATCAATTCCATTGAAGATGACTTGCAGTTTCACCGGCCCTTTTTTCCACGCTGGAAAAATTTGGAGATGATTTTCCATGCAGTCATGTGAGACGGGAACAATAACCGAAGCACGCCGCGTGAAAAAAGAGATAAGTCCTTTTTTCAGCGTCCGAAATCGACCTGGAATGTCATTCATCGGGACAATCACATCATGCAAAGTAATCAAAAGCGGCGTTTTCGGAGATGAACAAGTACGAAAAAAGTTGGCGGCCGCCGCCTCAGTTCCAGCACGAAGTCCCTGTGCATGAATCAGGTCGAACGATTCATTTTTCAGAGCGAGTCGAATTGATTGTATCATTCCACGACTTCCGCCATTTGGAGGACTTTCGAGAAAAGTCGTTTCTGGCCAGCCGCGCACATCGTTTTTGAAAGTATCGAAAACGCTCGTTGATTCTGAAAGGAAAGTGAAAGAATATCCATATTTGCAGAGACCAGCGAGCGAATAAATGATATAAGTTCGGATTCCTCCAAGTGGATTTGTAACAGGAACGAGAACTCGATAAGTCATACAATAATCCTCAAAAACATTAAATAAAATAGTATGCGTTCACGGGTTTTGTGTATTGACAAATAAACGATCTGATTGATTTATAAAATGTGTACACGGTCTATTTCGATGGTTCCACAATGAAGTTATCGAGATAATAAGTGGTTGCTGCATCGGCGGTGGAAATGAATCCGATCCAATTGAGTTTACGAAATTTTTCTCCGTATTTTAGATCGGTGAAAGTCTGTGTCTTTTCGCCTGAAATTGTTGCCGAAAAATCCCACGTTGATTCCGATTCGATTCTGGGATTATTGGTTATTTCAAAATGAACCCACTGATCGAGAGGAATGTCGATCAGTTTTTTTCCGGCAACAAAAACACCATCTTCGCGGAAAATGACAACTGGTCCCGTCGTATATTTTTGTCCATCATAATCTCGCCATTCATATTGGCAAATGGCCCCTTTTGTTAATTTCAAGTCGAAAGCACATCGAAGCTTTCCACTCGGATAATCTCGCTGATAGACCAAATGGGGATTATACGAGAGTGGCAGGTTCGCCTCGTCAATAAATTTGAGACATTGCTGACTCCCATTCGCGCCGCCTTCTGCAACACGAATTGTCGATGTTTCATTTCCGTCGTATACTTGTGTCCCATCGGGAAGTTCGCCGGCCAAATACTCTTCATAATCATCAAAAAATCGGGCATCTTTTTGCGATGGAGTCCCGGTTTCGACATTTCGCAGCGGAAATTGTTTGGGAAGTTCCGTCCATTCTCGTTCGCCGATCAAACCGATTTTCGATTCGTCAATCGGCACAAATCCGATTTGTATTGCCGGAGATTCGGACAACAATTCAAAATTTCGTTTTGACGCATCTTTGAACAGTGGATCAGCCCATCTTGAATTGGCATCATTTCCATCAGCTCTCCATTCATCCCAACTTCGTCCGCCAAAAATGGGCTTTTCTTCCGAGATTGACCAGAGACAGTTGCTTTCTGTTTGAAAATTGCTCCCTTTGTTCCAGTTGTATCCATGATAAATGTTCGGACTGGCGGCATAAATGATATTTCGTTTCAATGTGGCATGATTTCCCAGTTTGCTTTCCATGTTTGCATTTCGCATCAATTCCCCATTTATGGCAAATGCAAAAATGTTGTTTTCGATGACATCGCCAAAAGGCTCTGCATAACAATGCAAATGAAGTCCGCCGTCCTGTGTATCATGCACAATATTATTTTCGACGCGAATGTTTGAACTTCCCGCATCGAGATAAATTCCCCATCCGCCATATCCTTCATTGCCTCTGGTAAATCGAGAGACATTGTAAATGCGATTGTGATGAAACAATGTTCCATCGGAAATGCCGAGAAAATAAACTCCCGCCAAATCGCACATCACTCCATTTCCGAGTTGATAAATGCGATTATACGCAAATTCGTTGTGATGTGTATATGATTTATTGGTGCCCGACCAACTCCATCCGGCATGAATTCCACACCAATTTATATTAAAAATTTCATTGTGCAGAACTTTGTTGTGATTGGCACTCCCCGCCATGAAAATCCCGACTCCTGATGCGAACAACTTTCCACCATCATGAATCAGGTTGTTTTCAATGAGATTATGCGAAGTCATATATTCGTCATTAGTACTTTCGGGATGTGATTTCGAGAGATAAATTCCGCCGCCGCCGAGATCGAATATATGATTTTGGCGAATCTGATTTTGTTGGCATCCATCCCAGAAAGATATGCCGTGCTCTCCGAGATGAGTGAACGTATTATTGATAATTTGGGAATGACGCAGACCGACTGCGTGAAAAACACCTCTTTGTGTATTCGCACCTTGAACACTGTGTGAGTAATTCGGCGACAAATCGGCCTGTGTGTGCGAAAAAATGAGTCCATTGAAACTCAAATGTTCGACCGGCTTTCCTGAAACATAGTCACCATTGATCTCAAATAAAGTTGGCCCGACACGAGAGACGATTGTTTCCGCATTCAACATGTCTTCGCCAGAACGCGGCCAGTAATAAATTTTATTATCTTTGCGATGATAAACCCATTCTCCCGGCTCATCGAGTGCTTCGAGAACATTCACCAAATAATATCGCGTTTCTGGAGACGGAGTGAAAATTCCAGATGGCCGAGCAAAATGAAGGAGCTTTCGATTTGCATCAATTGATCCCACTCGATTATTGGAATTCGTCCAATTGTGATACAAAACAAGACGAACATCTGGATCGGATATCCAGTTCGGAATGTCTTTCGGCGCATACTTAATTCCCAAAAGAGGAGTGTCATGTCCTTTTTCGAGACGAATCTGACTGGTGTAAAAATAGTTTCCTTCATTCGGTGTTCGGGCGCAGATCGCTCTATTTCCATTGACGAAAAAGCTATTTGGTGATTCGAGTTCTTTCCATGTTTCAGGGACTGGTGCTGAAAAGAGTTTATCATCCACTTTTGTCCAATTTGTAACACGAAAACCGCCGCTGATAATCGGTTTGGCATTTGGCGCGGCTTTCCATGAAACAGGAAATTCCTTCGTGCCTGAGTCAGCAGAAGTAAAGTGGAGCGGTTCTGCCAAAAAATATGTGCCATCATGCAAAATTACAGAGGCGGAATAGTCGAACTCCCCATTTTGTTTGGCACTTTGAATCGAGAGTTGGAAGTCTCGAACTGCTTTTTGCGCTCTCTGCAAAGTTGCAAAAGGGGAATTCGCTGTTTTTCCGTCCGCTTGATCATTTCCGGTCGGAGCGACATGAAATTCCACTGCCAATACAGAACAAAAATTTGCGGTGGCAATCAGCAAAAAAGGTAATAATGGGAAAAAATAATGTTGAAAAATTGATTTGATCATGTTTTTGAATTGGTAGTTCATGTTTGGCGGGGTTTATTTGACGAGCTGGCGACATTTGGCGAGCCGGCGGCGTAAGTCGGCGGTATTCGTTTCGGCGGGTTTGTTCGGCGGTATTTTGCCATGTTATTTTGGCGTTCCAATGCAATAAATGGCGTTTTTTCCACGCAAAATCAAGCATCCGTCGGAAGTGATTGGCGAAGAATAAAATTCGTTGCTCAACTTGTTTTCCGCGATTTTTTCAAAGGTTTCAGATGCGGAAACCACACTGCATGTTCCAGCTCGATTCAAAACATAAATGCGGTCATTGGCCAAAAGTAATGACGGAAAATATGTTCCTTGTTCGAGTCTTTCGGCCCACTGTTTTTCGCCACTTTTGGAATCAAGACATGTCATGACCCCTTTGTCATCGATGAAAAAGACGAATTTGTTCGTCGAAACCATTGAACAAACATCTGGAACATTTTTGTCCCAATACCATTTGATGGCGGTTTCGCTCTGTTCACCGAGTCCACGCGGAGCAAATCCAAAAGCCGGATCGCGTTTGCCACGAGCGGCAAATATCATTCCGAGTTCTTCGTTTGGCGAAGGAGTTGGCACAATTCGGTTTCCTTCGAGTCCTTTTCCGATCCACCAGAGCAATTTTCCCGTTTTCGGTTCATACGCATCCATTCTCTCACTTCCAAGAAATACCAATTCGGTGCGGCCTTCGTGATTCCACAGAATTGGCGAAGTATATGCGTCGGAATACTCGTCTTTGGAAAGGGTCGTTCTGTCTGTTTTCCAGAGAAGTTTGCCTGTCATTTTGTCCAGAGAAGCAATGTAACTGCGATTCGGTGTTTCATCCAAATCTGCCAAGTTGTCGTGCATGACCGGAATAATGACATTATTTTCAAATAAGACAGGTGAGTTGGCGTGCCCCCACCAAATTTTGAAATCACCAAAATCCTTCTGCATATTGATTTTCCAAAGTATATTGCCGTCCCAGTCGAGTGCCGCCACTGTTCCTTCGCCGAAATGAGCGATAATAACTTCTGCATCTCCGACGACAGATGGACTCGCAAAATTGTGATGGTCATTAAATTTCTGCCATCGCCGCATTCCTTCGCCGTCGCCTGCTCGTGGGGCGCGTCCTTTCGCCACTTCCCTTTTCCAGACGATGTTTCCAGTCGTTTTATTAAGATGAAGAATTGCCATTCGGCCTTCGGGAGAACTGTCATTTTCATGTGTCGTGAAAAAAATCGAATCGCCGAGAACAATGGGAGTGCTGGCTCCCCACGCAGGAATCGCCGTTTTCCAGAGAATGTTCGATTCTTCCGACCAATTAGTTGGGAGATTGGTTTCATTGGAGCGTCCATTGAAGGTGTTTCCTCGCCAATTTTTCCATTCTTCGGCACAAATCCATGACATTGAAAAACAAAGAACCAAAACGGCAAAAGGGAAAAAAGATCGCATCATTGGTTGATTGGTAAAATTTTGAGGGGTTTATATCGCACATTTGTGGTGCGCAGATGACACTTCTGTCTGCTCGTCACAATACATCACACCATTCTACGAGAATCAAAAGTGTTTGACAATAAGCAGGTGGATTACAAAAAGTAGAAAATAAAATCAGCCAGTGCAGCGAGCGGCCGACGTAAGTCGGCGGGTTTATTTTCCCATTTCCGTCAAAAAATCTAAAACCGTGAACGATTCTTTTTTTATATTTTTAATATAGACTTTTTTTTATATGAAGTATAATATATTCTGTTTATTCCGCTTTCGCTTTACAAAACAATTAAGCACTGCGCAGAAAGCGGTTGTTTTTACTGCTCGTTCATCGTTTGGAAAGTATTATCAAACCGCAATTTTTTCATTCATCACGATTATGTCAAACGAACCAAACACATTTCCTCCTTATTCTGTCCAAACAAACGCCCCCGATCCTCCAAATTCACCACCGAAAAAATGCCGATGTGGATGTCTCAAAAATGCCAAGATTTTCATTCTCCTTGGAATTGCTCTGTTCACTTTTTGTAACGTCAATTTCAGAACGCTCAAAATTTCGAAAGAAACTACATATATTACTGGCCCGATGATGTCGGACGGAAAACGGGTCGATTATTTTCATGCGTATGAACAAGAATTTTATCCGCCGGAAATGAAAACTGACGAAAATGGTTTTCGCCTCTTTGTCGCGGCTTTCGGTGATTTGAACAAATATGAAAAAACGAAATACGATCCTGCTGCAAAAGAATACAAAAATGTTCAACTAGATTCAGAACCATTTCGGCAACAAATTTATGAAAAGCTCGGTCTCGATCCAAACACGCCTCCGACAATTGATGTTCCGTTCAAAAAATGGTCTGGAAGTGATTTTATTCATCAACTCGCACAGGACGCTGAAAATCAAGAAGAAAAGGATGCAAAAAATAAATGGTATCTAACTCTGAAAGAAAACCCCTGGACACTCGACGAATATCCCGAAATGGCCGAATGGGTCGAAATTTCAGAAAAACCACTGCAAATCATCGCAGATACCGTGCGAAAACCGGTCTTTTATATTCCACTTACCAATCTGGAAGAAGATGAATGGACAGTCGAGTCGATTATAGACAGTGGACTCCCGACTATTCAAAATTGCCGAGAGTTTGCTCGTACTTTCCAAATGCGGTCAAAATACCGACTTGGAATCGGTGATATTGATGGCGCAATTGATGACAAAATTTCATGTCTGCGACTGGGACGACATTTACAAAATCAGGGAGCTCTTGTTCAATGGTTGGTCGGAATTGCCATCGAAGGAGTCGGTGGAGCAATGTCGGTGGAAAATGCTCCGAAATACACGGCAACTGCGGCACAACTTGCCAGATTGAAGCAGGAAATGAACGATCTCCCATCACAAGTTTCGGTCGAAGATTGTTTGCGGCGGGAACGATTTAGCACACTGGCCTCTTTGCAGGCAATCTGTTTTGGAAACAGGCCCGATTTTTTAGACGAACCAAATCTAAATGTACAAAATTCATTTGTTCCGCGCGAAAACTTTCTGATGCGATGGTGTTTCGATCCGAACACTGTGATGAAACAGTCCAATTTGAGATATGACAGTCTTCTCGGCGAAGCGAAAAACGAAGTCGCAGAAAACGAATTTATGTATAATTCTGTACAAAATTTTCTTCCGCTTTTGACAGTGACAAGTCGTTCTCGTCAAATGGCAGATATTTTGGCATCTTTTCTGACACCAGTGATGCAGGCGGCGAGAGAAGCGGCGAGGCGAACCAAGTGTCTGGAAAATATGTCAAAACTGAATTTGGCACTGATGCAATACGAAAAAGAACATGGAAAATTCCCAGAAAACGACTGGCGAGTCGCCATTTTGCCGTATTTGGGAGAAAACCTCACATCAGAAGAAAAGGAGCAGATATTTCAGTGTCCTTCTGCGCATTTAGAAAAGGGAGAAACGACTTACGCAGTTGTAAAACGTGAAAATGGCGAATTGCCGGTTTCACTCATGTTGGTCGAAGTTGTTCCACCACAAAAATTATCAGAAGGCGATGGAACAATTGCCGCCGAACTTGTCAAACTTGGAATGAGAGACGGCGACAACAGGCGACAAAATGGCATCGGAAGCAACCATGCTGGTGGCTGTAACACAGCTTCTCGAGATGGTTCGATCCTTTTTTGGGCGGCAACAGCTGATTCAAAAATTCTTGCGGAAATGATCGAAGGGAAAACCGATGACATGAATGAAACGCCGAAAACGCCGAGTATACAGTGAACTTTCTGTTTGGCCCGCTTTCGGCATTTGTTCGGCGGTATTTGGCGAGCCGCCGGCGTAAGTCGGCGGTTGTTTGTTCGACGGTTATTTGTTCGACGGTTATTTGGCGAGCCGCCGATGTCAATCGGCGGGTGGATTAAAAAAATTATCACAATCAATAGCGACATTTTGTCACCGTTTTCAGTATATTGTTTATGACCGAGGTTCTCATCGGAATTGGAGCGAATTTAGGAGAGCGTGAATCGACCATTTTGGCTGCTTGGTGTGAATTAGGCAAAACTCATGGATGTCGAACGATTCGTCTGAGTTCATTGTACGAAACCGAGGGAGTCGGAGGTCCGCCGAATCAACCACTCTATTTGAACGCAGTCGGAGTGCTGCATACGACGCTTTCGCCACTTTCATTACTAGATCGACTGCAAGAAATCGAAACAAAATATGGACGAACTCGAAATGAACGATGGGGACCACGCACTATTGATCTCGATATTCTCCTTTTTTCACGCGAAATTATAGACTTGCCGCGATTGATCGTGCCACATCCACGAATGTTGGAACGCCTTTTTGTACTAAAACCTGCACTGGAAGTGGCCGCTGAATGGATTTATCCCAATACAAATAAATCGCTTTTGGAAATCAGTATTATACTGCACACCGGCATAAAAACGATACTTTTGTTAGTGTAATTTTTTAGAAATTTGTTTTGTTTTGCGACAAATCCGCTTTCTACGAAAGCGGGTTAAACATCTAATTGATGACGATTCACAGTATTATTCCGCCGCACAAATAGAAAAACGAAAAATGCAAAATTTGGTTTATGAAACCACTGAAAATCGAGCCGCGATATTTGGAAAGCTGACTCGAATCGAATTTGCGGCACTATTCCGCCAAATCAGAGCGATGCTGATTCACGAAAACTGGACCATTTCAGTCGAGCAAAAAGAAAATTGTTCAGAATCGTTCTTCGATTTAATACTCATTTTTCAATCGTATCCAGATGAATTTTCGCCGAAATGGATCGATGAAATGCGCCGCAAAAATCCGCTCTCGCCGATCATTGTTCTGCTCGGTTCGCATTTGCTGGGAGAGGGACGCACTGGTCGCCCCATCGAAACGCCATTTCGATTTTATCTAAATCAGTGGAAAACGAACCACGAAATGGAATTATTATCGTTTTTGAGGCGAAAAACTTCCGTTTTTGGACTTCCTGCGACATCGTTGTACGACGACATGGCACTTTATTTCGCAAATAAACGCCAATCAGAAAGCAAAGCGGAAAGTGGGGCAGATGCCAATTCGGATGTTCCGAAATCGAAAAAAGGATTCATCGTTTCTCAAAAAGCATCACTTGGATGCGATGCCGCGATGAATCAATTGTTGGCAGATTGGTGGATATGTCGAAGTGGAATCCTGACACGAAATATGGCAGAAGCTGACATGATTTTGGTTGATTCGGATGACTCACCTCAGGAACATCTCATCAAAATGATTTCAAAAATTCGCTGCGACTTTCCTGATCGACCAATTTGGCTCTGGACACACGCTCTGCATCACGCCGAAATATCAACATGGCACCAACTTGGCATCGAAAAAGTATTTGCCAAACCACTCTGTTTCTTAGAATGGTAAAACAATGCGGCGAGCCGGTGCATAAGCACCGGAATAAATAACGTAAGTTGGCGGGTTTGTTTGTCATTCCACTAACAAGTTTTCTATTTTGTTGAAATTGACAAAATAGGAGCCGGAAAGGAGCGACCAAAGGGAGCGTATTGACGGTTTTTGTTATCGAACCGTTTTCGCAAAACTAAACTTGTAAGTTGGCGGGTTTGTTTGTCTGGGGGGATTGACGTATAATGTGGCAAGTGTAGAATTATAGCAATGATAGTCAATCGGCGGCGTAGCTCAGTTGGTTAGAGCAGCGGAATCATAATCCGCGTGTCCGGGGTTCGAGTCCCTGTGCCGCCACTCATAAAAAAGCTCACTAATAAAAAAAGCTCGTGAAAATCACATTTTCGCGGGCTTTTTTTATGTCCGCCGCCAAACAACCGCCGACTAACGCCGACGGCTCGCCTGCGTAAATTATTTTCGTTATTTGTGCGGCTGCGTCCAGGCCGATTGTTGTTTTGGCTCATAACCACTTTTGTCGATATATGTGGTTTCCTTGTCTGAGACGACAGTTGCACGCACATAAATGTCGTCATCTGCCATTTTATAAGAAGCGGAAGTTCCGTCAACCGTTTTGAATACTTCGCCGATTCTGTCAGAATAAACGGGAATTTTTCTTGCAGGTTTCTTTTCGCCTGCTGGGTCTTCGACTTCCGTTGTGGTTTTGTCGAAACCTTTCTTCGTGCCGTTAAAACGGATTGTGTATTTCACACCTTCTTCCGGTTTGACTTTGACCGAAAGAGTTTTGGTCTCCTTGTCGAAATCGACAGTTTCAAACTCGACACCGCTTGAACAGTAGAAATCGCCTTTGTACATTGCTTGGAGGATTTTTTCAGGCGTAAGTTCGGCGGCACGAACCACAGACCAGTAATTTCCGAGATCAGACGTTTTCGCGCCGGTTTGCAAGTAGTTGTGCGTGTCGTCATTTGCAACTCCATACAATGGAAGCAAACCATTTTCAAGACGGAAAGCGTTCACAATATCCCAAAATTTTTCAGCATCCCAAAATTTTTCGTGCGGCACATAAGACGGATTACAGTTGAGAAATTCGTAAAATCGAATTTCAGGCACTTCAATGTAATCTTGTGGATAACCGTCAAAGTAAACCCAGTGCGGATGATTTGCGATCATTAGGACATCGCGTCCAGTTTCACCGCTGTACTGAGTCAGATAATCGGCATTTCGTCTGAAACAGTCGGACACGGAAGTTCCCATTTGGAATGGCATTGTGTTTACGACGTTAATTACGTTGTCATGCACAGCACGTCCGTGAATACCAGAGTTCTGTTCGTGGCCGGGAATCACAATGAATTTGCTCGGTTCATTTACTTTGTCAATGAATTCGGTAAACATTTTCAGTCGAACCTGCGTTTTTCCATCTTTTTCGCGGGCTTCGACCCAGTTTTTACCATATTTTTCAAGATATTTGTCGAACAGTTCTTGTGAGACATTACCTTCTCCAACTGTTCGCCAGTTATTGGGATTGTTTTGCATTGCCGAATGGTCGGTCAGCGAAACGAAGTTATAACCACGATCTTTGTACCAATCAATTGCTTGTTCAGGAAAGACGTTTCCGTCGGACCAGAAGGAGTGCATGTGCAAGTTTCCTTTGTACCAATTGCCGCTTTGTTCTGCGGCAAAAAGCGGTGTCGAAGCAGCAAAAATAAACAGAGAAATCAGTAATTTTGTGTACATGTGATTTTGTGTAGATTTGATTTTGTTTAGATTTGTCTCCATAAAACACAAATGCGATCAAAATTTTTTTGATCGCATTGCTCCGGGGACTAAAATCCCCGGTTCACTAAAAAGTTCATCCGCAGACCAAAGTCATTAGGAATTATGGTCTGCATCAGGATTCTGCTGTTTAATGGCTGCTTTTCGTGAGAGTTTGATTCTATTCTGCTCATCAACTGCGACGACTTTTACAGGGAAACGATCACCCACTTTGACATGATTATGGATATTATCAACATATCCGTCCGCCAGTTCGCTGATGTGGCAAAGCCCATCTCTTCCGGGCAAAATTTCAATGAAAGCACCGAAATCTTTAATACTTGTGACCTGTCCTTCGTAAATTTTTCCCACTTCAACAGAACCTGTCATTCCAGTTACTTCGTTCAGAGCTGCCTGAGCACTCGCTTCATCAGAAGCGGCAATTGAAATGGTTCCATCGTTTTCAATATCAATCGAAGCACCGGTTCGTTCTTGAATTGCTCGAATCGTTTTTCCACCTGGTCCAATAAGAAGACCGATTTTATCGGGATCAATTTTCGTCTTGTATAGACGCGGTGCGTGCATTGAAATATCTTTTACAGGTCTGGGAATTGCACTGATCATTTTACGAATAATCTGCATTCGCGCTTCACGAGACTGTTCGAGTGTTTTCACGATGATTGCTTCACTGATTCCATCGATTTTAAGATCGAGCTGAATTCCAGTGATTCCATTTTGCGTTCCCGCAACTTTGAAGTCCATGTCGCCAAAGTGGTCTTCGTCTCCCATAATATCGGTCATCAAAACCCAGCGATCATCGCTCTCTTTGACCAAACCGACAGAAATACCTGCCACTGGATTCGTGATTGGAACACCAGATGCCATCAAACCAAGTGTTGCTCCGCAGACGGATGCCATTGAACTGGAACCATTCGATTCGAGAATGTCAGAAACGACACGAATTGTATATGGAAAGACATCAACAGTTGGAATAACTGGTTTCACACTGCGTTCGGCCAGTGCGCCATGACCATATTCGCGTCGACCTGGACCTCGAATCGGTTTACATTCACCAACAGAGAAACATGGGAAATTGTAATCGAGCATGAATTTTTTTGCATATTCGTCAAACAAACCATCAACACGTTGTTCGTCTCGTGCTGTTCCGAGAGTAACTGTGATGAGAGCCTGAGTTTCACCTCGCTGAAAAACGGCGGAGCCATGAACGCGGGGAAGGACATTTATACGACATTCAATATCTCGAATGTCCTGCATTCCACGACCATCGGGTCTTGTTCCTGAAAGTATTTGATCTCGCACGACCCGTTCTTCGAGTTCCGACCAAGCAATGTCAAAAAGATCGGCGGTCCAATTCGACTTTTCGTCTCCAATAACATCGAGATCGTTCGCATCATCCACAATGTCATCTGTTGTTGTCAAGACACCGACTACTTTTTTGAGCGAGGATGGAAAAAATTCCTCACGAGCTGCTTTTTTCAGATTCGAGCAGGCTTCTGCGCGATCCATTTTTCCTGAAGTACGTTTCGCCTGCCAAAATTGGTCATAAAATTTCTCTTTGAGAGCATCATACAATGCCTGATATGCAGGCTCGGTGTATGTCATACGAGTCGGATTGACTTGGGCAATCAGATCGAGTTGGAGACCGATAATTTCTCGAATGTATTGATGTGCAGCGGAAATCGCTTCAAGCATCAGAGGCTCTGGCATTTCTCGTGCAAAACCTTCGATCATGAGAATGTTGTCGCGGTTTCCTGAAACGATGAGATCAAGATCGCTCTCTTCCATTTCTTCAACTGTCGGAAAAGGAACGAATTGTTCGTTCACATATCCGAGACGAACCGAAGCCAGTGGGCCATTAAACGGGAGTGAAGAAATTGCAATTGCTGCGGCGGAACCATTCATCGCAAGAACATCGGGGTCAATGGATCGGTCGCTGGCCATGACAATTGATTGAACTTGCACCTCATTAAAGAATCCTTTTGGGAAAAGAGGTCGAATTGGACGGTCGATAAGACGAGAAGTCAACACTTCTTTGAGACCAGGCCGACCTTCGCGTTTGATGAATCCACCGGGGAATTTTCCTGCGGCGGAGGCTCGTTCTCGATAATCGCAAGTTAATGGAAAAAAGTCGGTGCCAGGTCGACTGACACCTGTGGTCGCCGCGCAGAGGACGACAGTGTCGTCATATCCAATTAAAACGCTTCCTGCTGCTTGTTTTGCCAATTCACCGGTTTCAATCCACAACAAACCTTTTCCGATCTTTTTTTCAACTCGAATTTTCATGAAAACTCTTTTCCTTTACTAATTGTAATAACAAACAATATCAAATGAGAGACGGCAAAAATAGATTATATCAAGATTTTGGTTTCCACGAAACCGGGCAAAACACCCATCTTTGAAGCCGTCCAATGCGGAATTACAGGTCAATTTTAGAAAAAAGAAAAATTTGACCAGATACGAAAGACCAGAAACCTAAAATATGAAACATTAAACATGAGACTATTTTCGGATGCCGAGTGCCTGAATGACATCGACATATCGCTGTGGCTCTCTTGATTTGAGATAATCAAGGAGACGACGACGGCGACTGACCATCATGAGCAAACCGCGCTGACTCGAATGGTCACGAGGAGCCGCTTTAAGATGCTCGGTCAATAGATTTATTTTTTTTGTAAGTATAGCAATCTGAACCTCGGACGAACCGGTGTCTGCATCGCCTCGCTTGTACTGCCCAATAATGCCGCTTTTGTCTTCTTTTGTCAACAGGGTCATTGCCGCGTCACTCCTTCAATAACTAAAAGTCACAACATTTATAAAATCTGACGAATGAAAAAACTACTTTAGTAGAATCTAACAGAAAATGTTGGCGTGACAAGGGGGGAGTCTCCGCGTGAGACTGCCGTGCTAAAATGGAATTTATTGGCATTTATGCGGATTTTGAGACCTGCTCCTGAATTTTTGGACGAATTGGGCCATCTTGCAAATTTTCGGTCGATGTAATAAAATGGTTGAATGACATTACATGATGACATTCTTCTTTCGATGGTTTCTGGAATCGGCTCTCTGACTTATCGGAGACTGATTCAGCAATTTGGAAGTTCGAGCGCGATTTTAGATGCCTCCAGAAGCGATTTATCGTGCTTTGATTTCCTAAAAAAAGATACATGTGCGAACATTTTATCTGCACGAAAAACACTCGATTCGCAAACAGTTATTGATAGTTGTGAGCGGGAAAATATCGCCATTGTTTCGATGCAAGATTCAAATTATCCCGAATCGCTCCGCACCATTTTCGATCCACCACCGATTTTATACATTCGTGGCACGATTCTTCCACAAGATGCCTTTTCAATTGCAGTGATTGGCACACGTCGATTGACGATGTACGGAAAACGTCAAACGACTCGATTGAGCGCAGCACTGTCCAAATCTGGTTTCACTATCATTAGTGGACTCGCACATGGAATTGACACTGCCGCGCACCGAGCAGCTCTCGATGCAAAAGGGCGAACTCTCGCTGTTCTCGGAAGTGGACTCTGCGATGTTTATCCATCTGAAAACAGGGAATTATCGCAGCAAATTGTCGAATCTGGCGGAGCTGTTTTAAGTGAATATCCGCCGCATCATCCTCCTGCGACGTGGACATTTCCCCAGCGAAATCGAATTGTGGTCGGTCTGTCGCTCGGAGTTCTCGTCATTGAAGCTCCGATAAAAAGTGGAGCAATGATTTCGGCGAGAATGGCCGGAGAACAGGGACGTGATCTTTTTGCCGTTCCTGGGCCAATTGAATCGGAGCAATCACGGGGAACGCATCAATTGATTCGAGATGGTGCGTATTTAGTTGAATCGGTCGATGATATTCTGAATGTATTGGGGCCAATGACAAAACCTGTTTCGCATCCACGCAGTAAATTACCGATTCGTCATCCAAATGAAACGTCATTAAATGACATCGAACAAGCCGTATTACGACAAATCGACACATCACCGACTCCGACCGAACTGATTGTTACATTAACTGGTCTGGCTGAGCACCAAGTTTTTGCCGCACTTGGTGCTTTGGAAAAAAAGCGGCTGATTCGGAGTGTGAGTGCATCCGTTTTTGTGCGAATGTAAGACGTATCCATTCACAGTTTTTGAATTTTTACAATGCAAAATTCACGTCCATGTTTATCACGCTTTTGTAGAAAGCGGTTGTTTTGTTTGACGAGCATGTTTGGAGAGCCGCCGATGTAAGTTGGCGGGTTTGTTTGGCGAGTCGCCCTGAAATGGCAATTTCCGTCCCCATCGGGATTCGTTCCAGAACACCGAGGCTTTTCATGTTCCCGAACGCCGTCGGCGTTCAAGAATGGTAGAAACGAATTGCCAAAAAACACATAATTCCTCACCGAATTCGGCAAATGCCCTTTCATGGCAATTGAATTTTAGCTATATTTATCGAAATTTATGGGAAAAATAACGATCTTCGTGAACGCATAAAAAAATATGCACTGACATGTTGGACAAAAATCATCTCGAACACAAAAAATTTGACCATGTTTGACTTTATTGCTCCTTTTTCTCGTCACATCGTCGCCCCCATCTGGGCAAAATGGGAACGAAGTGATTATTTGAAACATTATCGCAAGTTTCTCAAAACGCAGTATGATTCGCCGGAAACTATTCGATCACGTCAAACTGCGCAAATGAAAGCGATATTGAAACATGCTTTTCAAACATCCCCTTTTTGGAAAAATCGGTTCAATGAGTTCGGATGCGTGCCAGAACAAATCGAAAGTCTGGAAGACTTGCCAAAATTGCCACTTCTGACGAAAAACGATTTGAGACAGCATGGAAATGAAATGATTTCGTCCCATTTCTCCGATCTGACTCGATTGACACGAGCAAAAACGTCTGGCTCGACAGGCGTGCCTGTTGTCGTCTATTCCAATGAAGCGAGCGACCAATTCAAACGCGGCGCAGTTCTTCGCAGTGATGAATGGACCGGATGGAAACTCGGAGAACGAATTGCTGCAATCTGGGGAAATCCGCAAATCAGGTCAGACTGGAAAGGACGACTCAGAAATACTTTTTTGGATCGTTATTATGTATTTCTCGATACATTGAAAATGAACGAACAGGCGATGCACCAATTTGCCGCAATTTTGTCAAAAAAACAGCCCGGTCTACTGTTCGGACACGCCCACTCACTCTATTTGTTTGCACTGTTTTTGCGACATAAATCATCACAAACGATCATTAGACCACACGGAATTCTTTCAACGTGCATGGTTTTGCACGATCATGAACGAAAAGTCATCGAGAATACTTTTCAATGTCCTGTAACAAATAGATATGGATGTGAGGAAGTTTCGCTAATTGCATCCGAATGTGATGCGCACACTGGACTTCATATCAATTCCGATTGTTTGTATCTCGAACTTATTGATGCCGAAGGAAATCCTGTTCCGCCAAACACACCTGGGAGGATCGTTTTGACCGATTTGTGCAATCTTGCCATGCCAATGATCAGATACGAAGTCGGTGACTCGGCTTCTTGGGCTGATCACAATTGTTCATGTGGTCGAAATTTGCCTCTTTTGAATCGAATCGAAGGACGCATTGCTGATTATGTCATCACTGAAAATGGAGAATATATCTCCGGTATTTCTCTCACGGAAAATTTTGCCTGCTTGCTCGAAGGAGTCGCACAATTTCAAATCGTGCAAGAAGGAATCAATCAATTTACGTTCAATTTCGTCAAAGGGGATGATTTTTCGGAAAAAACATTACATCAACTTGATTCGCTGGTAAAAGCTCGATTCGGTGAAAACACTAAGTATGAAATCATTTTCATGGACTCGATTCCGAAAGAAGCGAGTGGAAAATATCGATTTTGCATCTCCAAAGTGAAACACGAATGATTCGTGTCGCACACTTTCGCTGTTTAGCCGCGTTTCGCAGAAACGTGTTGTTTCGTTCAGCTGAAAAACAATGCACATGCAGGCGAGATGCCTGCGTTCCCAGTAAAAAATAGATGTGTCCTATTTTATTTCGCACGGGAATATGATACAATCCAAATGTTACTGGGATGTTGTCACTGGTTGACATTTTCCGTACAATGTAACCAGAAATGAAGGAATCGTACTGCAAGTTTTCCACTTTTCCACTTTTTTCTGCATCATGGCCCCCAATCGAGTCAGTATTACATTTCTGCGGCAACTTGCCCCTGAACTTCAACAGTGGCGAGACGAAGGAATCATCTCCGCCGAGTCGTATGACCGCCTCGTCGAAAAATATCAGCTTCACTCCCGACTCGGTGAGGAAAACACGAAGCAGACGCAGACCGCAATTTTGACGATTCTCGGTCTTGCTTCGCTGCTATTCGGACTCGCCGTGCTGCTTTTTGTATGTTTTAATTGGAAGTACATGACCTCTCCGATGAAACTGGCAACACTCTTTGGTTCCCTCGCCATCGCACACGGCATCGCACTCATTTTTCGTGAAAAAAAATTGCCGAATCTTTCCGAAGTTACATTCCTTTTTGCTTCCATCCTATTCGGCGTTTCTATCTGGCAAATTGCACAGATTTACCATACCAAGACGCATTTTCCAGAGGGGATGTTTTTGTGGGGACTCGGCACTTTTGGTGTGGCAATGTTTCTGCGGACACCACTGCTGCACGTTTTGGCTGGTGTGCTTTTCGCAATTTGGTGCGGCTGGGAAATTATCGGATACGAGACCGCATACATCATTTCACTCGGCACTTGGTTCGGAACAGACATTTCGATTCCCGTCCAACATGGTGCGTATTCGCTGCCAATTTTCGCAGGACTCGGGCTTGTCTGGAGTTACCGCCGCGACTCTGTTGTCGGTGTTGCTATCTATGCGGCACTGCTTCTGTGGTGGCTCTCACTGTGGTGTGATATTTTGAGTCTCCGATGGGCCGGTGCATGGTATATTCTGGTCCTCGGTCTACTGTATTTGACGATCTCTGATTTTCAGGAGTCGAAGTTTCGGCGTGTTTGGTTGTTCCTCGGTGTGGCTCTCACTGCCGGTGCACTTATCCCGATCACACATCGTAGTTTTCTCACAGATACTGGCTATTTTTATTATTCGGGCAAAACCAGCTTCATGTTTTGGAGTAATTTTCTCGTTTTGCTCGTCCTGATGATTGGATTTTTTGCGGCGGCGTATCTGTCCGCGCGGAGACATGTCATTTCTTTTTTTGAGAAGCGACATCACACCGAAGGAAAGTTTCCGACGCAATTCTATCTCGTCTGCGGAATCGGTGCTGTGTTCGCACTGCTCCAGTTTTGTTTTCCAGGTGTTCCACTAACTAATAATAGGTTTTTTTCTGAGTCTTTCAACTTTTCCGATGTGGGAGATTTGCCCATTTTCGGAGCGATAATATCCATGAATGTCGCCGTGATCATTTTGGCATGGCATGGTATTATAAGTGGAGTGGCGAAACACCGGATTGACCTCTATTGGTGCGGCGTTTTATATTTCCTCCTTTGGACGACGCTCCGTTATTTCGACTTGTTCGGATTCAGCGGCGGAAATTCAATGTTATTTGCGGCGGGATTTTTTGCCCTCTGCGGATTTGCACTGACCGGCACTGTCGTTTACTGGCATGTTTATTGTGCGAACAAAAATATACAGTGAGTCGTCATCAATTAGATGTTTAACCCGCTTTCGTAGCTGTTTATCCCGCTTTCGTAGAAAGTGGTTGTTTCGCAAAACAAAGCAAGTTTCTAAAAAAATTACACTAACAAAAGTATCGTTTTATGCAGGTGTGATGTATAATTCAACTGAATCAATCGAATCGAAATAGTCATGACAAATTTTCATAAAACGCTCGCCATTATTGGTGTTATTGTACTACAGTTTGGGCTGCTCGCGTCGATGACTTGGAGCCGCGCGATCGTCTTGAAAACGGGAACGCCGATCACAGTCCGAACGACCGGCATTGATCCGCGTGACCTTTTTCGTGGTGATTATGTCGTCCTCAGATACGAGTTCAGCAGATACGATAACATCTCGGGACAAATATCCGATTCGAATTTGCGTCGCCGAAATTATCAGTTTTTTGCAGACAATAATGGGCGATTTGTTTATGTCACATTTATTCCAAGTGATAATAAAACGGCGAAAGCGAATGGCGAGCATCTTTGGCGTGCTGAGAGTGTTTCATTGGAGAAGCCAAAAGATGGGGTCTTTCTGGCAGGGCGACTGCGGATGTACGGCGAGATTGATTTTGGCATCGAAGCGTATTATGTTCAGCAAGGAACCGGTTTGGAGCTTGAAAGAAATCTCCGAAATGGCAGCGGATTCGCGGGACTGGTCGATATTGTTGTCGGTCCGAATGGCGAGGCGATGATAAAAACGGTGCGAACCAGACCGATTGCCGAAATTGATTCACAATCACCACCGGGAATGGAATAAACCCGCCGCCAAACAACCGCCGACTAACAACCGCCGACTTACGCCGGCGGCTCGCCAAATAGCGCAAAAAATCTAAAACCGTGAACGGTTACTCATGTTTTTGCATTACACACGCTCGTTTTGGTAAAATACCAAAAATAGGCCGTTTGTTTCTAACGTGACAAAAAGAGCGTTTTCAGCTATTTTAACATGTCGATAATGTCTCAGAAGGAGCATCATCACATGGGACTTGGACTTTCATCGGCGATTCATATTGCGAAAATGGGAATGGGAGCGGCTGAAAAGACGATCAATGTTTCCGGCAATAATCTCGCAAATAGTAATACAATTGGTTTCAAATCAGAGCGGGCTGATTTCACCTCGTTTCTCTCATATAATTATAGATATGGAGTTGCACCGGGCCAGATTTACACTGCCGGGACAAATCCAATCCAGATTGGAATGGGAGTCGAAATGGCCGGAGTCACCACCGATTTCTCACAGGGCGCATTCAAAGATGGCATGTCCAATTCAGACATTGCAATCAATGGAAATGGGTTTCTTGTAGTAAGTCCAGGAAATCCTGCGCCCGGCGTTTATCAACCCGACTATTTCACACGAAATGGTGTCCTGAAAATCAATGAAAATTCTGATCTAACCACTAATAATGGATATTATGTGATGGGATATGGAGTCGATTCACAATTTCGACTGCAAAAAGATGTACTGCGTTCACTGAGCATCCCAGTCGGAGAATTGCACATCGCCAAAGCGACTGAAAATGTCCGACTCGAAGGAATTCTGAATGCTGTCGGCGATTCTGGAACACAGGGGACAGTGCTTAAAACGAAGCAAATGACCGATTTGTCGAAAACATATCCAGAAAACCAAAAGCTTTCGGCAAATCAGATTACTGTTCCAGCTGTCGTGGATGCCTCCATTTCTGGCCAAATAAATGCCGGTGGAAATGTTGAAGTAGGAAATTATTTTTATCGATATGTTTTCGTCGATGCAAAAGGTATTGAATCGGACTTTTCTGCCCCAATTAAAGCGTCCGTTTCAGCGGGGCAAAATTCATTGAAATTGACTGATCTTCCAGATGTCCCAGAAAATTATTCGTCACTGCGGATTTATCGCGCTGTCGATCCGGGAAATCAGGCAATTACTCCGCCTTTTTATCGAGTCGGTCCAGACATTGATCCAAAAAACACCAATCCGCCGAAAACATTCGTCGATCTCGCTTCGATGGCGACAATTTCTGATCCGACCAATCCGAACTACAAAATGCTCGATCAAGGTCGATTAAATGGAAGTTATCAGTATTATGTCACATATATCGATAATTTCGGGAATGAAAGCCGGCCATCAACAATCAGTCAGGCACATAATGTAAATGGTGGACAATTGCTTCTCTCGAACATCCCAACTATTTCGGGGCCGAACCCAGACGACTGGACTGGACGCAGAATTTATCGTTGCACGGCAGATGATTTGACATCATTTTACCTCGTCGATGAAGTGCCAAATATGGACCCGGCGGCGACTGTGATTGACCGGATTCCTGATGCCGAATTGGTGAGCAAACCCGAATTGAGTTGGGCTGGTCGTGGCAATAATCTCGTCAATGCTGGAACGAAACTCGTCGATGTCGGGCAATTTGAACAAGGACAGGTTAAATATGCCTTCGATCAAGGGGTTTTGACAATTCATCCGACAAAAGGTGCGACTTCACTCCGAACCGAAACTCTCGAAATCACAAATGAAACGACCGTTTCTGATTTTTTGAAATTCTTGAATGAGTCGTATGGAATCCGAAACAGCAAAGAAGGGATTCCTCCTGATGAAGGAATCATTGGAAGCACTATAAATGGCGGCTCACAGGGGGCGGCGATTATTAATGGCTCATTTTATCTGCTCGGTAATTCAGGCGAACAAAATGCTCTCGAATTGAAACAGGGTGATCTCGTTTTGACCACAGCAAAGGGGAAAAGCAATGTCGATCTCGGCTGGCTCGAAGTCCAAAAAACGGCGGGTGTCAGCGTCGCAACTGATCTGCAAGTCTTCGATTCACTCGGTGCTCCTGTCAGTGTGCTGATGACTTTTGTTCTTGAATCAAAGAGTAACACCGAAACAATATATCGTTGGTATGCAGATTCACCAGACAATCAGCCAGCAGAAGGTTCTGCAATTGCCACCGGAACTGGAACACTCAAATTCGACCAAAATGGTCGTTTAGTGGATGCTTCCGACACGACGATTTCAGTCGAAAGAACAGAAGTCGCCTCCGTGAGTCCGGCATCGTTTCAATTTCAGATGCAAGTTGATGCTCTGAAAGCACTGGCAGCAAAAGCTCCAGTCGTCACTCAAACATTTCAGGACGGCGATGGCACTGGGACACTGATTGATTATGCAATTCAAAAAGACGGCACAATCACCGGAATTTTTTCCAGTGGAGCGACGAAAACACTGGGACAAATCGTTTTGGCCACTTTTACCAATCAAGAAGGACTGCACAAAGTCGGAGACAGTCTGTTTCGCACCAGTTCAAACTCAGGCGACCCGAAAATCGGAGAACCAGGAGAAAGAGAATTCGGCTCGATTCGTTCAAATTCGCTCGAACAATCAAATGCCGACATTGGAGCCGAAATAGTCAACATGATTCTCGCTTCTGCAATGTATCGAGCAAATGCCAAAGTGATGACAACCAGCAATGACATGTATGATGCTCTTTTAAGAATCATATAAGAAATCCGCGATGTTTCTGCAATTCGTCGTGGATTCTGCCCTGCAAACGGCACAAAATTGGATGTTTATCCAGCTTTCGCTTTGCGAAACAAAGCACTGCGTAGAAAGCTGTTGTTTCACAAAACACACTGGACACGGGGAGATATTCCAAAAAGAATGGGAATAAATTCCCCCCCCCCCACAAATAGGCCGAGTAGGAATTGAACCCACGACACAGGGATTATGAGTCCCCCGCTCTAACCAACTGAGCTATCGGCCCAAAATAAAATAACTAACTTCTAAATATCCGGGGACTAACGCCCTCGGCTCGCCTGACTAAACCCGCCAACTTACGTTGGCGGCTCGCCGCGCCCTCGGCT
>JBOFGF010000354.1:0-5648 GCA_051649005.1 Thermoguttaceae bacterium | reverse complement strand
CCATTGTTTCGACTCGTTTGAGAGAGGGAATATCGAAAAATGACTTTCCGCTCTCACCTCATTCGCAGAAATGCCGTCTTCCGATGGTTGTTCTCATCGACGAAGAATCTGCCAGTGCCGCCGAAATTCTCGCCGCCGCTTTGCAAGATTACAAGCGAGCAAAACTTGTCGGGGTTCGCTCATTCGGAAAAGGAGTCGTTCAGCAACTGGTTGCTCTTCCAGTCAATTCAGGTTCGATCAAATTCACCGATTCAAGTTATTGGCGCCCGAGTAATCAAAATATTCACAGAGATAAAAACGACACGGAATCAGATGAATGGGGAGTTTGTCCAGATTCAGATGGCATGTCCCCTATTTCGCTGAAACAGCAATTGGCAAGTTATCGTATTCGGGAAGCTCGCGCGAATGTTGTTTCGGAATCACGCCAAACAATTCTCGATCAAATTATAAAAAATTTGCCAGATGAAATTGAAGCTGAAATCGCTGAAAACAAAAAACCAAAAATTCAGGAAACCAAAAACGATAAAAACGATAAAAACGAAGAAAATGGCGAAAATGGGGGAAATGGTGAAAAAGTTGAAAATGTTGGAAACGGTGAAAACGAAGAAAATGTTGGAAATGTTGAAAATACAGAGAAAGCCACAGAATTGAATGAAATGAAACAAGGAAACAATGAATCAATTGACACCACACCATCGTATTATGTTCAAAAACACGATTCTGAGGATATGTCGCCGGACTCAAAATCGCCGGACTCAAAATCGCCGGACTTAAAATCCCCTGTCACAAAGTCAATGCCGTCAAAACACCGTCCAATTGCATTAGAAGGAAATCCTCCTTTTTTCGATCCGCAGTTGGATCGTGCCATCGAAATGTTACAAAATTTATTGAAGGAGCCGATTTCTACGAAACCGGTCTAAATCGCCCAAAAAACCATAATATCCTGTCGCCCATCACAAAATGTGGTTTTTTAAGTACGAAAACATACAATTTAGTGCTGACAGCAGAGAGTATAAAACGCCAAATAATTTTTTATGTCCGAAAATCTTGTTGTTTGTTTCAAAGAATCACCTGTCGAAAGTCCCCTGATTGACCGCATACATGATGCGTGGCCGGAAGTCGATATTGTTAATGTCGGTCAAAATGATATTGCCGCCGCTCTCTTAGAAGCCGACTATTTTTGTGGTCATGCCAAAGTTCCAGTTGACTGGGACTCGATAGTTGCCCAAAAACGACTCCAATGGATTCAGTCCTCCGCCGCCGGGATGGATTGGTGTCTTGTTCCAAGTATTATTGAGTCGGATATTGCCATCACGACCGCATCAGGCGTTTTGGCACCACAAGTTGCCGAACACACCCTCTCTCTCATTCTTTCGTGGATGCGAAACATTCCCACTTTTTTGCGAGAACAGCACACAAAATCGGCCCCTGATTATCGCAAATTCATCCGCCGTCCAACTCGTGATTTGACTGATCGAACTGTCGGAATCATTGGATTTGGCGGTGTTGGTCGGCGAATTGCCCGGGCTCTTGCTCCTTTTCGTACAAAAATCTTGGCAGTTGATTTATATCCGACTGGCAAATCGCTCGATGTTTCCGAACTTTGGTATCCGACTCGAATAAATGAACTTTTACACCAATCTGATGTCGTCATTCTTTGTTTGCCGCTAAATAGCCAAACTCGTGGCATGTTCGATGCCAGTCTGTTTGCCCAGATGAAACCGGACGCACTTTTTGTGAATGTTGCACGCGGCGGACTTGTCGTCACAGATGATTTGGTGGCTGCACTGCGAGAGAATAAAATCGCCGGAGCCGTTTGTGATGTAACTTCGCCTGAACCGCTCCCTCCAAAACATCCACTCTGGAATTTTGACAATGTAATAATTACTCCGCATGTTGGAGGACAATTTTATCGCCGCTTCGATAGTATTGTAGATATTTTCGTCGAAAATGTTTCGCGGTGGAAACGAAAACGTCCCCTCATAAACTTCCTTACAAAAGAAGGAAAATATCTTGGTTTTCCAATTCGTTGCACCGAATATCCTCTCTGGATTGATTTGCGAGGAGATCAAAGTGAATCTGACACATGGATGTCGACGACGCAAGAAAATCGCCGCGAACTCAATTCTGCAATTTTTGCCGAGAAACAGAGCGATTCGACCACGAGAATTATCGAAAGTACAATCACACAGGCTTCGCCCGGCACAAATTCGGCAAATTGTTTGCCGACACTGCGAAACAATTATTTTGATTTACTCGATCAGCAAACTGTTCACTGGAACGAATCAATTCATTTCAAAGAGCTTCTTGGACGCGGAGGACAGGGACTCGTTTTCCATAGTGAACGTCGTGGAACCGATGGCTTTGATTTGCCTATTGCTATAAAAGTTTTTTCGCCAGAACGATTTGCTAATGATCGTTTGTATGAAGAAGAGATGTGTTATATGGCGAAAATGGCCGCGAAACTCGCAAAAATTCAGCACGATCACCTTCTTGCTGTGCATAATTGGCGATCTGTGAACCGCATTCGATTCATGGAAATGGAACTCGTTGATGGTTTTGATATCAGCCACTTACTCCGAAATGCGATGCTCGATCATTTGAAAAAAACGCTTTCTCCGAGTCGCTGGAAACATGTCGACAATGTTGTTGTTACACATGGCCCAGACCATCCACGACTCATGCCAGGAATTGCCATTCCAATTATTCGTGGATGTCTTGCTGCACTCGGTGCGCTGCACCGAGAAGGAATTGTTCATGGCGACATCAAACCATCTAACATAATGCTAAAACGCACTGGAAATACAAAAGTAGTTGATATTGGATCGGCATTTGAAATAGAAGATCGTCGACATCCAATTCGTCCTTTTACTTTGGCGTATGCGTCGCCAGAAGCACTGGAAGGAAAAGAAATCACGCCGCGCAGTGATATTGCAAGTCTCGGATATGTTCTCATCGAGATGCTTTCCGGTCGTCGTCTTTTCGGAACAAACACTGAGTTAAAAGGATTAGATGGACGTTTGTTACTAGCAAATCAACTTCATCGGATTTTACCGGAAACTGTCGCATCGAGTGAAACATTGATGAAGTTCTGCAAATCGTTGGTCGCACCTGATCCGAACAAGCGATTCGAGAACGCCGAAGCCGCTGACTTATTCAAAGACGGGGCCGCCGAATTCCAGCGACAACTTGTTAAAGGCGATCTTTCATGTGAATATGAAACAGAAATTCGTAATTGGCTCGATGATCTTGAAGATTATAAATCTGAAAATTGAGACGGCAAATCTGGTTTTTCTGCTTGTTTGTTCCCCACTTTTGCGAGTATTCCAGAAAGCACTTGTTTTGCAAAAATAAGCAATTTTCCCAAAAAATAACAAGGATAATAGTGTTGTTTTATGGACTTTGCAGTATTGAAGAGCGGGACCACATCTGGATTCACAATGTTTGTATTATTTTGCACCACAATAGTATCACAAAAAGTTGAATGTGTCAAAATAAAACACCTCGTGTTTCCAATGCTGTCTTTAACTTTTTGCGATGAGGCAAAAAAAAAAATCGAAAACAAAACGATAAAACCAAAAAAGATCGAAAAATAAAGCCTAATTTCATTTGAATCTGACTGGCACGGAAAATGCAATAAGTGTATAAGAGTGTTTACTTTTATTGTATCATTTTGCACTTCTAACATCGTGCCTGCGACGATGAAACATGATTCAATTAGATTTTCGGATGACTTTCTTGATTCACTGCGAATCTATTTTTCGCAAGTTGATTCCGGTTCGATTATGTCACATCAGCAAGAAGATGATTCGACACATATCATCGAGACAGCACGAAATCGTTATTGTCGAGCAATGTTATTCTCTGATACTGTCATTCGTCATATTGTTCGGCTTATACGCGAAATGCTGGCAGGAAAAAGACGCCCAGATCGTGTTTTTGATATATCGGTGACAAATCGAAAAGAGAAAAAGCGACTTTCCAATCTGGCAGAAATTCATTGCCAGACACTTGTGCAAATGCTGCGGCGAAATCAGTCAGATTTTCGTCTTCTGCGTTCAAATAAAGTTCAAAAAGAAGAACGGAAAGCAGCATCAATTCGCATTCGCAGACGTCGTCGGCGAGCTGCTCGGCTGATTCAAGAATTACATTGTCGGATGTCTATTTTATCCGAAAAAGTGGAAAACTTGCGTCGAAGAATCGCGGATTCATCCAAACACTTTCGCCCCCAGTCGCATCGAAGTATGCCATCAAATCAGGACTTGCCGAAGGTTCTACTGAAAAAAAAGACGAGAAAAATTGGAGATACATCCAGCTCTTGGAATCGTTATTTTGAACGAGTTGATCGTCGCAAATCCGAATATGAAAAAGCTAAACAAATTTTAATAGCAAAAAATTGGCGAATCGTCATATCCATCGCAAAACATTATCGAAATCGTGGACTCGCATTCTCCGATCTCGTTCAAGAAGGCAATGTCGGATTGCTAAAAGCGGCTGATCGATTCGAGTGTTCGCGTGGTTTTCGGTTTTCAACGTATGCCACTTGGTGGATTCGCCAAGCAATTACCAGAGCGATTGCATTACAAGGCAGAACGATCCGAATTCCAATTCACATTCAAAATGTTATTTCACGGATTCGGAGACTGATGAAAAACTCTGATGAGGCATTTGAAAATCCCCATACTTTGGAAAACGTGGCAAAAATGCTCGGAATATGCTCTTTTGACATTGCACGAATTATGCAAACCGAACAGAAAATTCTTTCTATTGATCAGCCGCTCAATTCAGAAACATCCGATTCACTCAGCGAAATACTGGCCGAGACACGGAATTCAGAAGCCACACTTGAACGTGACAGTTTTGCTTTGCACTGCCAGATTGATAAAGCACTGAATATTCTAACTCCGCGTGAACGAGAAGTTATTGTGCTCCGATTCGGTCTAAATGATGGTTTTGTGCGTACTTTGGACGAAGTTGGACGACTTTTTGCTGTTACTCGGGAACGAATTCGCCAAATTGAATTGCGTGCGATCCAAAAATTGAGACATCCAGCGCGGTCTCGCCAATTGGCCTCGTTTGTCGAATAGTTAATTGCACGGGAACGATTGGCAATTGTGGGGCGATGATATGTTGTTTTTTAACCGTTCACGGTTTTGGATTTTTGCGGTATTTGGCGAGCCATCGACGTAAGTCGGCGGGTTTTGTGGGCCGAAGACGTTCGGGAAAATTAACATCTGCGTTTTTACCATTATTGAATTCCGACGGAATTGTGGAAAGGTAATTTCATGGCAATCAAATTTTAGGTTCAATGCCGGTGCTCACACGCCGGCTCGAATCGCACCGGCTCGATCAACAAAACCCATGAACGCATACAAATAAACTATCCAAATAATTCATTTAGAAGTTGCACATAAGCAGGGGCACCATAATTGCTTTCTTCGACAGTAATCCACCCACAATATCTGATTTCATCGAGCACTTTTCGGACATTTTTCCAGTCGATAGATGCTTTGTCAATTGCCGTCCATTCTCCTGGTCCGCCTCCGAGTTTTCCCTTAACTTCGGGAACGTGAAATCCCTTGATGTGAAGTTTGATTATCGAAGAATCAAGTGCTTTTAGCCATTCTTCGCAGCGCGCATATTTTGTG
>JBOFGF010000353.1:0-8089 GCA_051649005.1 Thermoguttaceae bacterium | reverse complement strand
ATTTAATGATTGAAAAACGGCGGTTCGAAAAACATTTCCGCCGCCCAAAAAAGTTGAGACACTCGATAATCCCAAATTGACCGCGATTCCAAACCACTCGGCGGAATTAGACAAAACAGAAAAAACAAACCAAACGAATAAGACTGATAAATCATTGGGAATAGAAAGTCCGAAAAAGAGCATTTTGTGTCCCAAAACAGACACAGTCGCAGCAAAACGACCGGCATCGAAATTGTCTGCCGCGCCTGAATCGACCAGTGTCAATAATAATCACACCTGCGATGAATTAACGTGCGGAGGGAATGGACTTACTGGATGTGGCATTTCCGAAAAGGATGATGGTTTTAGTTTGTTCAGCAATCAATCGAATGGCTGTCAAACGAATTCTCCATATTTTTGCGCCGGATGGATGTCTGTCGGTGCTTTTATAAACACACACTGGCCCGAAAACAGGAATAATGCCCCTCTTTTGTACAACGATAGAAATGCCGAAGCAGGAATGAATCAACTTTATTTGTCATTTGGGCGTTATATCAATGCAAAACGGAACAAAATTGATTTCGGAGGTCAGATAGATATTTTATATGGAACTGACTATTTTTTCACCAGTTCACTCGGACTGGAAACACGTCGCACTGATTTTTTATCAGGAGCGGCGACACTCGATCCGCAGAAAGCTTTGCTGCACTGGAACCCGAATGATGGACTTCGCCGAAATGGAACAGCGGGATTATATGGACTTTCACTTCCACAATTTTATGGCGAAATTTTCATGCCGATTGCAAGTGGCATGACTGTTCGAGCTGGTCATTTTTATTCTGATGCAGGACTCGAATCGGCGATGTCCCCGAAAAATTTCTTCTACTCACATTCTTATTCGTTTATGTACGGCGGGCCAGTAACACTCACCGGCGCAGAAGCGACGATTAAAATTACTCCTCGACTGGCAATTCTTGGCGGCATCTCATCTGGATGGAACACGTTTGATCGCCCTGATTCTAAATTCACTGCGCACACCGGTTTTGCCTGGGAAAGTCACAACAAAAAATCGACCGCAAATTTTGTTGTGCAGACCGGCGAAGAATCTCTGCGTTCACACGATAATCGAACTCATTACACTCTCACATTGCAGCAGAAACTCACTCGAAAATTGACATATTCATTCGAGCACACATTCGGATACGAAGAAAATGGTGCGCAGCAAAGCTGGAACGGAGCGACATCAGAGTGGAAAATCGCCCGATGGATTTCGGTCGCACAGTATTTGCAGTGGAAAATGAACGAAAAATGGTCAATTGGACTGCGCGGTGAGTGGTTCCAAGATCAGGGACTTTCACGCATTCAGCAAGTTGCCGCAGAAACACCGAACTATTCTATTTCCGGTACAAATTATTACGAATTGACATTAGGAGTGAACTGGAAACCGGTTTCCTGCGTCACAATTCGACCAGAAGTTAGATATGACTGGTCCGATGTTCGTGTTCGAGACAAAATCAGCGGAGTCGAATCGGGAATTTATAGCAATCGGTCGCAGTCAAAAATGGTCAGCTTCGCCATTGATGGAATTGTACGATTTTAACGAGCTATAATGCAAACGGCACAAAATTGGATGTTTAGCCTCGTTTCGCTTTGCGAAACAATTAAGCACTGCGTAGAAAGCTGTTGTTTCACTTTCAAAGCACCGCCCTTCTTGTCCACTTTTCAAGAACATGATATAATATGTCAATCATGTTCTTCTTCAATATCTTAAAATTAACGCTTCGTATCACGATATTTTCCATACTGGTAATCAAATGTGCCAGTACTGGCGATATAATTTTGGGGCAAGTGTTCCTCGATCCAGAAGATGAAGCACCGATTGCCACTCCTTTTGGTTGGACAAAAAATGTGCCTGCTCCAAAAAGCGATGCAAGTGTCGTTTCACCTCAAACGAATAGGTCTAATGCACCTAATGTCGCAGATGATCGCGCTGCGCCTCCCACAACTCTTGGTCTTCTTCCGTGGGAAGAAGACGAAATGTTGACCGGTGTGTTTGAACCAGGACTTTCCTCCGAAGAAATACGCCGTCGAAAAGCAGAGCAGTTAAAACTTGCTAGAATAAAAAGGGATGCCGAAACTCGAAACATCTTGGCAAAACTTCAAACTCAAAACGCTCTTTTAGACCTTTTAGGTGATATCGATGGTTCGCCGCCAAAAGTTTTTCTAAAAAATACACGTCTCTCGCCAGAATCGTCCACATCATCGCCTTCGACTTCTTCGGACTCACTATTTGAACCGATAACACCTTCTAATCTCGCATTTACACTTGCGCTCGGAACAAATTCAAATCACACAGATGGAGTAGACAAAAAAACGGAACGACCAGCGAAGCAGACATCGGCCACTCCAAGTCTGGCATCGACCACTCCAAGTTTGACATCGACCACTCCAAGTCAGTCAGAGACACCAGCAAAGATGTCAAATGAAAATGAATTGATTTCTGATGAGGAAAAACAAAAAATTAAGGAAACACAAGAACGACGCGAAGCACAACGAAAACAGTGGCTCGCTCGCCGCGCAGAATCCGAAGCTGGTGCTGATTTTTTTGAATTGCCACTTTCGCTCAATTTGACAAAGCAGCAACTAAAAGATGGATATATCAATTTATTTGATGGCAAAAGCGATTTAGGATGGCAAGTTCGGTCCGAAGGATTATATGGCGGCGGACGTTTTTTCATTTCTGATAATGTCATCGAGAGCGATCCGAAATATCCAGGAATGTTCTACTCGACAAATTCTTTTGGCGATATGATACTGGAGTTCGAATTTCAAAGCGAGCCAGATGCAGAAGTATATCTACTTTTGAGAACGCCACTTACTCCAGATGACTTGAAATCGTCTTGTTATTCAATTGTTCTCAATTCTACTAAAGTCAATAACACACGCGGAACAATACTGGGCCGGCTCGATAGTCTCCTCGGCACGACACCAATTCCCTCAAATGAACAATCGACGCATCAGAAAAAAATAAATGAAGGAGAGTGGCACCGAGTAATTGCACGATTTGAAGGAGGAAACTTACAACTCTTATTTGACGATAAGGAAACGACCAATTTGTTTGAAGGTGCCCCGATTCCAAGTGGACACATCTGTTTTTTGGTGTCGAAAGGTCGTGCTCGATTCCGAAATATACGAGGCGTGCCAGGTGCGGCATTGTCGTTGTTTGACGGTATTCACATCGATGAATCTCTTTGGAATCTGCCGAAACCTCCAATGACATGGACCGTTTCATTGGACAACACGATTGTGCTCACAGGTGGCCCCGGAATTTTAGAAAGTGTAGGAAAGTACAAAAATTTTATTTTGCAGTTCGACTATAATAGTTTTTCCGGCGAGTCCCCACCACGATTGTTTTTTCATGCAACTGCAGGAGAACCGCAAACAGGATATGAACTATCACTTCAAACATTCCCATCTCGTGCAGCGAGAGACAAAGCACTTGGTGTCGATGTCGGTGGTTTTTATGGTTTGAAAAATGCGCGATATTTGAAATTGGATGAGTACAGTTGGCATTCGGTCACTCTGTTGGTTAATAATGGACTATTTCAAACTTGGGTCAATGGAGTGCCTGTAAATGAAATGACGATCAGTCCCAGTGCCATTGACCCAAAAAAGGAATCTGGAACCTTTCAGTTCTTTTCTCCCAATGCGGATTCGACATTGCAACTTCGGAACATTCGAGTAACAACTCTCCCTAATTAAGCAAAAGTCAATAAAATTAAGCAACAGTCAACAGCTATTATTGAAACGCTAATTCAGGGCGGCGCACACTCGTTTCACTCGCGGCTCGCCCTGACTAAATACGATGCCATTTTATGTGGAAAACCTGTTTTCACCGCGAAGCTTTGATGGCCTGCTGATAACCGGTTCCTCGCTGGTTTGCTCGCATAATTTTACGATTTCCAGACCAATCGGCATCGTCACTGATATTATCAGCCTGCTCCGCATTCATTGTCGCCGCGCTGTCGAGGAGTGCGGAGCCGCCCAGTGCGCGACCTTCTTCACGAAGTCTGGAGGCGTTTTCCAAAAGAACACGTTTGGCACCCTCTTTGTCGCCAGTGTCCCGCAGTCGTGTCGCCTCTTCATTTGCAAGATTGGCAAGTTGCAGCGAACAAACTTCGTGGACATCCCGATTGATTGACGCTTCCACTTTCGCATTAGAATTGCTGTACGAAATTTTGGCGACCGCGCTGATGTCGTCTTTGACGTGTGTCGCCATGTTCATGTACGAAAGTTGAACCGTCGCAATATCCCGCGATTCCATGTTTTCTCCGGCAGGAACTTCGATTTCAAAAATAATGTATCGCTGCAGCCGCGAATAGATTTGCTTCCAGTTGAAGAAAGCAGTTTGTCCTTCGATTTCGACCGGCATGTTCAGGGCACGGAGAATTTTACAACCTTTTGAAACCGTGATTTTACCGGAGACATCTTGTGCGACGACTTTGCTGGCCACCTGAAATTCGTCGGCAAAGACTTCTTGAGTGTTTGATGCTTTTGTGATAAATACATGATTTCCGTCACTGGCCGATGCTAGTTGCGACATCAAGTCTTCGTTAAAATCGTCGCCGAGTCCGAATGTTGTAACAGAAATGCCTTTGCTTCCGATTTCCAGTCCGAGTGCTTTTAGTTCACTCGTATTCCGAGGACCGACATTTGCCAAACCATCACTGAGGAGGATGACCCGATTGACACGTTCTTTGGCGAGAAATTTTTCCACTTCCGCCGCACCCGTTTTCGTTCCCGCATACAACGCAGTCGAGTTGGTGGGAGTCAGTGTTTTGATTTTTGATCGCACAATCTCCTTATTTGTGAGTTTCGTCGCAGGAACGAGGACTTCGACCTCAGAGGAATATGCCACGACGGAGAGAATATCGTCTGCATCCATCATATCTACTGCGAGAATGGCAGCTTTTTTGAGTTGTTCGATTTTGGCACCCGCCATCGATCCGGAGCGATCCAGCACCAGTGCGATATTCAGCGGAGTACGCGGTTTATCGCCTTTCATTTCAAAGCCGGTGATGCCGACTTTCAGATGGAGAGTGTTGATTTTATCGGCTTTTAGCACCGACTGAGACGGTGCGACTTCCATAACACATTGCTGCGCCAAAGATGAGTTGATACTGCATCCGAGCAGCACAGCAAACAAAAACACTGACAGCAGAACAAAACGATGTTTCACAGCGTTCTCCTTTGTATGAGTGGGCGAATGTGGCAACAAGATGGTGAGTTGGATCAGAAATCCAATAGTCGTTATTATATCTGATTTATCGCTCAAAAAATATAGGTGGTATTTTTTTGGGAAATGTGATGGGTGTGTTGTTTGTATTGTGCTATTTTTTTACAGTTCCTTCCGTAATTTGTCTCATTTTATCGAGTCCAGTTTTTGCGACTAAGAGCGGATCGTTTGTTTTCCAATAGTCGGGATTGAACACTTCGAACGAAAGGAATCCCGAAAAATTGATTTGGCGCAAAATCGAGAAGATGTCTTTGAGCGGAGCCACACCATCTCCCGGATAAACGCGGTCTTTGTCTTTCAGGTTTTCTGGATTTGCCGCCGGATAATCGTTCAAATGAAAGCACGTCAAAGAGCGTCCAGAAAAAAGTGCCAAAGAATCGAACGAGCTTCCACCACGATACAAATGAAAAACATCAAGCAAAAACTGGGCATCCTGTCTTTCAGAATGAATAGCAATCGCCATAACATCGGCGAGATTAGACATTGTGGCGGAGCTTCCCCAAATTTCGAGTTGTGGCACGATTTCAGCGGACGCACCCATTTCGAGAATAGTGGCATATCTTTTTCCGAGAGTTGAAAACTGATCGAGTCGTTTATCAGTGGCCCCCGCCGCAGTGGCAGCAATAGCTGTTCCTCCGATTTCTCGTAACTGTCCCATTTCGCGTTTCATTGATTCGAGTCCATCTGCACGTTTTGCATCATCATCAACGATCCACGAACTGAACGAGCAGCATCCAGCGACAGCGAGACCATGATCTGCGATCCGTTTTCGCAAATCGGAGAGTTTTCCACCGCGTTTGATATAATCGTCTATTTTTCGAGACCAGGGTTCAATTGCGTCATATCCCGCTTTTGCGGCCACGTCAACTTCCTCTTCAATCGGCAAATTGAATCCGATAAGAGTGCCAAAATTGAGTGAGTAACGAAAAGGCGGCAAACACATGGAAGAAATGGAAGAAGAGATCGCATCATTTGCATTTGCCGCATGAGTCAGATGCGATGCAAAACAGGAAAGTGTGCCAGTGGCCGCCAAATTGGTCAAAAAATTTCGTCTGGAATGTAAAAAAGGCATTTTGAATAATGAAGAAATATGATAAAAATGTATGCGTTCGCGGAAATTGTGTATTTTTTTCATAAATTCCCATGAAAACAGCTAAAATTCGATTGCACAGAAATGGCATTTCCGAATCCCGTCGGCGTTGTTTTTGTGGGCAATAAACCCGCCAACTTACGTTGGCGGCTCGCAAAACTAACTTCGGGGACTTGCCAAACATGGACGCGAATTTTGCATTGCAAAAAATCTAAAACCATGAATGGATGCCATTTTAGCTGCTATTGATTGGGAAGTCAACACACACCAAACCATATTTTCGTGCATGTCAATAACAGAAAAGAAGGAACAAGATCGTTCTTGCTCCAAAGCAGAAAACAGACATTTCAAATGAGTATTGGCACGCGCTGGAACTATTTGTCATTCAAAATGCAGTTTTATTATTATATTATTTTACCAAAATACGATTGAAAAATGATCCGACATTTGCGACATCAAACATCGGACGACACTGATTGTCTGTTTTGGAACAGCCACCGCCCCGAAAATAAATTTTCAGTCCCACTGAAATTTCCCATGATTCTTTGCGCCAACTACTCTGACTTTGACCCTCTTTTGGAATCAATGTCGAAAATCCTCCGTGCATCGCCACATATTCATTCATGGCAAATTCTCCCGAACCTCCCAAAATAATGTCGCCGTTTGATGTCGCTCCAATGCGTGCTTCCATCAAATTTCCACCGGAGCCATGTTTTCGAAAAAATATCGCATAATAATCTTGTGGCTGCACAACATAATTTTTGCCTGGTTCAAGTGGACCAGTCAAAATCGTTTCACGAAGGTTAATCAGTGCCGACTTGCTGTTTTTCGATGTTCCGACCCCTCCCATGAATCCATATTCACAATTGCTGAAAGTTCGGACAGAAATTTCGCAGCGAGCTTGATGCAGCTGAATGTTGTTGAAAAAGTTGTCCTGATACCAATCGAATGCCACTCCGCCCTGAATTGGATACGACAAGTCTCTCTTGAAAACGCCGGCTGTCGCAAAGTATTGCTGTCTTGCTCGTTTTCCATAAATGCTGTCGCCATACAAATGTGTCTGATTCGCACGAACTCCTCCCTGGAAAGAGATGCACGAATCAAGATGAAGAGGAAATGCGATATTAACTGATTCAGTGAAACCAAAATTGCCGTCAAATCCGCCGTCCATTGCATCTCGGAAAGCAGTGGCACCACCGGAGAATGTCAAATTGTCCAAAGCTCCAGTGCCAAAAGGTTTAATGATTGGAGAAACTGTGTAAAAACTTGCCATCGCAGGAGAAGTGTCACAAATTGTTCCTGAATGTAAACAATTTCCGCTCGTGCATCCTCTGTCACACTGAGACATTTTTCCAGGAATCATCATTTCATCGTCAATGATTATTTCACCAGAATACGATGGAAGAATTCCAGATCGCATGGACGACATGCCGCCCCCCAGTCCACCAAGCAATTTGCGGCGCAGTAAACCGCTCGGAACGACAGTGTATCCTTCCTCTTCGTAAATTTCGTCTTCATAAATGCCATTTTCATAAGTAGCATCTTGGTTCATCCCCAAATCGTTTCGTCTGGAATCGACTACTTCGTCCGAAATCGAGCCAGAATAAGTTGCCCGCTCATGTGATGGAAGCTGATTATATTGTGGTATTTCCTGATCTGTCTTGATGACACGACGCGGAGGGAGTTGTTTTTGCGAAGACGGAGTCGATAAATCGGATTCAGTC
>JBOFGF010000352.1:0-3413 GCA_051649005.1 Thermoguttaceae bacterium | reverse complement strand
ATGATTATGGACGCACAAATTATATGCAATGTTCGGGAGACAATGGAACCAAGTACCAAAATTACAGCACAACAAATGGCGTGACTCGTGGCTGTTTTGGAAATCACCAGTGGGTTGGAATGGACATGATCACTGATGGCACGAGCAATACGCTTCTGTTTTCGGAGCGTGCCATTTGCATTCCAACTGGATATCAGAACGTGATTGGCGGCGGTATTGCTGTCGTGGCAGATGCTTTTCCAAAGACTGACGGCGGATGGGACACGCTGAGTGTGGCAACAGGGACACTTGATCTCGACAAATGCAAAAATTTCGCGGTCAATGGGATTTATCCTACTGGCACGACGACACGAAACGAGCCTGGAAACCGTTTTTTCACGGCATGGATGGCCAATACTTATTGTAATACGATTCTGCCGCCGAACTCCGCTTCATGTGTTGCGAGGAATGACCAAGCAGACCCGATGCTGGTTCCACCGACGAGCTTTCACTCCGGCGGTGTCAATGCGGCTTTTGCTGATGGCAGTGTCTCTTTTATAAGTAATACGATCAATTACTCGAGTGGTGGAACGAATCCGAAGGCCGTGTGGACTGGTAAAAGTCCGTTTGGCGTTTGGGGCGCACTCGGCTCGAAGAGCGGCAGTGAGTCTTCGGCAAAACCATAAAAGCAAAAAACAGCCGGAAAATTCGAGTATTTTCCTATTTCAAATGGCAGCACGAAGTGAGTGTCCGACGGGTTTTGTCGCCGACATTTCTTGCAAAAGTCGATGCCAGTTGACAATTGATCCTGGTGTGACACTTCCGAGAATGCGAGAAGTTTCACATCCGGTCAGATGTGAGAGTCCCGCCGGAATGTGATCGACAAATAGAAGAGTCAACATGGCAGTACAAAGTGCGTCAAATGTATCTGATGGAATGTCGAGTTGCGAAATTGGCTTCATCGAAAAATGGGGGAGAGCTGAACTGATCAAATTGGCGAGCATTCCGTGCATTCTTGCCGCTCCGCATAAATAAATTTCCGAATGTATATCCGAATGTTTTTCTGAGTTATTTGCATATTTTTCGTGTACATTCTGAACAGCAGAAACCACACTTTCGGCAATAAAATAGCTTGTTGTGCATAAAATATCTTGCCATGAACATCCTCCCTGTGATGCTTTTGTGGTGATTGCCAAATATGATTCCGCTGAAAGACCAAACGGCGACCATTCTTTTTGCGATGCAGTCATTTGTGATGACAGTTGCCGCGTCATTTGGCGGAAGTCATTCAAAAGAGTCGGAATTTGGCATCCTTGTACAGAGAGACACCCGCCGGTGTCAATTGACGTTTGTCCGCCGGTCAATTCCCAAGTGAGTGCGTCCAATATCGTTCCACATGGAATGATTTGCTGGTGCTGAATTCGTTCGTGTGAAAAAGAGTGAGTTACTTGCGGCAAAAAAGTCAATTTCGCGGTGCATCCGAGATCGAGCAAAATGCGGTTCTGATTAGTCGAGTGGAGAAAAATCCAAGTCGGGAGCGCAAAAATTGGGCCGCCATTTCCATGTGATGCGATGTCGTGCAGTGGGAACGAATCGATTATATTCAGTCCAGTTCGGCGAGCCAAATCGACTGGATTACACAAACTGCGATAAAATATCCCCGACTGTGTGCGAACATAGATTCCCGGATCGTGAATTCCTGCTGCGATCATGTCATTTTTTGTCAGTTGCGATTCAAGTAAAAGTTCTTCCAGAGCCTCTTCTTCAATACAGGCCAGTTCTCGCAAAACATGTTCATACAACGAAATTGGGAGCATTGATTCTTTCAAATTCGTATTTGTCGAATCAATTGTTGTTTCAGCTTTCGCTCCGATTCTCTTTTCACTTGTTTTTTCAGATAGATCGAAGCGACTATTTCCGGCTCGTTCATGGACAATTTCCTGAAGTTCGTGATAACTTTCAACGATTTCATGCGGAACATCGAATGAGAGCGTTTTGCGTATTTCAACTGGCGCACCACAGCCGCGTCCATGCACGCCGATCATCGCTGCTTCCATTCGACGTGCATTTGCCGAAAGACTGACACCAGCGAACCAGCGTCGCTGCGATTCCAAATTACTCTTGTTTGCATGAAATGAAAGAACTGACATAATAAAATTTTTTGTAACTAATATGATAAAATGAATGAGTGTCTGAAAACATTGACACTTGAATATCGTGCGACAGATTTTGTTTCTGTTCACAGAAATTGTGTGTGTTTTTCAGTTTTCGACAAGCTGAGTGAGAAAACCTGCCAAATACTGACTGCGACCAGGTTGTTGTAACTTCTGCACTGCTTTTGCTTCGATTTGGCGAACACGTTCTCGAGTAACTTGGAAAATGCGACCAACTTCTTCGAGAGTGTACGAATAACCATTCTCGAGTCCATATCTTAATTTGATGATTTCTCGTTCCCTAAATGTTAATGTTTTGAGAAGTTTGCATATTTCTTTTTTGAGCATTTCATTTGATGCTGACCGTTCTGGCCGATCAAAACTTGTATCTGCAACAAATTCTCCGAAACAACTTTCATCCCCTTCGCCAACTGGATGTTCGAGACTGATAGGATTTGTTCCCATCAGAAGAATGCGTCGCACCTCATCCACTGTCATTTCGGCGGATTCGGCAACTTCTTGCAAACAGGGCTGTCTCCCCTCTTCTTGATAAAAATCTCTGGCGATATTTCTGAGTCGAGTCAGTGCATCAATCATGTGAACAGGAATCCGAATCGTGCGCGCCTGTTCGGCAATTGCCCGAGTAATCGCCTGTCTGATCCACCATGTGGCATACGTCGAAAACTTGAAACCACGTCGGTGCTCAAATTTATCGACTGCTCGCATCAAACCGGTGTTTCCTTCTTGAATCAAGTCGAGAAAACCGAGTCCGCGATTTCGGAATTTTTTTGCAACAGAAATTACCAGACGTAAATTGCTGCGGGAAAATTCACTCTTTGCATTTTCGTACTCTGAAAGTGATTTTCTAATAAGTTCGCATCGTTTTCGCAAACTTTTGGGACTTTCCTGTGTCAATAAAATTAGACTGCGAAGCTCTTTTTGTAACAATTCTCGCCTGTCTGGAAGGATTGAAACAGATTTGTCCCGAAGAAGTTGCTGGATTTCATCCATGCGAAACGACATCGTTTCAAGCTGCTTCATAAGTGCGTGAATTCGTCGAGTTCGCAGACTCAATTCTTCAATCAAATTAAGAGCACGACGACGACGCTCCATGAATCGTTTTTTTATTGTAACACGACATTCTTCTGATGTGCCTTTTCGCACAATAAGTTCAAAATAGTGTGTGATTGATTTCATCATTGGAGAAAGTGTTTTCAAATGATGCGGCATTCTACGACGAATTTGGTCTTTCGAAAGTTGCTCTGACAGTGCCATTTTGAT
>JBOFGF010000351.1:0-26132 GCA_051649005.1 Thermoguttaceae bacterium | reverse complement strand
ACGTTTGGCGATCTCCCGATGTTAGTCGGCGGGTTTTTATTCTGTTGTTCCCGAACGCCCGAGGTGTTCAATGTTCACGAAACCAGAGTCGTTCCATGTTACCGAACGCCGTCGGCGTTCAATTATGGTAGAAGCGAATAGCCCACAAAAACACACAACTCCGTCGGAGTTGAATTATGGTCACCGATATTGAACCCCGACGGGATTCAGGACTTTGAAAACGTGACTTTATTGGCGGTGTACTGTATAATTCGTAACAAAATGTTTGTCGAGGCACAATTCTTTTGGTGAACATCCGAGTGCCAATCCGACGAGGTCGGAAAGATAATAGACGGGCAGATTGTAATTCACATTGTATTTTTTCTCGATGTCTTTCTGTTTCATGTCGAGATTAACATGGCACATTGGACATGCGACGACCATGCACGTTGCTCCGTGTTTTTTCGCATTATCGAGAATTTTATTCGATAATTCCATGATGATGTTATCATCTGCGATTGTCAAACCGGCTCCGCAGCATTCGGTTTTATAATTCCACGCTTCGACGGGATCGGCTCCAAGAATTTTGAGGAGCGTTTCCATACTACTGGGATGTTCACAGTCATCGAATCGCAGCTCTTTTGGTGGACGTGTGAGGAGGCATCCATAATAACACGCCGGCTTCATGTTTTCTAATTTTAACACCGCCTTTTCAGCAATTTTGTCGAATCCGATTTGCTGGAAGACCTGAATCAAATTGAGAATCGTCGTCTTTCCAGTGACGGGAGATTCGACGATTTGCGACATTTCGCGGCGCAAAGTGTCCGAATCACGAAGTTCATTTCCGACTTTGATAAGTTCCATCGAACACATCGGACATGGAGCGAGAATCTGTTCGAGATTGTCCCGCTCCGCAATTGCCAAATTGCGCGCAGGCAGCGCGGTCGCCAACTTTTTATTGATGTTGTGGGCCGCCGTCGCTCCGCAACAAATCCAGTCGTCCAATTCTGTCAGACGAATGTCCAATTTTTTCATGCACATTTGCACCGATGTTTCATAATCGAATGATGAACCATGCAAAGCACAGCCAGGATAATAGCCAAAATTCATTGTGATGAATGTGATAAAAAGGGAAATTGTGAGTTTTTGCCATAAATCCAGCAACAAACCCGCCAACTTACGTTGGCGGCTCGCCAAACTTGGACGCAAATTTAGTCGAATACATTTGTTCAACCAAATGTTTTTCGCACAAACGCAGCATTTTCTCGCTGCGATTCCTGCCAGTCTCCTTTGACTGACGATTCGATAACGAGCCAGCCACGATAATCATACTTGTCAAGTAATGCACGAATTTTATTGAAATCTATGATGCCAGAACCGAGTCGGGCATCATATTCTTTCAAATGAATTTGACACACAGCTTTTTCTTTGAGTAACAATTCAATATCTTCATAAAGTGGATATTCTTTTGTGAGAACATTCCGCACATCATAATAGATTTTGACCGATGGACTTCCGATGGCGGCAAGAATGTCGAGATGTTCTTTTGCACTCAGATAACTTTCGATTCCGAGAGTTCGTCCACTCTTTTCTGCGATTGGTCCGAGCCGCTTCATCTTTTCAGCGACACTTTTTTGGGCATCCGGTTTATCCTTCATATCTCCTTTTCCGAAAAAAGCCACGAGGACGTTTTGCACATCTAGGTCGGTCATCGCTTCAATGCACGTTTCGACCCATTGTTCGGTTTCAGGTTCCGTGGCCAGTGGTGTTCCATTTAGACATCCCATCGCAAGTGAGGAAATGGCGAGTCCACTTTCTTCGGCGGCTTTTTGAAATTTAGGTCGATTCTCTTTTTTTGCGAGTGAAAATTGGCCATCTGATTGATACGAAACTTCGATGCCATCGAATCCGAATGATTTGGCGATTTCAAATGCTTTCGGGTCTCCCATTGCTTTTAGGTCCCAATCGCAAATGCTAAAACGAAATGGACGATTTTGGGGAGTTTCCGCAAAAAGTGAATGGACTCCACAAAAAAGTCCTGCTGTGGCACTACAACATGCCAAAAAATCACGTCGTGAAAAAAATGTACTCATCGTTTTATTTGAGAAAAAAATTTCTGGAAATATCTGGAACAAAACACGATTAGAGAATAAAAAACCGACGCAGATCGAAATTGTAGTCTATTAAAATAAAATTGTCAACTAAAATGTTGAGCACATCTATTTGTTCACAGTCTGCTAACAAGTTTTGTGAAACTGGGTCGAAATAAAATTTTCATAGAATGATGTTGTACAAACCGTCAATACGGCGGAGTACCGCCTCCTTTCCGGCTTCTATTTTTTTTCAATTTCATCAAATTCGTAAACTTGTTATAGGACTGTATTTATTCACCAATTACCAAATTTTGAACACCAAAACCCTGTAAATTACGGAGTCTGTGTTTTTAGAAAATGAATTATTAGATGTGCCCAGTTGTCAGCAGGCAGGTGCGATTTTTTATATGCGTTCCCGACTTTCAATTTTGCCATTTTCGATTATAATTACCGGAAGTGAAAACAGTCGAGATGCAAAACCGAAGAATTGAAAAATTTCTGTCTTTTGGGATTTCAATGCAGCTTCGATTTTTCGCCATTTTGAAATACCATTTTTGCAACTCATTTTTGATATGAAATATCGGTTTGTTCAAGAAAGTCCACTTCCCGGATTCGGTTTGACGTTCGGAATATCTGTTTTTTATCTCGGATTGGTCGTTCTTCTCCCACTTTCAGGATTGTGTGCAAACTTGCTCGGCATGACACCAGAAGTATTTTGGCGCACAGTAACAAACAAACAGGTGGTCGCCTCGCTCAAACTGACATTCGGAGCCTCAATTATCGCCGCATCATTGAATGCTTGCTTCGGTTTTGTAATTGCCTGGGTTCTTGTTCGATACAAATTTTGGGGTCGCCGCTTTGTCGATGCGATGGTTGATCTCCCATTTGCACTTCCGACGGCAGTTTCAGGTATTGCACTGGCACAATTGTATACAGAAAAAGGATGGATTGGTCGCTATTTGCCATTTCAAATAGCAGAAACTCAAATTGGTGTTTTGATTGCTCTTACTTTTATTGGACTTCCGTTTGTTGTTCGTGCGATGCAGCCAGCTCTTCTTGATGTCGAAGGTGAACTGGAGGAGGTTTCTGCCAGTCTTGGAGCGAGTCGATGGCAAACATTCTGGCTCGTCATTTTTCCGACGGTATTTCCTGCTCTTGTTTCAGGATTTGCGATGGCATTTGCCCGGGCACTGGGCGAATATGGCTCCGTCATTTTCCTCGCAAATAAAGCGTATGTTTCCGAAGTCATTTCGAGCGTGATAATGTCAAAATTTCTTGGCGAAGAACAAGGTGAAATGGCGGCCACAGCAATTGCAATCACGATGCTCGCCGCCTCATTTGCCATGATGTTTCTCATCAATTTGGTGCAACTTTGGAGTAAAAGGCAACAATAATTCATTGGTAAAATTCGAGTTGGTTTATATTATACAGCACACCTGCATAAAACGATACTTTTGTTAGTGTCATTTTTTTAGAAATTTGCTTTGTTTTGCGAAACTACCACTTTCTACGAAAGCGGGCTAAACAGCTACGAAAGCGGGTTAAACATCTAATTGATGACGATTCACAGTATAGTTGGTAATTCTGAAGGAAATTGTGATGGCAAAAAATGCCGCATCAAAAAAACTGGAGCGATTATTTTCTTTATTAAGGCATTTGCGAGCAGGATGGTGTACATTGGAAATGCTTTCTGTCGAGCTCGGAACGAGTACACGCACAGTATTCCGTTATTTGCGAGAACTGAATACACTCGGATTCTCGATCAAACGCATTCGTAAATATCAGTGTTATCGAATTCGAAGTGAGGTGATATTACCAAACACGCAATTTGATCTGGAAGAAACACTCGCGCTGATTACTTTGTGTAATGAGACATCGGAGACCAAGCAAATTCCTTTTTTGTATGCAGCGCATCGTGCGGCGGTAAAACTGAAAACCAATTTACCGGGTCGGTTGCAAGACGAAATTGATCGGATCGGAAGAGCTTTGGAAGTGATTCCTTGTCCATATAATCCGCTCACAGGGGTCCGCTCGACTTATGATGCGGTGTTAGATGCCCAGCAACGAGAATACTCACTTCGTATCTGGTACAAAAGTCCAGTGGAACCTGAATTCATTACTCTTTTGAGTCCATATAAGCTCCTTTTTAGTCGTCGAAGTTGGTATGTGCTGGGTCGCTCTTCTTTGCACAGAGAAACACGGATATTTCATGTTGGTCGAATAATAAAATATGAGATTACTGACGAAAAATTTTCTGTTCCTCGTGGATTTTCGAGCAAACAGTTTTTTAGAAATGCGTGGCACATTATTCCAGAACATGGAAAAGATTCTGAAGTCGTCGTAAGATTTTCGCCTTTAGTTGCGCAAAATGTTTCAGAAGTGATTTGGCATCCAAAACAAAAAGTATTGGTTCGAGAAGATGGTGCAATTGACTTTAATGTCACCGTCTCCGGTCTGAATGAAATCAGTTGGTGGATTCTCGGATATGGAAAAGAAGCAGAAGTTTTGAAACCTCTAAAACTTCGTGCAATGATCAAAGAACATGCCGAAGCAATGTCGCAAATGTACAAAAACGACTGACCCATTTGTATGCGTTCACGGGTTGTATGCGTTCACGGGTTTTTGTATGTTTTTTTCATAAATTTCCACAAATACAGTTAAAATTTGCTTGCCCTGAAAGGGCAATTCTGAATCCCATCGGGATTCAATAATGGTAGAAACACGAACATCAAAAACGTCAGAACCCCATTCGGGGTTCAATATCGGTGCCCATAATTCAACTCCGACGGAGTTGTGTGTTTTTGTGGGCAATTCGTTTCTACCATAATTGAACACCGCCGGTGTTCGGGAACATGGAATGCCTCGGTGTTGGAAACGAACGCCGATGGGCATAGAAACGGGCAACATGAGAAATGCTCTTGACATGGCTCATAAATTTGCGTATTCTTCCGAGCCAGCTTGCTCCTAAAACCGGTCGATTGGTGTTGAAAGGTGGGTTGTTTCGGACCAATTAGTCAGGTTTTCGGACGATTTTGTATTCACTTATGAGACATTTTCTGTCAAAATTCCATGTATTTGTTTTCATTGACACGACATATTACTTTTTCTTGTTTTTTCCGTTCGATTTGTCTCTTGATTTTCGGATTATGGGGCGGTCTATTTGGCGAAGAAATAAGCGGGTTTGTCTCCTTCTGCGCGGCACAACACACAGCGACAAGTATCGTGGAAATGTGGAAAGAGCAGAATCCTGACAAAATACAAAATGCACAGCGTTCTGCGGCGGGGCGCACAATTCCACCACAATCTTCTCTTCCACTTTCTAATCCAGTTCCCAGCACGACTGCGCCGGGAATCATTCCATATACTCCCACTCAGCAGCAATTTTCACAGATTCCAAATGGAATTGTTCCGAATACGCCGTCTGCAAATTTTCCTACTCCAAATTTTCCCACAGCAAGTGCTCCCACAACAAGTGCTCCCGCCGGCGAAATTCTTCTCGCAAATTCAGATCGTATTAAACAGTCGCATCAATTGCGTGATGAAATTACCGGTCCACTTGTTGGAAATCCGCGCGATCCGCTTTCAGGACGTTTTTGCCCCGATAAACATTCGACTTCGCAGCTCTCAATTTCTCCTTATGACGAAATGCTTTGGGACGCATGTCTGAATGACATCTGTTTCGTGAATCCGCTGGTCGGCTGGTCAGTCGGCGAACGCGGAGTGATTTGGCACACGCAGGACGGCGGAGCGAATTGGACTCTTCAAGAAACACCAATTTCGTGTTCACTAAAAAGTGTCGCATTTTTGAGTGAATCATTTGGAATTGCAGTTGGCGGTTATTCCATTCCATTCACATCACAGGGACGCGGCGTCGTTCTTTTGACGAATGACGGAGGCAAAACATGGTCGCTTCAAGATAGTCACCAGCTTCCTATTTTGTATCGAGTCAAAATTCTCGATCCGATGAGATGTCTTCTTGCTGGTGAAAGTACAGAGCAATCACCGAGTGGTTTTTTTGTGACAGCGGACGGAGGAAAATCGTGGAATCCTTCGGGAAATGGCAAAAGTGCTGGATGGCAAAAAGTCGAATGGATGCCAGATCAAAAAAGTTTTGGGATTGGTTTGGATGGGAGTGTGCAACTAATGCGGCAAACAGTGTGTCTGTCGCAAATTCAGCCGGTCGGTGCAACACGTTTTCGTGATGTAAAATTAGGCGAAAATGTCGAAACGAAAGCGGGAGCGAAAGACGGAGTGATGGGCTGGATGGCAGGAGAAGGCGGAGCGATCCTTTTTTCGCAGGACAATGGGATTCGTTGGAGCACCGTGTCTGGAAAATTGCCCGGCGCAGGAGCGGCGCAAATTGATCTAAATAGTATCGAAGTGCGTGGCAACAACATTTGGGTCGCTGGACAGCCGGGCACTTCCATTTATTATTCGAATGACGCGGGAAAAACGTGGCTTCGTTCTCCGACTGGCATTTCTGCGACGATTCAAAAAGTCTCGTTTGTGGACGATCTGACCGGATGGGCCATCGCCGATTTAGGAACAATTTTGAACACGAAAGATGGCGGCAAAACGTGGATGATTCAGCGAGCGAGTGGAAAACGTCTCGCCGTTCTCTGCATTGCTGGTCGTCCTGAAAATTTGCCGCTGGAAGTGATGGCCCAGTTATGCGGAGAACAGGGATATTTGGGGGGCAGCTTGCTCCTTTTTCGCCCCAAAAATGCAAGTGAAACAAGTGGAGGCATCAATTCATTCACTCGACTTGAACGAATAAATGAAGCAATTGTTCGACTCGGCGGAAATGGTGTCTTGGAACTGGGACCATTTTCTTTGGACCGAGATGAAATGTTGACAGACCACGCCAAATTAGTTGAACAGATTCAGAAAGAACACGATGGCAAAGGACTACAACAATTGCGCGAACGATTTGTTGCTGCAATTCGGATTTGGAAACCAGAAATTCTTATCACGGATGGAATGGATGAAAAGAACGATCCTGTTCGAGAATTTGTGCTGCGTGAAACGATGGAAGCAGTCAAAATGGCATCGGACCCGACAGCTTTTCCATATCAAATCACAGAGTGGGAACTGGCTCCGTGGAAAGTCAAGAAAATACATGTGTCTCGTAATAATTCGGACTCAGCGACAAAACAGACGGACAAAATTGAAACAGATAAACTGGGGGATGTTAATTTGATTCCCTCTCGTCCGCTCATGCGACTTGGAGAATCACTCGATGAATTGGTCTTCGTTTCTCGTGGATTATTGAACAGAGAGTGGACGGCTCAGACACCTGTAATCGGTTTTCAGACACCATTTGATCTTGCTCCGGTCCCTGGTCGGCACGATTTTTTCGCTGGAATTGATTTGGTCCCAGCAAGTGATGGTCGTCGTGCCTGCGTCGGTTCGTTTGCCGATCAATGGGAGTCTGTTCAAATGCGGACGAATCAGCGCAGTCAAGTTCTCGGAATTATTCGAGCCACGTCAAAAATTGCCGCAGAACAGGGGCAAACTCTTTCTGATGTTCGGCTCGTTTCCAGTGCGGTGGAATTGACACGGAAAATTGATACGGAAATGGCAATTCAGACGCTTCTTGAACTCGGACAAAAATATGAAACGCAGGGAGACATCAAATCAGCATCAGAAATTTATGGAACAATCACTTCGCATTATCCGCATCATCCACTTTCCCAGCGAGCGTATTTGTGGCAATTACATTATTTTTCCAGTGCGGAAGTCGCAAATCATTTGATTCGTGGCAATCCAGTAACAACTTTGTCCATGCCTCTTGGTGACACTGGAAATACACAAAACAATCAGGCGGCGAATGACCTGCGTTTTCGGATCGACCGAGCTATTTTGATGGGTCGTCATTTGGAGCAGTTTTTTCCGGCTGCTCTCGAAGACATGCCGACTCGATTTGCATATTGTTCGGCACTTCGGCGACGTGGATTCGTGGTCGATTCGCTCCGTGAGTATAAAAGTCGTGGTGACCTGAACAATGACGATGTTTGGGGAATGCGCGCCCGCGCCGAATGGTGGCTCGCAACTGAAGACAAATTGCAGCTTCCAGCGACCCAGCAAGAATCACCAATTCCGACCATTTTTGCTCAATTTACGCAGAAAAAACCCAAATTGGATGGTTTCTTCGATGATAAAAACGACACTGGCATCTGGATTCAAAGCAAGTTACATCGTTTTACTTCAGAAAAGCCGCGCCGACGTTTGAACGAAATGCTAAAAGAGCGAGAAACAACCAACCAGTCGATTTCTCCCGGACAAAAACGAGAAGATTTGTTACTGAAAGAATCGTGTTCTTTGGGAACGCAAATGATGGTTTTGTACGACAAAGAGTATTTATACATCGGACTGCGTGTTCCCCGTTCGCCGAACTTTTCATATCCACCAATAAATGAAAAGCCACGAAGTCGTGATGATAATATCGACATGCAAGATCGAGTCGAAATTCTATTAGATTTAGATCGTGATTATGGAACGTCATATTCTTTGACATTTGATTCACGCGGCTGGGTCATCGATTCCTGCTGGGGCGATCTGACATGGAATCCCGATTGTTTTGTGGCCAGACACGAAGACAATGATTCTTGGTACATAGAAGCGGCTATTGCTTTTCGGTCACTTTCCGACACATCTCCGAGTCCCGGAACTGTTTGGGGAATCGGATGTCGCCGCATTGTTCCAGGAGTCGGAATCGAATGTTGGAACGCTGAAAATTCATTTAATTTAACAGAAGGATTTGGATTTTTAGTTTTTGAATGAAAAATTGAAATGAAAAAAAGATAATCGTTCATGGTTTTAGATTTTTTGCGATGCAAAATTCACATCGACATTTGGCGGGCCTCCGGCGTTTCGAGCCGGTGCGTGATCACCGGCGTTTGTTCGGCGGTGTGTTTGGCGAGCCGCCGACGTAAGTCGGCGGGTTTATTGCGCGAGTAGCCATGAAATGGCATCGCATTTGGCATTGTTTTAGCATCGGAAAGAGTCGAATAATGCCCTTTCAGGGCAAGCAAATTTTAGCAGTTTTTATCGAAAAAACACAAAAAAACCGTGAACGCATACTAAAACAGAAATGATGCAAAAAATCAATCTTGCCTCATTTTGATATAATTGATACGATTCTTTGTTCCATTATTGGGATCATACAAACGTGGTGTGACTCGAATGTGACCAACAACAGAAAATGTTGGATGATGATGCAATTGATTTTACAAATTATTGATTCCCTTTTTTCTCATAAAACAGAGCTTTTTTATGAAGAGCCTTTTTGTGAAGAAGTAAGATGCAGTGACATGAAATGCAGTGACATGAAATGTTGTGACAGCAGTGCGACTATTCGGCAATTTATTTTTGGAATAGTTTTTGCGCTGATTTTTGTGTCGCTTTTTGTTAGATGCAGTGATTTTTGCGTCGCCGCCGAAAAAGAAAAAATTGCGACTTCCATCACACCTTCTGGTCCATCAATTTATCAAATTCGTACTTCGCAAATCGGATTCATCGAAGAACAATTGCGAAATCGTTATCAAAACGAAGCTGATTTCTCGATGAATATAAATTCAGAGGCGGAATCAAATACTTTCCGAATTGGAATTTTGGCCTCCGACAAAGTGCAGAAAGAAGTTTTAGAATGGCTCCAACAACACGCCCAAATGCAGTCATTGACTCGAAGTGAATCAGTACTGCAAGTTGGAATCGTCCCCGATTCAAAGCAAAATATCAATCACGTCCAGCAGACATCTTTAATTGTTTCGGAAACTATTCGTGATTCATTTGCCCCCAGCATTATTTCAATTCACGCGATTCAGCTGCAACTTTCTGCTCTTTTGCATCCGTATTTTCGTGAAATTGAACATGGAAAATTCCTGTTTCAATCGCCGAACGAAAAAATTCAGAGACAATGTACAATTGAAGTAGACCGCGAAAATGGACGTTTCGTCCTCACTGGTGACAAAATTTTATGTAGTCAGTTTGTCCAGCTTCTTGATGAAATGGATCAGCCGCCGCTTCCACCGGGCCGACAACGGAGTTTTCTGCCAATTCACCATGTAAAACATGAATCGGTGACACATTTGCTGGAAATTTGTAAAGCACCGAGACGATGGAACGTGTCCACCGGAAATGATTCCACCAGTGCAACTCCCAAGTTACCGACCATCACCAGTTCGCCAAAGTCACCACTCTCATCGAATGATTTGCTGAACAACAATGAATTGCCAAATCCGGCACATTTGACGAGTCGAGCACATCCAGCATATTCGGCACTTGCTGCAAACTCGGCGCTTTCACCGCGTTCACCACTTGCTGCAAACTCGCCACTTGCAATAAACCCAGCACTTTCACCGCATTCGCCACTTGCAGCAAATTCAGCACTTTCGTCGTATTCGCCACTTCCTGAAAATCAGACGCATCAGACACAAACAGGGTCAATGCGGCCAACAACTCCATTTCTGACTACAACCAAAGTCACCACGAGTGATTCTGGTGTCGTTTTTGGACCATCTGATCAGCCGCCGCCAGGAGTTGAGACGGGATTTCGGACGACACCAAAATCGTCGCAGCAATCACTTGCTAATTCAGCGTCATCAGAAACGCCGAATTCGCTTTTTGCAGAAGCTTCTGCCGCATTTCGTTCCCCGACTCTCCCCACTAAAACAACCAATGCAAAACAAGATTCACCAAATCGCCGTCTCGAATTTAAGGAATCTGAAACAAAAAAGCCGACTCCACTTTCTGTCCCTGCAAAAACATTAGATCAAACGGAAACACGTCGTATTCCGGCGCATCGAAATCCGCTCATTCAGCTTGTTGGATATCAATTCCAAGATGGTGGTGACATGGGCGGAGGAGGAAGTGTCGCACCAATTGGAGTTGCAAATGGAGGATCAAATGGCGGTGCAAATGGAAATAGTGGAGGCATTTCCGATGGCAACACATCCAGCAATACTTCGGGAATGGAAGTTGTATCTGATTTTCGTTATCAAATACTTCCCGATCTCGATGTGTTAGTGATTGATGCGACCGGCGCGGAAGTTGCCAGATTCACAGACATGATTCGGCAAATCGAAGAACTGAGCAAAAATGCCGAACCAAAGATCGAAGTAGCATTTTTGAAACATGTCAATTGCGTTTCACTCAACTGGGTTTTGATGCAGGTTTATATCGATTTATTTCGCACAAAACAGGGGACTGTTCGCGTTATTCCTCTGATCAATCCAAATGCCATGCTCCTCGTCGGATGGGGACATGCTCTCGATGCAATGAAAGATTTAATTGAAACACTCGACAAACCAGTCGCTGTTTCAAATAGTTTGCTAAAAGTGATTCGTTTGAAATATGCCTCGGCACAATATGTTTTGACCGTGCTGCGAGGAACTTTTCCAATTCCGCCGATGCAAAATTCCGGTTTTGCACCACGCATTCAAATGTTTGCCGACTCCCGAACCAATTCACTTGTGATTCAAGCGGGACCAAATGATTTGCAGGAAATCGAACGCCTCGTTTCCGAAATTGATGTTTCTGAAACAGGACCAAAATTGCAAGTCCGAACATTCAAATTAAAACACACTCTCGTTGATGATTTGGCGCAGGTTTTGACCAACGCGATTCAGCCGGGAACTGCGGGAACTGCCGACCGCAAACTTCCAGAACTTTTTGTGATCAGTGAAGATGGGCATCGTATGATCAATTCTGGAATTATGTCTGATGTCTCGATTTCAAAAGATGTACGAAACAACACGGTAATTATCACCGCGCCAGAACGTTGCATGCCATTGATCGAAGAATTAATTTTGATGATTGATTCGCCTGCTGCAACTGCTGAAATAAAAGTGTTTCAGATTTTATATGGAGATGCAAATTCGTTGATCAAAACGCTCCAATCACTCATTCCATCTCAAATTGATGGACAAGTTGGGCCGCAATTGCCCGGCGCAAAAGACGATGACACTCTGGTTCCAATCCGTTTTGCTGTCGATACTCGCACAAATAGCATCTTGGCTGCGGGAACACCAAATGATCTGAAAATTGTTGAAGCTCTTCTTTATAGCATTGATCGAGAAGATCAGCAGGCTCGTAAACAGACGGTGTATCAACTGAAAAGCATGAAAGCAGGTGATGTTGCACTTGCCATCAATGATTATATTCGGAGTAAACGATTGATTCAGCAAGATGCGCCCGGCGTCGTCAGTCCATATCAGCAAATCGAAAGCGAAGTGATCGTAATTCCAGAAGCAGTTTCAAATACTCTTATTGTCAGTGCGACTCCGCGATATCATGAAGAAATTATGAAACTGATTCAAGATATTGACAGACTGCCGCCACAAGTCGTAATTCAAGTTTTAATTGGCGAAGTTGCGCTCTCAAACACTGACGAATTCGGTGCTGAATTTGGTATTCAAGATTCCCTTTTGTTTAATCGAAGCACCTTCAATAATATAACAACAGGAACACGCAAAATTACCAAAACGGAAAATGGTGTCACCACTGTCATCGAAGAACCGGTCATCACAAATGGAAATGCCGTCCCAGGCTGGTTATTCAATGAAAATCCGTCAAATTCTTTGAATAATGGATACAACACAAACTCAGCAAACACTGTTGGAACCGTCGGATCGCAGATTTTAACGAATTTTGCCACTGGACGTGTCGGAGCAGAATCAGGATTTGGAGGCCTCGTATTTTCTGCAAATAGTGATGCTGTCAGTATAATGCTTCGTGCTTTGCAAGAAACGAGCCGACTCGAAATTTTAAGTCGCCCTGTCATCACTGCAATGAATAACCAGCAGGCATTCATCCACGTCGGCCAACTTGTGCCTCGCTTCAAAGGAACGACGACGAACAATTTCAGTCGTGATGCGAATGTCGTTGATGAAAAAGTTGGACTCCTTTTGATGGTGACACCGAGTATCAGTCCAGAAGGAAATGTTGTGATGCTCGTCGCTGCTGAAAAATCAAAACTCGGAAGCAATGTCGATGGTGTTGTTGTCGGAATCTCCGAAGGAAAAGAAATTCGCTCTCCCAAAATCGATAAAATCTTTACTGTAACAACAATCAGCGCAGCAGACAACGAAACCGTCGTTCTTGGAGGACTCATCTCCAAAGAAAATCACGAAATCAAACGAAAAGTGCCACTTTTGGGAGACATTCCTCTTCTCGGAAAACTGTTCAGATACGAGTATACAAAGAGCCGCCGCTCTGAACTCATCATCATTCTGACTCCGCGAATTGTACGAGATCAAAGCGACATGGACGAAATCAAACGAGTCGAAGCCGCCAGAATGCACTGGTGTCTCGGAAATGTTGCACAATTACATGGAGATATTGGCGTTTATAATTCCATCGCTGAAAATCCCTATTTCGGAGACGCAAAAGTCGTATATCCTGATGCAATAAATATGGACGACCTGACTCCTCTCGACGAATTTTCAAGAAATTTTGATGGAAATCCCACTTTGGCACCTCCACAAATGGCTCTTCCAAATAATGATGCCACAAATAATACCACAAATAATGCCCCAAAAAATCCTCCGAAAAATAATGCAACAATAATAGATGCCACTCAAAATGGCCCAGCAAAAATTCCCGTGCCACAAAAAATTCCGGCTCCCACACTCAATAAATAAGTATACGTTCACGACCACATACTCCTCTCCTTTCAAAGAAGGAATGCTCGATCAGGGCGGGGGGTTCGTATCCACCAACAAACTCGAACACTTCATTGTTGTACTGTTTCTAAATAAACGTATCAAAAAAATTACTGTCATGTTCCGCTTTTCATTTGCTTTTTTATGCTGCTGCTTATTTGTCATTGTCACATTCGGCTGCAAGTCGAATCAGACGTATAAGCAAATGGCTGCCAAAAACCACTTCTCAAAAAATTCACCCAAAATCCCAACTCAAATGGTCGATGTCTGGCAAACTTATGCGGAATCGAACGTCAATGGAGTTCCTATGCGCGGTGTCGGAGGACGAATTTTGTTCTACCAAGACGCAAAACGAAAAATACCCGTCAAAGTGGACGGCGATTTGACTGTCTTCATATTTGACGGCAATGAAAAAAATCCTGCCACAGCAAAGCCGCTCTGGGTTCATAAATTTTCCGCTGAAACATTGGCACAGCATTATTCGTACAAAAAACCTCTCGGACATGGATATGATTTCTTTCTGCCGTGTGATGTTATTGACGGAGAAGAACGAAAATTGAGTGTGATGGCTCGCTTCGACGACCATATTGATGACAGACTTATCGTTTCTGCTCCCGTCTCAACTCTCCTCAGAGGAACAAGGCGGCAAACCGATCCCGATTCTTCTGTACAAGAATTTTTTTGGGCATCTCGGGCATCTCTCGTGCAGGCAAATGAAGAAATTATGCGGTCACAAAATGTGATGCCTGCTTCGTTTAATTCCGAGCAAAACACTTCGGAAGTGCGGCAATCAGGCGACATGACTGCAACTAATTCCACTAATTCCACCGCCAATCAAATTGAGTCTCGGGCTGTTGCAACAATCTCGCTAAATGACAATTGGTCGAGGCGACTCGCCCAGTCACAAATTTCAAGTAACGAACTCCGACAAATGGAATCAGCCAATTCAAATAACAATTCAAATAATAAAATCCCCATCCGTTCAGACCAAATATCCGAGCAAAAACGTGTCATTGAATCCGCATCATGGCAAACAGAAAATGGGGAAAAATCAATTCCATCGGCACGACAAATGAGTGGAAGTATTACTCTCTTTCCCGATGTTTTTTCGCCATTTCAACCACAATAAATCTTCAAACAACTCTCCTCTTTTGAAGGATGTGTGCCCGATCGGGGCGAGGTGGTTCGTGTCAAAAAACATGCGAAAATGAGCATCTGATTTGCAGCGACTATTTGCGTACATCTAATAATTCATTTACTAAAAACACAGACTCCGTAATTTATGGGGTTTTTGTGTTCAAAATTTGGCAATCGGTAAATAATTAGATGTGCCATTATTTTCTTGTTTCAAAAAAAGCAACAAATTTTCCGCTTTTTTGAAAAAATGACTTGGCACAAGATGGTGCGTCTTGGAAAACGGTGTATACTAAACATTGGATATTTCGTGTGAGTAGTGTGTCCCGTTTTGGGTATTTTTTTCAGGCACGAATCATGCCGACTTATCCGTTTTTTTTGCAATATCAATCCAATTTGAATTCGGGGCGTTCTATGAAACAAATAAAAAAAATTTATTTCCTCGGTAATTCATGTTACCAGAGGGCAATCACGAAACTTTTGCGTTTTGAAATGTCGAACTTAACTTACATCCGAACTTACATCCGAATTTTTTGTCAATTCAGTATTTCTGTAATGTTCGTGTGTTTTGCACTAAGTGCCGCTGCTGTCCTCACAACTACCGCTGCTGTCCTCGCAGATGAATCCGTAGATCGTCCAAATATCCTTTGGCTAACATGTGAAGACATCGGACCACATCTTGGTTGTTATGGAGATAGTTTTGCAGTGACACCCACTCTCGATGCACTTGCAAAAGAAGGAATGAAGTATCGAAATGCGTGGTCGAATGCGCCGGTTTGTGCAGCAGCAAGAACGACGATAATCATGGGAATGTACGCAAATTCACTCGGTGCCCATAATATGCGGAGTATGGTGCCCAAACCGAGTGAACTCAAAATGTTTCCTGAACTGCTTCGTGAGAAGGGATATTATTGCACAAATAATTCAAAAGAAGATTATAACGTCCAAAAATCAAAGAATACTTGGGACGATTCTAGTGTCAAAGCACACTGGAGAAACCGAAAACCGAATCAGCCATTTTTTTCTGTCTTTAACTTCACAGATACGCATGAATCCCAGATGCGAAATAGGGACACACTAATCGGAGACCCATCGAAAGTTCGGGTCCCTGCATACCACCCAGACACACCGGAAGTTCGTCATAATTGGACACTGTACTACGATAGAATTACCGAAATGGATGCAAAATGCCGAAAAATTTTGAACGAGCTTCGCAAAGATGGTCTATATGAAGACACAATTATCATCTTTTTTGGAGATCATGGAAGTGGAATGCCACGAAATAAAAGATACCTTTACAACAGCGGTCTGCAAGTTCCGATGATTGTCCGTATTCCAGAAAAATTCAAACACCTCGCTCCCTCAGAATACTCAGAAACAGAAACATCCGAGCGACTCGTTTCTTTCGTCGATTTGGCACCCACAATGCTCTCACTGATAGGAGAAAAGCCCAAAAATTATCACGAAGGCACCGCTTTTCTTGGCAAGTATTGTGAAAAACCAGCACAGTACATCTTCGGATTTCGTGGTCGAATGGATGAACGTGATGATTTAATGCACTCGGTCAGAAATGAAAGATATGTTTACTTGAGAAACTACTATCCGTACAAAATTTATGGGCAAAATGTGGAATATATGTTTAGCACACAGACGACAAAAGTTTGGAAAAAGATGTTCGATGAAGGAAAACTAAATTCGGCACAAAGCGCGTTCTGGATGGAAAAACCTACTGAGGAATTATATGATCTTACTGCCGACCCAGATGAGATAAATAATCTCGCAAATCTACCTGAATATAAAACAGTTCTCGATGAAATGCGAAATGCTCTGTCTGACTGGGAGCAGAAAATTATCGACCCAAGTTTTTTACCCGAAGGAATGTTGTGGGATAAATCTGCTCGGAAAGGTATTTCACCATACGAAATGAAGCATGACACGAATATCTATCCATTCCAAGAGATACACAAAGCGACACTTCTTGCCACCGACCGGTCGGTTAGTGATGTGAAAGTAATTGGCGATCTTCTTGCGTCTGATAATTCGGCGGTGCGTTATTGGGGCGCGGTTGGATTGTTACAACGAGCGGAAACCAATTTTGATGCGGTCTATCCTTTTTTGCTCAAAGCAATTGCGGATGATTCGCCTTATGTGCAGATTCCGGCTGCTGAGGCACTTGCTTCTTTCGGAAACGATAATGATGCGTGTAATGGACTCGATATTCTCATCGATATTTGCATGACAAAAACGGAAGAACTGTTGTTAATTCAGCAAGCACATTATTCGATCTATGATATTAAACGGATCGACCGACTTCGCGGCTACAAAGATCAAATCGAGCAGTTTCCCATTCCAAGTAATTTGCCGCACGAAAGATACAAAGAGGATATTCATAAGCAATTAAAATCGCTGAAAGAAAAAATCGCCATAAATAATCCCGAATAAAGATTATTTTTTCGTGATTCCCCAAATCCTCTATTTTTTCAAACATCCTATTCCAACATCCTATGAATGGAAGGAAATTTTTGCTAATTTGAAAAAATAAAATTTTTTCCTCTTGCAATTCATTTCACGAAGAGTTACACTGATTCACATGGCTCTTTGTTTGGGATGATTTTTTGCCGTCGCCTCAGCAGAGAATAATTTTATTAGGCAACTAGGAGAAATATATCATGACAGAAAAAAAGCAGACATCTCGCCGAAATTTTCTTAAAACAACGAGCGTTTTAGCGACTGGAGCGACAATGCTCGGTGGTTTGGGAGTGGCCCGGTCCGCACATGCGGCGGGAAGTGATCAAATAAAAATCGCGCTCATTGGCTGCGGTGGCCGAGGAAGTGGCGCGATTCGAGACCGACTCCAAGTCGGAGACAACGCAAAAGTCGTCGCAATTGCCGATGCTTTCGATTGGCGCACCAAAAATCTTGCAAAAGGGCTTCTCGAAGACGAAAAATATAAAGAAAAAGTCGATTTGCCAGAAGATCGAATCTTTGCTGGAATTGATGCCTTCAAAAAAGCCATTGATTGTCTCGAACCAGGTGATCAGGTCGTCATTGCCACACCTCCGGGACTTCGACCATTCCAATATCGCGCCGCTGTCGAAAAAGGATGCCATGTTTTCACTGAAAAACCGATGTTCACCGATGCCTTCGGATATCGACACACAATGGAAACAAACAAAATGGCCGACGAGAAAAATCTGAAAGTCTGCGTCGGTTTGCAGCGTCGTTATGAACCGCACTATTACAATTGGATCAAAAAAATCGCTGATGGCGAAATTGGTGATTTGTCGTACTCCCGTGTTTACTGGAACGGCGGCGGAATCTGGTGCCAAAAACGTGATCCGAATGAAAGCGAAATGAATTACCAAATGAAAAACTGGTATCACTTCGTCTGGCTTTGTGGCGACAACATCTGCGAACAACACGTCCACAATCTCGATGTCGGCCTCTGGCTGCACGGAAAAGGGGACGACATGTGCCATCCGGTTTCCGCAAATGCACAGGGCGGTCGAACCTTCAAAGCTGGCCCAGAGGATTTGATGCGACAAGCTCCGTCATTCACAAATGATCGGCCTGCGTGGGACGAATGGTATACGAAAAATAAAAATGCGTTTAATCGACATGGACAAGCATGGGACCACTTCTGCGTCGAATACACATTCCCAGATGGTTCGCACATGTTCAGCCAGTGCCGACACATCGCAAACACTTGGACTCCAGTCACCGAATTTGCACATGGAACAAAGGGATTCGGACAAGCTGGCTGGCTCAAAGACGCTTCTGGAAAAGAAATCTGGAAAAATGACGAAAAAGCAGTGAAAGGCCCATATCAGTGGGAACATGACTGCCATGTCAAAGCGATTCGAGAAAATACGCCCATGAATAATGGATATTATGCGGCGCAGGCAACAATGACTGCTGTATTTGGTCGGGAAGCGGCGTTCTGTGGACAAGAACTGAAGTGGGACGATTTTGTCGCACGCGGATGTGAACTCATTCCAAAAGAATGTTATTCGAGCTTCGATCAGATTCCTCCAGTCAAACCTGACGACGATGGCTTCTACGAAAGTAGTGTCGCTGTTCAAGGAAAATATAAAGCACTCAAAGACGCATAACAAGAGCCATTTTGTGCTGTTTGAACAGAGTTGTTTGAACAGTGCTTTTTGAGCAGAGTTTTTTGAAAAATAGTCAAAAAAGCAGGGGACGGCGTGTAACAACAATGTCCCCTGATATTTGATGCGGTTTGTCTGTCCGCGATTTTTCGTCAATAATCATCAGACATTAATATTTATTAATTATTTCTCCTCCCATTTGAGGTTGAATGAAACAAATGATGGATACGAACATTGGGTTTATTGGCACGGGTCAGATGGCACTTGCACTTGCAAGTGGATTCGTCAAATCAGAAAGCATCAATCCGTCTCACTTGTTCGGTTATGACATTTCTTCCGAAGCGGGTGTACGTTTTGCAAAGGAGACGGGCGGCACAATTGTTTCATCTATCGAGCAATTAGTAAAATCATCTCAAATCGTTTTTTTGGCCGTCAAACCACAACAAATGGGGGTGGTTTTGCATGCGGTCAGTGCGGTGCAAGTGACTGGTGTGCATCCTCTTTGGATTACAATCGCTGCTGGTATTCCACTTGCCACATACTTGAAAGAGCTTGGAACGACGGCGAGGATGATTCGTGTCATGCCAAATACTCCGTGTCTTGTTGGCGAAGGAGTGAGTGGATACTGCGTTTCATCGGGTGTCACACAGGCCGATGTTGTTGCAGCGCAGCATTTACTTTCGACTGTCGGAACAGCAATTCTATTTCCAGAACGCCAACTAGATGCCGTTTCTGGTCTTTCTGGAAGTGGTCCGGCATACGTTTACATGATGATCGAAGCAATGGCAGACGGCGGCGTGAAAATGGGACTTTCTCGTGAGGTCTCTTTGAAATTAGCAACACAAACGGTTTTCGGTGCTGCAAAAGTCGTTATTCAGACTGGCGAACATCCAGCCGTTCTAAAAGACCGTGTTTGCAGTCCGCGTGGCACGACAATCAGTGCGGTTCATTCTCTCGAAGCAAATGGTTTTCGCGCTGCTGTTATTAGTGCAGTGGAAGCCGCCACTCATCGCTCAAAAGAACTGGCATCCGAATAGGCCGACAGTAAATTTCTGTTTTCATTATTGCCATTCCACGACGACAAATTGGGTCTATTACCAATTCATCAAAACGGCTTCATTTTGCGAAACAACAACTTTCTACGAAAGTTGGCTAAAACATCTAATTGATGACGATGCACAATTTATCATCCAACATGTTTCGTTTCTCCAACAATGCGTAATTGCGGAGTCGGCTCGAAGTCGTCTGCGATGTCGGCGGGCAGATCGAGCATAGTTTTGTGTTTTGGCAGGAAAAAGCGACCGGCCGGTCCTGTTAAAATGGCAGGAAGAAAAATTAGGTCTCCAATTAGTGCGACGAATAACATACACAGCATCATAACTCCAAACATTTGCGTCGGCGTGAAAGTGCTAAAAGCAAATGCGGAGAGTCCGACTCCTCCAATAAGTGTCGTTTGCGTCATTGCCGTCGCACATTTTTGATATGCGTGCATCGCCGCTTCTTTGGGTTTGTATCCATGATCTATTGCGGATCGAAACCAGGTCAAATAGTGCATCGTGTCATCGACAGCAATTCCCATTGCCACACTCGCGGTCATAATTGTGCCGACATCGACTAAAATTCCCAAATGTCCCATGAATCCGAAGACAATCACGACAGGAAAAAGATTGGGAATCATCGCCAAAAGTCCAGCAGTTGGACTTCGTAACACAAATGCCATTACAATGGCAATCAGAACAAAGGCACTGATTAGACTGTCCACGAGTCCGGCGATCAATTCATGCTGAGTTTTATAGACGACGGGAACCATTCCAGTATAAATGGCACTCACTGGATAAGTGTCTTCAGAGATTACAGGTTTCGTCCATCCTAAAAGGGAATAAACCATTTTTATTTTGCCATCATACCATTCACCGATTGTGCCGAGAATTTGTTTTTTGTCTGAGACACCGACAGGAACGTGTTTTGGAAATGTTTCGTTTGGAAAATGTTTTACCACAAATTCATCAATCATCGGATTGACGATATTTTTGACATCATTTATGAATAGTGCATAATCAATATCTTTTTTGAGTGACCAGACTCGCAGGCTGATTCGCCACAAATCGGTTCCATATTGTTTTTGCCATTTTTTCGCTTTGTCACGATATTCACTCAATTGTTCAGCCGTGATTCCGGGGAGAGTCAGGCCATCTCTCGTGGCAAGTAATTCTTTTAGCGAGTTGATTCCGACGGCTCGAAATTTTTCAAAGTCACTGCGTGTCATTTCGAGTTGCGACAGAGTCTCTTCGAAAATGACATATTCGTCTTGTTTCGGTTCTTCAAACGACGGATTCCCTTCAATGGCAACCACATCTGCCATTTCAGTTCGATGCCGGTCCAATCGTCCATTTAGAGCATATTCAAAAGTTCGCAGCGATCCACTTCCAGGTCTTCCTCGGCCTTTTCCGTCAGTCGGTGGTGTCAAAGTGGCCGCCGACATGATGCCTCCAATATCTTCTGGGAGTTTTTCTCGCAGTTCATTAGATATTTTTTGTATGAATCGAAGCCGCTCCAGTGTGTTAAAAGGACATCGTTTATTATCGAAACGAACGACAATTTCCATTGGCACCAGTGGTCCGAGCTGTTCTTCCAGTTCTCCGTAATGAGCGATGATTTCGGCATTTGGCGAATAAAACCGCATCATTTTAACCGATGTTTTAATGTCAAAAATACCAAAAGTGAAATAGATCATCAATCCGAGGAAGAAAATCATGACTGGGATATTAAATCGGATAACATTTTTTCCGATAAAGTCCCAAATATTGGCGATGATCCCCTGATTGTTGTCAAGTTCCATTCCATGTTCGCCGCCTTGTTTGTACATCTGTTTTGCATATTCACGAGAGGGGAAGAAGTGCAGGAGAGATGGCAAATAAAGGAAAAGGAGCAAAAGAGTCATGAGCACCCCGATTGCCGAGTAGAATCCGAATTTCATGATCGGAATGAGATGCGAAAAATAGAGGGAGCCGAGTCCGATGGCAGTTGTCAGCGATGCAATAAAACATGGATACCACGCATGTGAGACGGCAATTTCGACTGCTCCGTGCAAACCATGGTCTCGAATCGTGTCGTGATAATAATTGATGATGTGAATTGCCCCAGACATGGCCAAAACATAAACGAGGGCGGGCATGCTCAGCATAATTGCATCACATCGACTTCCAGTCAGCGACACCATCGCCAGTGCAATTCCGGCCGCCAAAATTGCCGTCCAAAAAATGAACATGGTCAAACGAAGACTGCGGAAACAAAGCATTGAAATGGTCAATCCGACAAGCGCACAAATTCCGGCCAGTCGAAAAAGAGTCCGTTCGCCTTCGTATCCGATGGCCACATTATCGACGGGAGGACCGCCCATCACAATTCCATTGATTTTATAGGGAATTCCAATAAAAACATCTTTCAGAAAAGTCACGACTGTTCCGGTGACTCGTTCTGCGGTGGGACGATTATCGATCTGTGTCTTCGGCTGCACACCACATTCTTTTCCGACTTCTTTGATCGTGGTCAAAACTTTCCGCAGTTCTTTTTCATTGGCCGGTTTATTGAGAGTGACGATCATTGCCGTCCGGTATTTTTCGACAGGAAGTGGCGAACCATCTGGGGCCGTTCGATGTGGGCCAATCAGAAGTCCGTCCAATCGCTCTAAAATTTGTGCGTCTGACATCGGACTCTGTGAATCTGGTCCATATTTATCTTCGAGCATTCTTTTCAGACGCGGGCCTGTCAAAACATGTTTGAAATAATTGGGCTTTTTTGCATCCAAAGAAACATCAGGTTTGGACGAGTCAGATGTGATGCCTCCCGAAACGCCGAGAGTATTTGCTGCCTCTGAACCCGGGACAGATTTTTCTGTGAGTTCTCCTGATTTTTGTTTGTCTGCGGATGAATCTGGTGAGTCTGGATCGGCAATACTTGGGATTTCATTCAGATGCAGAGTAACTTTCAACTGATTGACATTGTTCATCCATTCCGACATGTTGTCAATTCGTTGTCCCGGCACGAGTTTTTGGGCAAACATTTCGAGCCGCGCATCGTCCATCGTGCAATTTTCCCAACTGACAACGACGAAACTTTCATGTGGGAAAAAATTGAGAAACCAATTATATTCTTGTGTTTCGACGAATGATTCAGGAAGCCAGTCGGCCACATTATTTGAGTTGCTTTGAAGCGTCCGCTTTGTTCCCATCCAAATAAATGAAAGGAGAAAGAAGACAACGAGAAGGATGCGAAATCCATAATCACCAAAAAATGTTTTTCCCATTGAACGATCCCTGTTTGGGACAAAAGGCATAAAAGTGAGTAAAAGCTATACTAATCTACTCCATTTTGATTGTTTTGTCTATAGGAAATTCCGCTCTTATATTGGCATTCGTTTGTTTTTTCGTTGTTATATTTTCTGCAAAATTCCCATTTTGCCATTTCGGGTGCAAATTTTCCACACCCATGTTGAAGAATGTAAAAAATGGATTATACTAATTGGAATATACCACTTTGATTACAATTTGAAAAGCTCTGTTTATTTACGGTGTAATGCATATTTCCTTGCGTTTGCCAAATTGTCACGACCTCATGGATGCCCGAATTGATAAAAAATTCGGCATGGATGGCAAACCTTGGAGGATAAATCATGAATACAGCAAAAATGCCTGAAGAACAAATCGAGTTCGTTAGAAAACAAATTATTCAGAGTGAAATTCCACGCGACTCACTTCCATACCACCCAAAATTTGATGAACTTTACCATGCGTATCTAAAAGAAGATTTTTCGGAATTATCAGAAGATGAGTATTGGCAGTTGCTTCTTAGAGTAGGAAAAAAAGGCAATGCTCGCCAATCGGATTCTGCCTCGCTTCCTGCCGTCCCAGCGTCGGAGGCTGAAAAATATTGGATACGGCATGTCCTTAAGGACTCGCTAGGCAAACGTGATCGTTTGCCGTACACCAAGGACTTCGATGATGTTTATGATCAATTCAGGGAGCATACGAACAGGGAAATAAGCAAAAACGATTTTTGGCGGCTTCTCTCAACGATTGCCAAAAGCAGCATACGGATAAAACACCTTCCTTCTCTGTCGATCCAAAACTACCGCAGCTTAGACGGACTGCAAATCGAACGACTGGGACAAGTCAACCTGATCGTCGGACCGAACAACATCGGCAAGTCGAGTCTACTCGAAGCGATCCTCATTTGGGGAACCAAGCGGCATTTTCTGACGATCCGGGACATTCTCCGTTCCCGTGATGAATGTAATGTTGACTTTCCCGATCAATTCCAAGTGGCACCCTATTTCGGAATTCACCATTTGTTTACCGGCTTCCCCGAACTGTCGGGGCAAACGCCGCCCATCACGATATCGACCGTAGACGGCAGAAATACGGTTTCGTTGGAGCTTGCCGATGCTCCCCGTGATGCGGCAACTTTGGCTCCGGGTCCACTTGTCACGTTTGATCTGTACAACGATCCCAAGCGTCCCTACGGGTTACTGATTGGCGGTTCGTTGGAGTTTGCCCGAAACGGTGAGGCTCAGTTTGTTCATTATCTGGAACAGAAATGCCTCTATCTGTCTCCCTGTATCATTAACGCAGCCAAGATGCCCGCGAGCAAACTCTGGGAGCAAGTCGAGATTTCCGGTCGGGAAACGGCGGTACTCGATTCGCTCCGATTGATCGACACTAGAATCGAAAAGATTTTCTTCATCGGTTCTAATCCCCGTATTCCGGTGTGTCGTATCAAGGGGCTTGACCGGCCCGTCCCGCTTCACAATCTTGGCGATGGCGTGTCCCGGCTGTTCGAATTGATTCTTGGTATCGTCAATGTCGCAGGTGGTATCTGCCTGATAGACGAATTCGAAAATGGCCTCCACTGGTCGGTTCATGAACAAGTGTGGGATGTCGTGTTTCAAACGGCACAGAAACTTGACGTACAGATATTCGCCACGACGCATTCGCTCGAAACTCTCAAAGCATTTCAACAAGCGGCTTTTAAGCAAGAGTCAGAAGAGTGCGGGGTGGTTTTACAAATGAGACGCCGCAAAGGTCGTACCACCGTTCAATTGATTATCGGCGACGATTTACACAGTGTCCTTCAATTCGGTATAGAGGTGCGGTAATGGCAAATATTCTCATCGTTGAAGGACCGGATGATGTCCATGTGATCAGTCGCCTCTTACAGTATTGCGGTTCGACCGAATTGCGCAATGCAAACGACAAGAGCATCGAACCTTTGAAACTGTTGTTTCAGACCAGACCTCTCGACATTAGCCACGTTGCCGACAAAGGCAATGTACTCAATGGGTTTGAAAAAGCTCTGAAGTTTGAAAGCAAGCCATGCAAAGCCATCGGCGTGGTGCTCGATTTTGATGCCCCGAACGAAGAGCAAGCAAACAATATCGACATTTCAGTACGCGATGTTATCGCACGGCTCCAAGTGAACGGTTGTCGCTGGAATTTGCCTGACGATTTTGACGTTCTGTCCGAGCAAGGATTCATCGCAGAACCAGCGGACGACGACACTCCACGAATCGGTGTGTGGCTCATGCCGAACAACAAAGACCGAGGCATGTTGGAAACATTTTTGCACCAATTGATTCCTGCGGAAAAGTTGGTGTTGTTCTCCCATGCCAAACAGTCAACTGATGTGGCGAAGAAAGAATTTAATGCGCCATTTAAGGCGGTACATCTTGACAAAGCGATGATTCACACGTTTCTCGCGTGGATGGACGAACCCGGGAAACCCTTTGGCATTTCATTCCAAAACGGCAGTTTCGACGCAAAGGCTCCACTTGCACAATTGTTTTGCGAGTGGATAAAAAGGTTATTCCGCGACTAGGGCATTTTAATAATTATTATACACGGAGCGTTTGTAGTATCCGTTCATGTAAATTGATGCAATGTATCGCCGAAGTCAAATGAACGTAAAAGTTGAATTGTTGTAACTGCATCATTATTGTAACTGCGTAGCAGTGTCATTGTTGTAGTTACTATGTTATTGTCAAGGGGTTCAAGGAAAAAAGGACGATTTTTGGAAAATTTTTACGGTCCGTTTGGACGTGATAGGCATGGAAACCATCAGGCATGATACGGTTGACCACTTTTGACCATCGCGTTCAC
>JBOFGF010000350.1:0-10233 GCA_051649005.1 Thermoguttaceae bacterium | reverse complement strand
TCTTTGGAAAGGACATGAACACAAAGACAAAGCCGCAGAGGCACTGAAAATGCGTTCGAAAGACCTTTTGCGATTTGGCGTGATTGAAGCGATCATCGACGAACCACTCGGCGGCGCACATCGTGATCCACATGGTGCTGCGGCGAGTCTGAAACAGTATTTGCGGAATCAGTTACGAGAATTAGTAAAGAAACCGATTACTGAATTGGTTGAAGAACGATATCAACGGTTTCGCAAACTCGGCGTATTTGTCGAGTAATAAAAATACGCCGAATAGGTGTACTCACAAAGTCTCATGGAAATCTGAAAGAGCAGGGGGAACGCATTTCCGTTTGCCCCATCGTCGAAGAAAATGGTTTCCACTGAAAATCCGGACTAAAATAATATTTACATATTATTTTAGTCAATGCGTCATCGACTCATTCAAGGAGTCATGGATTGGTTGTAATTGTTACAATGACGAGCATCCCCCATTCGGGATCGTGGAATGGGGAGTGTCCTGAAAATCAAAACATTCCAATTTGGCAACTCCGATGGAATTGTATTTTTGTTTTGATGTCAATCGCTTACTACGTTCCAAAACCATTCTGGGTTCAAATGCACCGTCCGTCTGAGTTCAATCTTGTTGCACTTATCAAGGTTGTTTTGGTGTGACTCCTGACCGCGTCTGAGTTCATGCGACATCGCTGGATATTTGTTCACAGTTTGCCATTTTCACATGCTGATGAACGCATTGGATTGCTAATTAACTCGTCAAAACGTCCTCTTCTTCCGCCCCAGCAACGTCCGATAATGTTTCTTATGTTCGGTTATTTGGTGTTTGGAGTGTTTTGTTTTGTGGGACATTGCACGGACAAGCAATGTGTCGATAACTTTCAAAAAAGACAAATATAAGTCAAATTAGAAATTGAAAACGCAGCAATCACAAAGAGTTGAATGACAGATGGAAAGAGATGGTATTTTTGTTTCAAATAAAAAAGCAAAATGGACTACTGCCCCGACATTTTTGAAACATTAAATCTCGATCTGAATAGTAACAGGCCCATCATTGATGAGTTCGACTTCCATTTCCGTCCGAAAAATACCTGTTTCAACATGAACTCCGAGGGCGCGAATTGCCTCCACAAAGATCGTATAAAGTTGGTCGGCAAGTTCTGGATTCGCGGCTTCGGCGAAACTCGGACGGCGACCTTTTCGGCAATCTGCAAAAAGTGTGAATTGACTCACGACCAAAATCGAGCCTCCGACATCGACGACCGATTTGTTCATCTTGCCAGTCGCATCATTGAAGATACGAAGTTCCGCACATTTCTTTGCCATCTGCCGCGCACCCTGCTCTGTATCGCCGTGTCCCACTCCCAAAAAAACCAAAAGCCCCTGCTCTATTTTTCCAGAAATCGTTTTCGTTGCAGGAATAAAAACCGATGCACGACGCACTCGCTGAATACAAAGTCGCATTTGTTGGTCAATGAAAAAGAGTGAGTTGTTTTCTGACTTGTCCACTTAAAAATATGGGGAGTAAATTCGGATGTCATTTTTGCAGTCGTTCCCATGTTTCCACGTCGCCTGGAATCGAGAAGAATATCGGATGCAGCATCGGAAAGCGTCTTTTTCTAAGTTTTTCGGCGGCTTCTTTGTCTCGCTGTTCCAATTTTTGTAGCAAATGTTCATATTCGTAAATGACCTGTCCTTCTGTTACAGGAATGGCAATCAAATTTTTTCGCTTCGATTCGGCAATGACAGTTTGATCGCCGATTTTGCTGCCATCGAAATGATAATTACGTCGCTTCGATTCGGCAAAAATTGCAGACAAGTATTCAGAAATGGCTTCAATCGGTTTTTTTTGGCATTTGAATCGGTCCAATTGCGGATGATGTTTATATCCTTTTGTTTTTCCTTCCAAAACGCACTTTGCCAACAGACCTTCTCTCCAGACGGCGAGTAGACCGCGAGTGTCCAAGTATTGTGGATGAATAGACCAAAGCCTCATGGCAGATTAGTTTTGTGCAAAAAAATTTCGATTCCAAACTCGGCATTTATCGGAGTGAATCAGCATAATCTTTCCACAGGTCATCCAACGATTGGCCTGTGAGGAGCGAAAAAGTCTCTTGATTATATTGGGCGCGGCGGCAAATGTCATTCAACTGATAAATGAAGTCTGGATTTTTTGTCCGCACGATCCAATCAAAAAATGATGCGGTGATGCGATAACTGTCAGTATACTTGTGTTTATCGGGATTGACCCGAACACCTACTTTGCCGGGTTCATATTGGAAAAAGCGGATGTAATCAGCGATTCCTTCTGTCACCCAGCCAGGAACCGGCGAACGATAAGATTGCACGAGATGAATTAGTTCATGAACGACCATTCCCAGATCGTCTGGATGTCGTTTGATCCATTCTTCTGAAATCGTGATGTTATTTCCCGATGCAAAGGCGACACCATCCATTTTTTTGAAGACAAAACGCACATGTTCAGTCGGTTTGTATTCATCGCCATCGAGCATGATAACCAATTTCGGAAACCACTTCTCGGCAGTGGCGGCGGCCAACTGAGCCCAATTTTCGGAGTCGGGGGACTCGCTGCTATCAACTTCGATTTTCAGAGGAACATCGTGCCAGTGTAGTTTTTGAGCGAATCGCCGCGCTTCCGCTGGAAGTGTATTCCATTTTCCTGAAGTCGTTTCCCACTTTTTGTCCCCCTGCATCACAACGATGTTGGCAGGTGTCATTCCCGTTTGTGTTACTGTCACTGTCATGTCGTCCGGCAAATCTGGAGTCATGCCAAAGCAGGATGAAACAAAAAGTATGGGAGCGAAAAAAAATAAAAATTTTGGATTCATTATGATAAATAGTGAAATGAAAGTTAAAAGTTAATAGAATGTGCGTTTCATAAAATGTTGACTTTTTAGTACGGAAACATACAATTCAGTGCGAGCAAGCAGCAATGGCATCAGCGCAGCAATGGCAGCAGCACAGTCGGAGTTATGCAAAATTAGTGAATTTGATCAGAGAGAAAAATTTTTCAATGTCTCGTGCCAAATACACGGTGAACCGGCACAAAACGGCGTTTTGGTTTCGTGCCAAGTTTCTAAAAAGTTCTTTACTTTTACAAAACCACCGTCTTCTACGAAAGCGAGCGAAACTGTCGAGTTTGACGATTGGCACGATAATAACGAATCGCATTCTATCACACCGCTCAAAACGATGCAAGTTGATTGATAAAAATTTGATGATATAATGGGACAATAAAATTTCACTTCAGTAAACAATGTCAGCAAAAATAAAATGTGGAATAATAATGTTGTAAAAAATCACCCGCAAAACTCGGCGAAAAACGGATGAAAACATGAGAGATAATAGATGAGTCGTGCAATCAAAAACATCAGTATCAGCGGCTTCAAGTCAATTCGAGAATTGAAAAAACTTGAAATCAAAGACTTGAACATCATTATCGGTGCAAATGGTTCGGGAAAAAGCAATTTTATCCAGATGTTCCAAATGCTGAAGGCGATGTCGCTCAAAAATTTCCAGAAATTTATTGCAGAAAAAGGAGGTGCTGATAGTTTCTTGCACAATGGACCAAAGAACACGCCCGCCATCACAGCCACTTTTGAGTTTGGCAGCAATTTTTATCGCTTTCAGCTAACACCGACTGTCAATGAAACATTCATGATAAAAGAAGAAAGGAAGTATCTTTCTAACAACTGGTCAGATTATGGACATCCGTCTCTCGAAAGCCGATTGATTGAACAACGCGATGAAAAATCTGCGATTTATGAAAAATCGTGCGGAGTTGGTTATTATGTTTATAAAGCGATTTCTAACTGGATCGTATATCACTTTCATGACACAAGTCCGAATGCTCCGATGCGGCGTTCAGAAATCGTGGAAGACAATAAAATACTTCGAAACAGCGGCGACAATATAGCTCCTTTTCTGTTACGACTTAAGAATAATTCGGTTTATCAGAATTGTTATCGAGATATTGTCGATGCCACACGGCTTGTAATTCCTTTCTTTGATGATTTTCGTTTGGATGTGATAAAATATGGCGAATCAGAAAAAGTGAAATTGAGTTGGCAACAAAAGGGTTCTGATTTTCCTTTGCAGCCATATCACCTTTCTGATGGTTCAATCCGATTTATCTGTCTTGCAACTGCCTTATTACAGCCGAATCCGCCGTCCGCAATTCTGATCGACGAGCCGGAATTGGGTCTGCATCCCGAAGCCATTCAGATTCTGGGTGAACTGATGAAAAGTGCATCCAAAAGAACTCAAGTGATTGTCGCCACTCAGTCCCCCCTGCTCATAGACCAATTTGCCATCGATGACATTATTGTCGTGAACCGAAAAGATGGGCAATCGACATTTGAACGTCTCCGAGAAGAAGACTTCAGTGCTTGGCTCGAAGGATATTCGGTGGGCGAACTTTGGCGAAAAAATGTGATTGCCGGAGGAACCGTCTATGAGTGACTATATTGAAATCGTGGCTGTTGTGGAAGGAATCACAGAAGAAAAGTTTGTCAAAAGTATTCTCGCACCATATCTTGGTAAAAAAAACGTCGGTATGACTGCCATCATTGCATCGAAACCGGGACAAAAAGGGGGCGACATACGATTTACGCGGATGGTGAATGATTTTGCATTGCATTTGAAGCAACGCAAAGATACCTATTTGACGATGATGATCGACTTTTATGGTATCACCGAATGGCCGAAATACGATGATGCTCGCAGCAAAATTACACCGGCTGCTAAGTCTGGAACATTTCTTGCCAATACGAATAATGAATTAAAAAAAATGCTCGGCGAGTATGAAATTGAACGTCGTTTCATTCCTTATGTGAGTATGCACGAATTAGAAGCATTGTTATTCAGTGCGCCGCATATTTTAGCGGAAAAACTTGGCATAAATCAGAATGATATCGAAGCAATTATCGGCGATATTGATTCTCCTGAAGCGATCAACGATTCTGTAAACACTGCCCCATCGAAGCGACTTGAACATTTGTCCCCTCGTTATAAAAAGACAATAAAAGGGATTGACATTGCAGCGGCAATCGGCATTGATACAATGCGAGAAAAATGTCCCTTGTTTAGTGCGTGGCTCACAATTATAGAAAACCAAACAGGCGTGGATAAATCCCGCAGCTGACAATGAAAAACAACATGATTGCTTTGACGATGGGAGACCCCGCCGGAGTCGGCCCCGAAATTATTGTGCGAGCTTGGTCGAAATTGAAACAAATATATCACGGTCAAATTATCGTTTATGGCATTCCTGATATTTTACAATATGCCGCCGATTTGTTTCAGTCGAACCTGCATGTCGTCGAAATTGAACGTGGAAAAATTCCTTTGGTCTGTTCCGATAGTATTTTCAGTTCCGATGATATATTTTGCGTGCAATGTGCGGAAACATTTCACTTTCAATCCAGCTCGTTTCGCCCCTGTGTTGTTGATTCTCACTGCGGCGAGGCGGCATATCAGGCGATTTTGGCGGCGACACAAGATGCTCTTTCGGGAGTGGTCGATGCCATTGTGACATCTCCGATTCACAAAGAAGCTCTCAATCTTGCCGGTCATTATTATCCAGGGCACACTGAAATTCTCGCTGAATTGTGCGGACAAGATGATTTTGCGATGATGCTTTATTTGGGACCGGAAAAAAACCGAGACGAAAATAATTACACCGATGATTATCGCAACAAAAACGGACTTGCTGTCGTTCATGTGACTTTGCACTGTGCGATGAAAACTATTTTTGAGCAGATCACAATTGAATCCGTTCTTGCCAAAACACGACTCATCGACAAATTCATGCGGCGTATTATGGCCGATTCGGATTCTTGTCTCAATTCACATTTTTGCAATGTTTCGCCTAAAATTAGCGATTCCCAAATCGGGGTTCCCCGAATCGGAGTGTGTTCATTAAATCCACATGCGGGTGAGTCGGGGCTTTTTGGAGACGAGGAAATCCGTATTATTCGTCCTGCTGTCGAATTGGCGCAGAAAGATGGTATTTGTGTAACAGGCCCACTTCCTGCTGATACAATCATGGTTAATGCTAAGAATGGTGAGTATGATGCGATTGTTGCCATGTTTCACGATCAGGGGCATATTTCACTGAAACTTCTCGGAATGCACAGGGCGGTGAATATCACACTTGGACTTCCGATCATTCGCACCAGTGTCGCTCATGGAACGGCATTTGACAAAGCATGGAAAGGAGTCGCCGAAACAGGAAGCTTGATAGAAGCCGTGAATGTTGCCGCAAAATTGATCGGAAAATAATGAGTCCCCCCCCCCTGCTCTTTCGGAAACCAATGGGCACATCTAATAAGCAACAGTAAAAAATTAACTTCGACATTTGCACAATTCCGCCGGTGTTCAGGAACGAATCCCTATTGAATTTTAGAACGCTAAAAAATAAACCGTTCAAAACCGTTCTAAGACTCCTATCGGAGTCGGAAATGGAAGACACTGTCATCGTTTACTGCGATCACCTGTTTCTGGTTTCGTTTATCAACGAAGCCAACAGCGGAATCTAATTGTTTACTGTTCCTAATTCATTTTTCCAAAACACAGACTTCGTAATTTACGGGGTTTTTGTGTTCTCATTTTGGCAATCTGTGAATAAATAGATGTGCCCAATTTTTCATGAGTCCGATTTGCTTCGCAAATTTTTGGACTTTCGATACAACTTTGTGATCGGAAAAAATCGAGCGTGTCAGAAAGCGTGATCAACACGGAAGGTGTGGCTTCCACGATGTCGCCCCGCCGGATCACTTCGGCAAAGAGCGAATGAACACGTCTGTTTCGTCTATCGCTTTATAAACACCATCAGGAGTCTCGCCTTTGTCGAAAATTCTAAATCGAGAAGCAGAAATTGGATTTCCATTTAATATCACATCGCTGTAAGTTGTGCGGAGAAGAAGACCGCCTTTTTCAACTCCATTTAGTCGATTAAAATAGTCGATCTGATGTGGAAAATAGTCCTTTTGACCGAGATAAATTTCAATGTGAGTCGGTGCTGTAAAAGGCCATTTGTCTTCGGGTATTTCCGATAATTCTGGTTTTCCAGCCCACTGCTGCAAAATAGTTGGACGTATCTGGCCTGTCAACTTCCAGACTGGAATAGAATTTCCAACAGAGACGAGCTTCGGCGACTCTTTGAACTCATACACACGATCCACTTGTCGCAACATTCCTGCAATTCCGCCAAGAAAAGGAAGTTCCGTCAAACTTTTCGGTGTCGGTTTTTGCTGAATCATTGCCGCCTCAATTGGAGCGACACGAACAAAAGAAAGCGTTCTAGTCCCTTCAATTGACCGATATTTCCAAATCCGATCTTTTTCTCTGTCTTCTGTTATATTACAAACGATTGTCATTCTGTTCGGTTCTGCTCCTGGAATGGCGGGGCCTTCCATCAAAAAATTCAGGTCGAAACGATACATGCTGCGAAAAAGTCCCGATGTTTTCGTTGTTCCCTGTTCTTCATATTTTCCCTGAGCAGTAAATTCGATTTTATCGACCAAAACAGTGACGTTGACACTGCTTTCAATTGTTTCTATCTCGGTAAAACGTAAAATTGATTCTAAAAGAAGCTCTCCCCCCAATTGTGATGCGTTGTTTTCTGCGGCATTATTGGCGGCGTTATTGGCGACACTTTCAGTGGTTTGTGAAAAACAGGTGTTTTGGGCAAAAAAAAGTGGATATGCGGATAAAATAAGAAATACTGACAAAATTGCCAAACATGTGAAATTTGCATCAGAGTAATTCCATTTTTTTTCTTCTAGTATCATAAAACTATCGAAATAACAAAAGTTTTGCCCGCTCAATAACCGAAATATGAGGATTAGAGGGAGATTATAGAAAAAATGCACACTTGTGTCCAGTGCAAAATCCTCTAAAAGAGGACGCAAAGAGTTTGGATGTCACAGTCATCAATCCGTATTATTCGTTTGGGGAGGAGACCAGATGCGATTTTCATTATCCATTTTGACAATCTGTGTAATCATGGCGGGATGCCAGGGACCGATTATGACAGGTGGATTTAATCAGTCCCCATATCGATCTTATGGAGTGGACGGTCCCGGTCCGGGAGTTATTCCAGAATCATATCAACAGATGTCGGCCGCCGGACCTGTCGGTGCTCCGCCCGCAGGAGTGATGCCTGTCATGTATGAAGGGGAACAAGGCGTAATTGGATCAGCGGAAATGATGGTCGCCCCGCCCTTCCCGATGCAGATGATGGCAATGCGGCCAGCACCTCCCACCTCGCAAATCAATTTTCTCGGTCTGACAGGAATGGTTGTGAATTGGGATGCGCGGATGCCTGGTATGTTCGATTCAGAGCCACTCGTTTGTCCAGCCACTCACGATTTTGGACAAGGAGCCATTTATCGTCTCAAAGTTTCGAGTATTCCAGAGCGAGCTGGAAAAGAATTTTATCCAACTCTTGAAATTGCGCCAACAATGGCGAGGACGCAGGCATTTTTGGCACATAACTCGATTCCGATAGAACTGACTGACACCGATTTCGACCAGGTGACAGCAGGTAATTTTATCACGAAGGTGATTTATCTTCCGAATCCAGAATATCAAGGACTTGCCATGGCAGGAGTTGGAACTCTCGTCAATACGCAATTGGAAGCGGGAGTCGATCCGATTATTGAAGCCAGCAAACGTGGTGCGATTCTTGCCGTGATTCGCATGGGAAATAAAGATTTGAGTGGTATGATCACCGAACGACAACGACATGTTGGTGAAATGAAAGCGGCGATGGAAGCCGCCGGTGTTCCCGCCGAAATGATTCAGTCGGGCATGATTCCCGGAGGATATCCGGTGAATGGTTCTTCGATTCCACAAAATATGATTTCAGGAGTGAACATTCCACAATACGGAACTCCAATGACAAAGACGACCACAGGTATTCCAGGACCGCCGCAGTTGCCGCGTGGTTATCCGGCACCGAATCGATATCCGGTCGTTCGTGCGGAGCCGATTCCTGCCCCGCCGGTCGGCGTTGAACCACAAAACATGGTCATGAACCCACAATATATGAGCCAAATGCAGGGAATGCAGGCGATGCAGCAACAACCCGGAGCAAATGTTCCGATGCGGGCACCAGTTTTGGCACCAGAAACAATTGTTGCACCTGCTCCGTAAGAAACGGTGAAATACTGAATGCAGTAAAACAAAGAGGTGTTCGCGGCCCAAACCACCCGCTCTGCGAACACCTTTCTTTTGAAGAGGCGGGGAATTGTTTCTGAATACTGAGAGAATCGACATAAAACGGATATTTTGGTCGTACAATTAATCGGGATATTCCAATATCACCGGGCCACGCATCGTGTTTCACACAAAACACGACTAAACGTCTGTAGAACGATGAAACGGATTTCGGCCTTCTTTATTTTGAGTCTGGTGTTTTCAACACTGTTTACAGTGGCACAGTCGCCGCTCGCCCCGCCGTCATTCGTTCAAAATGGGGCATCAAATTATGCCCCCTCCCCTGTTTTAGTGGCATCGACGACCGTTTCACCAATTTATGCCCCCTCCCCTGATCTGCTTTCTTCTCCGCCGATTGCTTTGGCGAGTTCACCGCAGGTCTATTATCCACCAATTTACTTTCAGCCGGTTCAAATTTCAGGACCGGAAGGAACACGCATTTCTGTTGCGCGGGGAACGCAATTTATTGAAACGGCGGCAGAATCATCGACACAGCGTCCAATCGGACTCCAATTGGGATATGATTATCGTATTCGTATCACAAATATCCCTCATCATCCAGGCCAAGAAGTCTTTCCGACAGTGCATATCATCGGACGCACTTTTCCGCCGGCGGGACTTGAACTTGAATTTCCGATCCCGATCTTTTTAACACAGGAAGATATTGAATTAGCACTTGCGGGCAGATATGTCACACGAGTTGTTTATCTCGAAAATACAAGTTCCGCATTGCCAATTCGTGGTGATGCCGATAATCCAATTTCAGGTGATGTGAGTGGCGCAGCCGATCCCGTTCTTGTTGCCGCACAATATGGAAAGCCGGTCGCCATTGTACGTTTGGGGACTCGCACTCCGAGTAGTTACGGAAATGATTTCGGTTTCTATTGCGGCTCGCCTGCATGGCTGCTGTTTGGAGAATCGAAAAACGAGAAGTGAAAAACGAGAAGCGAAAAACGAGAAAAAATTGGTGTGAGTGTTTGAATTATGTTGTTGTAA
>JBOFGF010000349.1:0-6895 GCA_051649005.1 Thermoguttaceae bacterium | reverse complement strand
AGCTTGAAACGTTTTGCGTAAAAATAGACACAGCACTTGCAAAATAGTAGTTATGTTGCAGAACCGATCATGGTATGTTGGCGAGCCGCCGCGTTTTGGCGAGCCGCCGGCGTTTTGGCGAGCCGCCGCGTTTTGGCGAGCCGCCAACGTAAGTTGGCGGGTTTTGTTGGGGCCGAACGCCGTCGGCGTTCAATTATGGTAGAAACGAATTGCCCACCAAAACACACAACTCCGTCGGAGTTGAATTATGGTCTCCGATATTGAACCCCGATCTGACGTTTTTGATGTTCGTGTTTCTACCATTATTGAATCCCGACGGGATTCGGAAATGCAATTTCATGGCAGTTGAATTTTATCGTAAAAAGTTGATTTAATGCCGCTGCTCACGCACCGGCTCGATAAACAAACCCCGTGAACGCATACGATATTTTTGGTTCGTCCGCAACTTGACAGAACGCAAATGACGTTTTTGTCATTATTTTGGGAATGGTTCGCTTTATTTAAGCACAGCTCATTTTTTGCCGGTATTTTCTTGAAAAAGATCATTGTTCCTGCAAATGATCATTTTTCATAAACACGAATATGATCAATAATATAACGAGTTGGGAACATTTTCGCATCTGGGCCGGGCTTCACATAAGGAGCAATGGCTGTGTTGATGAGAATATAGTGAGGTTGTCGAAAACCCATTATTTGTCCTTCTGTTTTAATAGGCATCGTGTCGACGACCGTTTCGTCAAAATACCAAGTGATCTTTTCAGCATCCCATTCGATTGCATAAATATGATAGTCGTCCGCACACTTTGCTCCATTCGGAATTTCGATACAATTGCCGACATTCTCCGTTTTTTTATTGCTTTCGACATCAAACCAGTGAGCTTTTGCACAGCTAACTCCGTCGCCCCAGCCACCAGTCTTGTTCTCTCCCCATCTTTTGTTTTCTCCTCCCCATAATTCCATGATGTCGATTTCACCACATTTTGGCCATCCATGTTCGACTCCCATTGTCCAAAAAGCTGGCCAAATTGCGGGGCCATGTGGCAATTTCGCTCTCATTTCGATTCGTCCATATAAAAACGACTTCGTCCCTTTTGTGTTCAAACTCGCCGATGTATATGGAGCTTCATTAAAATTTTCAAGTCGTGTTTCTATGACGAGATTGCCATTTTCGATATACGCATTTTCTTTTCTGTCCGTGTAATACTGTGGTTCTTTATTTCGGACGAATCCTTTTTCGTATTTCCAGACTTTCGTGTCGATTTCAGGGCCATCAAATTCGTCGCTCCAAACGAGCTTCCAATCGGGGCGGAGAGGCGTGTGCTGATCAGACTGCGCAAAAGTTACAACAGAACAAGTGTGAATGACGGCAAAAACAATCAAAAAACGGATCAAAAACATGAGATGGTTTCCTTTGAAAAAATGAAATTGTCTGGGAAAAATGAAGTTGTTTGAGAGAAATGAATTTGTTTGGGAACGGAATTTATGTGGTCACTGAATTGGGTTTTTGGGTCGTCTTCTCGATTCGGGAATTCCTTCATACAAAATTCGATGTCGATATAAAAACACACAGATTCCGACGAAAAAAAGTGGAATCGGCGGGATAAACATTGCCGCTAATTTATAACGTCCCTGAATCCGCCGAATCTGTTCATTCAAATCGACTTCGGAGCGATCTGTATCAATTTTACGTTTCCATTCCAGACGCAGAATTTCGAGTGAAAGTCGTTTTCGTTCTGCCATTTCAGCAGCGAGCATTTTGCGGCCCGCCTCACTGTCGCCAAGTTCGCCTGATTCAAGTTGTTTTTCGAGATGTTTTAATGTGTCTTGTAATTTTGATTCCGCCTTCTGTTTCTGGGATTCAAATTCTTTTTGTAACATTTCTCGCTGCTCCCCTGCTTTCTGGCGAAATTCGTCAGTACTTTCGTCAAACTTTGATAATGTACGATATTTTGGACGTCGATTTCGAATCGTCAGAAATCGTTCGTCGCCCGTCATGTCGTCAATTGCGTTCAAAAGAAAAGAAACGGAATCAAAGTTCAGATTGATTCCCGATCCCGGCATGTTTCCAAGTCGCCGCAATTGAAACAGAGCATCCGATAAAATATCAATGTCGGCAACAAGCAACACATTTAATTCCACTGTTTCATCAGTATTAACAGTTTCGGGATTATTTTCATTGGCATCCTCCGGCGATTTAGTTGGCGATTTAGTTGAAGATAGATGATTTGTGTAACATCCCTGAATACGAACAGCCAAATTGATTGGTTTTTCGAGTTCTTCTCGCGGCAAGTCATTCCAATTGCTATTTTTTGTAATTGAATCGATCACGTCTTTTGTTTTTGCCGTTCCAGCTGGTTTTTGGAATGTGCGCAAAACCGGAATATGTCGAACTTGTTTCATTTCATCCGCATTTTTTTTCACAGGAAATGGAGTAATCGATCCTGGAAGTGGCAACATCAAATAGTCCAAATACTTTGTTGCTGGATCGCTTAGATGAAATGGTGTCTGTCTTTTCGTTCCCGAAACAGTCGAGTCATCGCCACTTCGATCTAAAAAGACGAATCCCTGTGGAATTTGAGCTAATTTGCGAATCGGCGAATAATCTTGCCAGGCGACGAAACCGCCGTCGATTTGAACACCAAGAAGATTCCACAATTGCGATAAATCCCCTTTTGGCATCGTTCGTCCGAGCATTGAAAGCATCGGCGATTCAGGAATTCTCGACATTGATGTTCCTGGCACACTTTCAGAAACATAAATCGGCAGTGGGTCTTCGAAAATGATTGTCGGCTGTCCAGTTCGAATTGCACCGACAAAATGATTCATTTCCGAAAGTCCCATCGCAGAAGGCTGCACTGCAATAAGAACGTCAAATCGTTCTCGAATCGGTTCAAGAGGATCGACTTCAACGAGAGTAAACCGTTTTTGTAACTCGTCGATCATTTGCCACTGTGGCAACATCGTATACATCGCTGGATTGAAACGTCCGAACAGCGGGGCATCTGTTTTGAGAATTCCGATTCGTTTTTTCTTCGGTGCAATCACGGAATCGAATGCGTGAATCAATTCGTATTCGACGGAGAGACCGCGATCAATGAATGGCAGTGAAACGGTGCGCAAACCGCATCGAAACGCCACTCCCATGAACAATGGACGTTGTTCTTTCACACCACGAGAAGTGTACGAAATCATTTGTGGTTTCATTCCGAATCGCTGATCAGCAATGAGAGCTTCCTCGGTATTCGGTTTGATGTCGTGAATCTGAATCGAGACATTTGAGCCGCAAGTCGCCTGAATCGCATCGAGAGTCGCGACAATATCGAGTCGAGTTTGCGCATACCACTCTGGAACGTCCTGACTCAAATAGGCATCAATGGCGACTGGATATTCGGAATGCAAAGATTTCAAGAGCTGAATCGTTTGTGGAGAAAGTGTGCTGAGTCGTTCTTCTGTCAAATCAAATCGCATATTGTGTTGTTTCACAATGAAGCAGACACTCATTCCAAGTACAAAAAGAGAAGTGACACGAATAATCGAGTGAGTCATTTCCGAAAGATGTCGATGAGCTGTCCACCGACGACATCCCATCAAAACGAGGCATCCATATAAACATGTAACAACAATGACAAAAAAGTAACAAAAATTTGAGACAGGAATAATTCCACGTCCAAAAGGGGAAAACTGAGATGGAATGCTCCATTCGGCAACAAAACGAGCGATATTTTCTGGAATCGGCGCAGAGGCGGCCCACTGAATGGCAATGAATGGAACACAAAAAATTGCACCCAAAATATACGAAACAGTTAAATTCGTGGAAAGAAATGAGGCGATCATTCCAATTGAAAGCATTGCTATTCCGACGAGTCCATATCCGATGTAAGTTGCCAGAAAGAGACCAGAGTCAGGATGTCCGAGATAACACAAGATTCCCCAGTTACTCACCAGTGAAAAAAGGAGAGCGAGAATATAAATCATCACTGCGGCGCGAAATTTTCCGAGAAGAATATCGAGGTCGTTTGCAGGCGATGTTAAAAGCAGTTCATCTGTTCCTTGTTTTCTTTCTTCTGTCCATATTCCCATCGTAATTGCCGGAACAAAAACTAACATGATCAGAGGAAACCACAAATTTAGTTGATCGAGACTCGCCAGATTCGTGTTAAAAAATTCATCTGGCAGAAAAGCGGCGACCGAGCAGAGGAGAACAAATACGCCGATAAAAACATATCCAGTCGGATTTGCAAGATATGCAAAAAAATTCCGTTTAAAAACGGCAAACTGAATAGATATTGAAAACATAATCTGAAATAATAAAGTAATCTGAAATGGATGTAAGTCACACGATGTCAATCTTTTGATGTCAATCGGTCATACATTACAAAAAGGTGAGACGATGCTTCTTTTCCGCCGCAGTATTACCAAGTTTCGATGAAGTCGGTGGTTTTTGCGTGCAATTCGTTTTGATTTATGAGTATGTTTTTTGGGGAGTGGAAAATAAAAGGCCTGCAAGTTGTATTTCATGTTACAAAATGTGGCATTTGTAACTAATATAAGTCTGATTCATTCGATGGAATGCGAATGGAAATGCTCCCGTCTCGATTTTCAGAATACCGAATATAACCGAGTCGAAAGAGAAGCGATGCCGACTGTTCAATGCACGATGCCGACTGTTCAATGCAATTGTCTCTGGGAACAACGAACCATGAATTCTCAGAGAGCAAATCAGAATAAAGAGCAATCGCAGAATGATAATCATCGTTTGTAACACGAATTGGCTCATAAAAAAAGAAGTAAATACCTTGTTTCATTGCCATTGGGGCAAACAGAAGAATTTCAAAACCCCAGTTCATTTGATTCATTCGCCATCCAAACGAACCAGCACCAACAGGTGCAAAAAGTGGCGATTCCGCCAGTCCATCCAGCGACATGAAATCGTGTCCTCTCGTGAATCCATAAAAAGAAAAACTGGCAAGAAAAGCGATAAAAATGCCCCACCAAACAATTGGAAATTGTTGCATCGGTTGATTCACTGCGACATCTGTCACAAAACCGATTCCACATACCAGCGAGTTTGCCAGATATGCAAAAAAGGCAATGGAAACAAACCATGCAACAATACTTCCGAAGAATAATAGTACTCCGAACAATTGACATTGTTTGTTGTACCACCAAACTTGTTTTTGCATTGTTGCAGTGGTGAGAAACTTTTTCGGCATCAAATTGGAGTAGTCCCATTTTCCTAAAAGAAAAGCGGAACGAAATAAGGTGGATTCATTTTTTGTAACTAATAAGCAGTAGAACAATAAGCAATATGATCAGTAAACCAAAGTTGTGTTGATGTGCCAAAATCCCCCTCCTAAAAAGTGAGGAGAGGTATTTGCGGGTATTAAATCATTTTTAGTATTATTACTGTTTCTGTTTTTACGAGAACATTGGAGTGGAATAGTCCCAGAAATACGCATATAAAATAGCAGCAATAATTAGTACAATAATTCCACCGACCAGCGCACTTCGAGAAGTTCGCATCTCCAAATTAGTCGTCGCAACTGGTGAGTACGGAGTTTTGCGCGGAGCAATCAGACGCAGCAAAATCATGGCAGCAAAAACAGTTGCCAGTGTAATTGCCATTCGATCCAAAAATGCCATGTTTGGGAACAAAACCCATTTGAGAAGTGCATAAACTACTGGTGACAGGAGCAATGCAACTGGGCCACATGCGGCAGGAGCACGTTTTGACAGAAATCCGAAAAGGAAAACTGCCAAAATACCCGGCGAGATGAATCCCTGAAATTCCTGAATGAAGTGAAAGATGCCTCCGAGTTCTGGACGATTCAATTGCGGTGCAATAAGACAACTCGTGATCATGAAGACGATGACACAAATTCGACCGACGAGGACGAGACTCGTATCAGATGCTTTTTTGTGGATGTATTCGCGGTATAAATCCATCGTAAAAATGGTTGAAGCTGCATTCAACATTGATGCGAGTGAGCTGATGACGGCTCCCAGCATGGCCGCCAAAATGAAGCCACGAAATCCACCTGGTGGAACGAGTTTTTTCATCAAAAGTGGAAAAGCCGCATCGTGGTCGTATCCAGCCAGTTGTTTTTCGGCAGTGGCCCCATTTTTTGTCGCCACTTCGACAGCATTTTGATTCAATTCATGCAGTTCTTTCCAGCCTGAAATATCGGTGTCTGGAATCGATATTTGTGCAACAGAAGCGTTAAAAGCGACAATTTCGGCGGCTTTTGTTTGCTGCACTTTTGCAAAATCGGCATCAAATGGAAAAACGCTCGGCTTTTCAACTTTTTGTGCTGACTCTTTTTGTGCTGACTCTTTTTGTGTTTCCAATTTTGCGAGGACATGTCCGTTATTCGGATGTGATGCGGCACTTTCTCGCATATCTTCATGAAATAAATTGAAAGCAATGAGTCCAGGAAAAACGACGATGAATGGAATAATCAATTTCATTGAGGCGGCAAATACGATTCCTTTTTGTCCTTCGGCGAGCGACTTCGACCCGAGTGTTCGCTGCATGATATATTGGTTTAGTCCCCAGTAATACAAATTTGGAATCCAGAGTCCGAGCATTAAAGCGGTTATTGGAATTACACCATCAGACCAGGGCAAATTCATGCGAAGTTTTCCGGCGTTCAACAGAGTGAATCGTTCCCAGCCGGACGAGCTTGCTTTCAATTGCGTCGCCACAGAATCGGATAATTTGACTGTCGATTGATGGTTCATCGTCTCAAACGCTCTTTCAATGGTGGTCGAATCCGCATTTCCAAGTGCGAGCATGGCAAAATATAGGACGATTCCTCCTCCGACAATAAGTGCAGAACCTTGTAACAGGTCGGCCCATGCACATGCTTTCAGTCCACCAAAAAAGACATACGTC
>JBOFGF010000348.1:0-2249 GCA_051649005.1 Thermoguttaceae bacterium | reverse complement strand
GACCAGTTCCTGGGTCCAGTTGAAATTCATCTTCGATGTCATCTGCAATTTGAATCGAAACAGTCGAAGTATCTTCCGGTGTATGAAAGTCATGTTCGGCGAGAGTGAAAATATCATCATCTGCATCCAAATCGGCCTGATCACTTTTTGGTGCTTCAATTTTCGCGGATGCTGACTTCAAATTCGATGCAGATGACGAAGGAACTGGAGTGTTGTCCGAATCATCGAGCAAAAGCAGCGCACTGTCTTCGTCAAAGTCAATGGAGAGATCAGAATCGCTGGAATCGAGAATAAAATCGTCATCATCAAGAGGTGAATCAGCAATTTTTTGTGATGGCGAAAGCGACGATTTAGACGCAGAAGACTGCACTGAAGATGTCGGCGATGATGATTTTGACGCATACACAGCTGGTTCGTCGGCCAATGAAAGTTCGTCATCAACCAACATCAAATCATCGTCAGCAACGACCAAAGCATCATTGTCAACCGGTTTTGAAAGGTCTAAACCAGGTTTTGATGGTCCATTTACAATATCACCACTCAGTGAAAGTCCGTCTTCCATCAAAGAATCGAACGAAACGGAGTCCGCCAATAACGTCGGAGTTTCCTCATCGGCATCCATTCCCAGCAAATCAAAATCTGACTCGCTGCTCTGATCCGATTTTCCACGATTTTTGATAGTTTCGGCAAGATAGTTATCGACATCTATTTTCCGAAATTTCCAACTTGCGCCATCGCGGAAAGCGCGCAGACTATTTTTTTCTCGTAATCGATTTACCTCCGCCGTGGGAAGTCCCAAAACCTCTGCAACTTTTTCCAGTGAATAATAGTCGGAATTCATGGCCGCATCTTTCGTAATAACTTTTTGTAATAACGGAATCAAACAGTGATTCGTTCTCGATTTTTCGAGAAATTACCGAATATTCAGTCGTCTCGCCTCCTCCTCCAAATCGCGGGGGGTCGGTCGAATGGCATTAAATTGGTCGAGAAGTAAATCTTGGTCCAGTGCTCGCACACTACAAAGCTGGACCGTTCCCGCCAACAAATCTTGTTGATAAACACAAATACGCTTCAATTCAGGATCAACTATTGTGATGATCTGAAGTTTTCGGGCCGGATTCGTCACATCGTCAATTGGTCGAAAATCGACCAGCCACTTCGCAGACGCATCTGGAGTCCGAACAAAAACTTGTGGAGAAACGTCAATTGGCAGTGCCGTTTGAGCCGACACCGACGACCACATCTCACCCAAAATCAAAAAAAACGTGAAAAAAATGGGGATCACTAAAACAGCAACAACAACACTATAACTAAAACAATTTCGCAAACTAAAACAATTTCGCAAACTAAAACAATTTCGCACTGTCACACCTCCTTGTTGGGTTCGATTTAGACGCACATATCGAGTACATAAGAAGTCGAGATGTAAATTCGACAAATTACTCGGTATATTCTAGTATCAAAACCAAACTTCGACAATAGAAAATTCAGAAAATAGGAATAATTTTCCCAAATTGCCTATTACATCGAAACTATTCGACAAAGAAGCACCCTCTCTCATTTTCGGAAAAAGCGGTGCGGCGGCACAACATTATTTTGCGTCTTTGTGGTGCAAAACGGTAAATTCTCAGGCGACTGAGTCGCATAAAAGATACAAAACATACAAATCGACCCACATCGGCACAAATTAGCAACAAATCTGCGGTTTCAGTGAGTCGCAAATGTACGAGTGACAAGTCTAAATCACCACATCCCATCCCAGAAAATGTGATCGTATACGGAAAACGGCGACAAAATGTCGCTTTTGATTGTGGTGATTTTTTCAATTCACCCGCCGATTGACATCGGCGGCTCGCTGAACGAAACAACAGCTTTCTACGCAGTGCTTAATTGTTTCGCAAAGCGAAACTGGCAAAACATCCAATTTTGCGCGATTCGTGTAGTTTTTGAACGAGTTCATCGTTCAACGTCTGCAATGTAAAAACTCGCATAAGTGTGAACACGGTCCAGTTTATGGAGTTCCTCTGCTTTTTCGGTTTGATATGTCAAAATTTTGCTCAGTGTCGTTTCTTTTCCACGATGTTTGACGGGCACGGAGTCAATATATTCGGTTCTTAGACCTCCACTTCGCCACAAAATTCGAGCTTTGTCTGTCATTCGGTCCAAAATGGCATCCCACTCAGAAACGAGAGATGGATACAAGTGATACGAAAGCCAGTCCATGTGATCGAGCAGAACAAAACGAGAAA
>JBOFGF010000347.1:0-2053 GCA_051649005.1 Thermoguttaceae bacterium | reverse complement strand
AGGCGTCGCTTCGATTCGGTCATGTCGAATCGAGCCAGAAGGAGCGATTCCAAAATCGCCCGCGCTGTTCCATCTTCTCGCAGTAAAATCAGAGCCGCATCTGAATCATCAATCACGGATTGCTGGTCGAATGATATTTGACCAGCGCGAACACCGATTTGACGCATTTGAGATTCGGTCGCCGTTTCTCGTTCTTGTCGAAGCTGCGTCGTTTGTGTGCGAATTGATTCTTCGAGTTTGCACATTCTTTTCAAACGTGTTTCCAATTTTTCCAATGTTTGCAGTATTTCTTCGTCTCGCAATTGTCGCAAAATTTTTTCCAGTTCCGCCTTTGCTTTTTGCAGTTCGGCAATTGCTTCTTCCTGTTCCTGCATTGCCGCATCTTTTTCGGCGGCGCGGAGTCGTTTTTCCGCCTCCGACATTCGTTTTGCGGCCCTATTTAGTGCTCGTTCTGTCGGAGAAGTGGATTCCTGCTTTGGATTTGCCGGACTCTCCGACTGATTCTGCGCAGATTGTGATGCCGAATCAGTTGTATTGTCAGCAGATTCGCCTTTTTTTTGCGCATTTGAATCAAGATTTTTTTCCGATTTCGATTCCGATTTGGAATCAGATTTCGAATCAGAAACAGGGGAAGAAACCGATTGCTCTGTTATCGGTTTTTCAGAATTTCCTTGTTCTGCAATTTGATTTTCGAGAGAGTGCGTTTTTTGTCGCACAGATTCTTGCTCTTCTTGCAGCGACTGGAGCATTTTTTCGTCACTTTGGACAACACGATTTTTCAGAGAGCGTTCTCGGTGCAAAATTTCGTCGAGATTTCGGAGAAACTCTTTAATACTCTCTTTTTCAGCAGTGCGTCGTTCCTCCCGATCTGCCTGTTCAAGAAGCAGCAAAAGCTCAAAAAAATCTTTTTCGACACTTTCTTGGGACAAAATGGCATCGGTCAGTTGTCCGCGCTCAATTTGTCGCACCAAATTGTCCAGCCGCACCACCAGTAATTTTTCCTTGCTGGTGAGAATCCCCTTTTTCAGTAACTGTGCTCGCTGTGGATTCGTGCTGGCAAAAACTTCATTCAGACGCAAAAGAAGCCGTTCGAGTTGGACAAAACGTCCAGCAAGCTGCTCTTGTTGCACAGAAAGCTCCTCAGATGAAAGCAAAGCATTCCACCCGAGAAGCAAAATAATAATCCAAAAACTTCGAATCAACATTTCTAATTGACTTTCGACAATTGATCTTTTTTTCCTCTCAGAAAAAGTAAAACAATAAATTCGTCAAACAAAGACATGTTTGTGCATCAAAACCACCCAAAACCACCGCGCCCTGCTGCGGGCACAATTCATTGGAAATGGGGGGAGTTTTTGCGGAATTTACTATTTTACAATACTGCGCACCGCCATAAAACGATACTTTTTTTCGTGTCATTTTTAGAAATTTGCTCTTTTGGCAAAACCCACACTTTCTATTTCGTACTGCATATTTCGTACTGCAAAAGTGGAGGTTAAACATCTAATTGATGACAATGCACAGTATTATTTCTTATTTGCCTGTCTTCTTGTGAAAACGGATAATCGGACAAATAGATTCAAAAAATATCTTCATGTCACCAGTATATTAGAAATAATATCCTCGATAAGCACCCCATCGATAAACTGGCGCGGCATAAACAGGCCGAACATATCCGAAAAATCCACGTCGCCAGACCACTGGTGTGCCACATGCGTCAAAGCACGGAGGGGCACAAACAACACGGGCACGACATGGAACACATGTTCGCAGACACACTGGACTTGGACATCCACATGCCGGCGAAATGCAGTCACACTGAGCGGTCATGGCCGGGGCGACGACTGGTTCTTGGGCGGCGGCACTCGTGGCCAAAACGACGACAAGCAATGACGCAAACAGACAGCAAAATACTTTCTTGTTCATTTGAAGCTCCTTTTGAAACGGGGGAAATTAATCGCTTCTGACAAAACGCTTGTCCAGAAGTGACGACAAAACTGACTACAAAACGAATGAGATGTTTCGGAAAGTGGAACAATCAGAGAATACGGCG
>JBOFGF010000346.1:0-16393 GCA_051649005.1 Thermoguttaceae bacterium | reverse complement strand
CCATTTTCCAAAAGAGTGGTATGTTAAAAGTGGTCGAACTGATGAAGTCGATGAAAAAGGAAAAAGCAAACGATTTTATCCACAGACAGTCAACAAAATCGATGCTCCATACGAATCATTTTGGGGCGGAACATCGCTGGACATGACACGACCTGATGTTCAGAACTATTTGCGTGATTGCACGAAAAGGATTGCAGATGACTGGGGATTCAACTACTTCAAACTCGATGGACTTTGGACTGGAATGGCGTGCGACCAACTTTATATCAACAACGAGTACATTGCCGACGATTTTGGCGAGGCGATTTATGACGATGCGACCAAAACGCCTGTTGAAGCATATTGCACTGGTCTGGACATCATCCGAAAAGCGGCCCCAGAAGCATTCATTCTTGGCTGCAATGTCTCTCAAAATATGCGAATGATGCTTCCTTCTGCGGGTTTTGTCGATGCCATGCGAGTCGGACCTGACAATGGCGCAGACTGGAACAGTTTGAAGCGAGGCCCATGGCACGGATCAAATCGTTATTTCATGAATGGACGCATTTGGTGGAACGATCCCGATCCGGTTTATGTGCGAAATTCGATGCCATTTGAACACGCACGACTTATTGTGACGTGGGTTTCCATCACCGGCCAACTTTTTGCAATGAGCGACTGGCTCCCGAACCTTTCAGATGATCGGCTCGAAATTTTGCGCCGCACACTTGCTCCACATGGACTCAAAACAGTTCGGCCAATTGATCTTTTTCGAGAAGACTTGCCAAAAATCTGGCATTTGACCGATCAAAAACAGGGCGAATTGCGACGTGATGTTGTGGCTCTTTTTAATTGGAATGACAAAGAATCGGCGAATATCTCGTTCAAACCATCCGATTTGGTTCCCAACAAAGAGACGAACAGCCAATCTGATGCAGGCATGGTTCAATATGTGACATATAATTTTTGGGAAAACATTCCGGGAGTCGTTTTTTCTGAACCAGCCGAAATTTCGGTCGCCATTCCTCCGGCAGATTGCAAAGTCTTTGCGATTCGAAAAATCACGGATGAAAATGCGATTCCACAAGTTATTAGCACATCTGGCCATATCACGCAGGGAATCATCGACTTGTCCGATGAAAAATGGGATGCTGCGACAAACACGCTTTCTGGAACGAGCAAAGTTGTCGCAAACGATCCATATACGCTCCAGATATATCTTCCCGCTGGTTTTGGGGACGGGAAAAATGCAGATGTGAAAACCTCGACTGGAAAGTCGAATCTGCAATTGATTTCCATGAGCGACCAATCAAGCCAAAAAGTCATGCAGGAACACAAAGCAGGCTGGATCGCAGTGACACTGGAAACGCCTGATTCGACTGAAATCAAATGGGAAGTGACCATTCCCAAAACGAAATGAAAAATTTATGTGTCAGTTCTACGAATCCTTTTGCGACGACTTATTGGAAGCCCGGCGTGTTTTCTTATCGTTTCAGAAAGGGTGAGTGCGAACAAATTCTGACTGAAATTTTATGCAACGGAAATGAAAAATCTGGAATCTGGCAAGTAATTGGGCCGCATGGTTCTGGCAAATCAACACTTTTGCACACAATTTCGTTGGATTTGCGGCGGCGTGGATGCACAACAAAATTTGTTATGCTGAATGATGAAAATCGGCAAATTCCTCCCGATTTTCGTCCCGACACAAGAGAACCATCTGAGAAAAAACATGATTCTGAAAAAAAAGAGACATCAGAACCATTTGTTTTCTTTTTAGATGGATACGAGCAGCTTTCTTGGTGGAATCAATTCCGACTTCGGCATTTCGGCTGGACATCCCAGCAAATTCTCATTTGGACGACGCATAAACCAGTGCGAGGAATCCCGATTTTATATCGAACAGCCCCATCTTTTGACTGTTTTTGTGAATTGGTGCGTCAATTACTTGAAACACCTCCAAAACATGAACCCTTTTCAACTTACGAATCAGAGCAAGAAAGAGAAAAACTGCCGCCGTCGCACCAATTTCAGCGATTGTCTTTCGACGAATCTTTTTTACGAAATTTGTTTGAAAAATCAAATTGTCATTTTCGGACTGCGTTTTTTCGTCTTTATGACATCGTGTCCGAATTGGTGCGCAGCGAGCCGCCAACGTAATTTGGCGGGTTTTGATAAGGATTTCGCTTTATGATCGAGAGGATTTCAATCGCTTTTTTGTGCAAATTCGATTGTTCCAATTTCAGCTTGTCTTTCACCGCATGAGGCGTAAAAATTAGTGTATATTCCATCCGATGTCCTCCGTACAATCTGCATTTTGTACAGCAGACGCTTCAATAAGGCTATCAACGTATCCGGGAATCGAGCTAAAATACGCCATGTCGTTTTGAAACAAACCATCTTCGCAGTTAAGTGCAGTGTGAAACAACAGCGAGAAGACCAATTTTGTTTTATCTTCCGGCAAGCGTTGTATCAATTCACATGCTTTTGTTTGAAATTCACTCATGTCAATTCTCCTCATTGGTAAAATTAAGGTTGGTGCGAAAGCACCGCATTGACGGTGGTACTTTGGGGCAACTGATACGAATAGTAGGTTTATTTACAATAAAAGCGTCATCAAAACAACCCGTTTCTGCACTGTGTTTTCAGAAAATGGAGCTAAAACGACAAGTGCCGGTGCTAATGCACCGGCTCGATGCGCACCGGCTCGATGTATTCAGCAACACGTTTGATGACCTCCGCCGCCAGCTCAGCCGGGTCGAAGTCTTGGAAATTGCCGAGATTGTACCACTTTCCGTCCTCTTTCTTCCTGAAAAGATTTCCGTCATACAAATTGTCGAACTTTCGCAGTGCAAACACAAATGCAATGTCGTCGCCAAATTGCACAACTTCGTAAACGATAAACTCCTTTTTATAGGTTTTCGCCGATTTTTCGTCAACTGGATTAGATAATTCGCTGCGTTCCCGCCCCGCTGGTATTTTTCCGCCGCCCCATTGTAACTTTTCAAGCTGTTCGATTTTGTCGCTTGCATTTGACACAAGTAGATGTTTTTGGGTCGCATAAGTGGCTTCCGGCGAAGACATATCAAATTTATCGGGAAAATCAATAATGCGTTTGTCAACACGAGTCGCATGTATTGGCAGTTTTGCCAAAGGATTCTCAGAAATAAACTTCAAAATTGAAGTGCAATCTTTTGCCGTTTCACGAGCTATCACCTCTTTCAATTGAGCTGCCAAACGCTCAAGTTCATACGCTTGGTCGTTTCCCTGATTATACCAGAGTCCGTCCTCTTTCTTCTGGAAATAGTTCCCGTCATACATTTTTCCATCTTGTAAACCATACACAAAAGCCCGATCTTTGCCGAATGGAATGACTTCAAGGACGACAAAATTTTTCTTGTATTCATTTCCCGCCTCCTCGCTGATACTTTCAATACCTTTTCGTTCCCTATCGGAAATTTTGATTTTCGTGTAATGAACTTTTTCAAGCTGTTCGATTTTGTCCTTTCTGCCAGAAGCGATCAGTTGTTTTTGCGTAACGTAAGCGGCTTCCGGAGTTGAAAGGTCGATTTTTTCAGGAAATTCCGCAACTGTTTTATCAATTCGGTACGATTTTAAGCCGTCTGTGCCGAGCATGTCGACAAAGAAAGTTTTTTTATCCGTTGTATTTTCCTGACAGAACACCAGAGTTGTCGTCAACAGTGTCATGCAGAGCAGCATGACAGTAATGTGCAACGGATTTCGTGTCGCGGATAATCCGGCTCGATTTTCGAGAAAATTTAAAATCGTGTCAATGCGTTTCATACGTTGTTCCTTTCATGAATGATATAAAAAAACAACAGCTTTCTACGAAAGCTGGCTAAACATCCAATTGCGATTTTTGCGGAATTACATCATCTGGATTTTCGCACTGTTTTGCCCAGTGTCCTCGAAGCCACGCAAAAAACGGAATCCGGTCAATATATCCAGCAGGCATTTTGCCATTGACCAAAATAATTCGGGAAGTTGTGACTCGGCACAAGAATTCATAAATAACACGAAGCGGCGTTTCTGTTGGATAACTCACCACCGTTGTTGTCAACAGATCACCCAGCGGTTCCGACCATCGCTCCAAGTTACCAATCGCCGAAATCAGATTTTTTTCCATTGCCATTCCGAGTAAATTACCATCCGAATCGACAACAGGAAGGGATTCGTCGCCCGATCTGAGCAACATTTCGGCAGCAGTTGCGACAGTCACATCAGCATTTAACGAAGTCGAAAAAGGAGTCATTACATCGCGTGCAACGAATCCGTCAAAGAGTCGTCGTGTTCCTCTGAGTCGTTCAGGTGATTCAGCTTCAATCATGTCGAGCATAGAATGTCGGACACATCGATTTCTTCCCGAATCTTTTGCCATCAATAGAGACTGATCGGCGTTTTCAACAAGTGTGTCGAAAGTGGTCATTTTGTCGAGTCGCTCGGCAATTCCAAAACTCACAGTGACACCAATGTCCAAATTATCACGATTTATTGGACTCGATTCAAACTGAAGTCTGATGCGTTCTGCCCAGCTCCAAGCAGTTATTTCATCACATCCGGGGAGCAAAACGCAAAATTCTTCTCCGCCATATCGACATACAATATCAGAGGCGCGGGAGGACTCTTTGATGCGATGTGCGATTTCCCTGAGAACAATATCACCCGCCGCATGTCCGTGAATGTCATTGACACGTTTGAAAAAGTCGCAGTCGAGCATTATTGCCGACAATGGAAATTTATTCAAAATGGAGCGTTCCCAAATGACCTGCGCCAGTTCAAAAAATGTCAGACGATTCAAAAGCGATGTCAGTGCATCGTATTTCGCCGCAAATTCGAGGTTTTGCTCCAATCTTCGAGTTCGCAGAGCTGAATTTAGTCGAGCTTTGATTTCGACTTGCAGACTGACGATGCTGTCATAAGTTTTTTCAATAAAATCATCTGCGCCTGCTTCTAGTCCTTCAATCAAATAATGTTTTCCTGATTGTGCGGTGAGGAGCAGAATATAGGTATAATGGGGAAGAACCTTTCTTGTGTGTAGTTCTCGCACACGCTGGCAAAGTTCTAATCCGTCCAAACCCGGCATGTTCCAATCAGCGATTAGAACGTCTGGACACTCCTGCAAGATCATTTGAAGACATTCATTTCCATCTGCTGCGGCGCGAACAGAGTGCCCTCCCATTTCGAGCAAATGAGTCAGCAGCTGCGTGATTGCAGGATCATCATCGACCACGAGAACATTGGCCGACTGCATCATATTTGTTTCTTCGTTATTGGACATTGTCGCTGCATTGGTTTCACTCGCAAAGGGAAAACTCAGTATACACAATGATCTTCGTGTCCCATTGTAGTCAGAAACGAAAAAAAATCAAGCTGGGTGAATAAACCCACCAACTTACGTTGGCGGCTCGCTGCATCGGCACACTTTTATTTTTCCGGTGTTCACACACCGGCTCGAACAGCGATAAAAACAGCACGTTTAGGCGAAAAGCGTCTAAACTCTTGTTTGTTTGAGATTTTATAATATAATGCTTTGTAGTAATTTTGGAAACGCGTCAAACATCCTAAATCAAATCGGTTTTTCCGAAACCGAACCAAATTCAGTGAATCCCAAATTAAAAAGCTATTTGATTCTTCTTTTCAAAATTGCGATAGTGGTCGCCACTCTCAGCTGGGTCAGTGTCGAATTGTATCGATCTTGGGACAGCTTGCAACAATATGAATGGCATCCGAATTATTGGTGGCTTTTCGTTTCGATACTTTTTTATATCGTCGGTTACTTGCCAGGAATGATTTTTTGGCGATATTCGATGCAGTCTCTCGGACAATCGCCTGGATTTTATGAATCATTTCGTGCATATTACATTGGACATCTCGGCAAATACATTCCAGGAAAAGCGGTGGTCGTCGTTTTGCGGAGTGGACTTTTGAGGCGCGACCAAACACGTCCCAGTGTGGCAGCGGCGGCGGTTTTTATCGAAACTCTCGTCATGATGGCGACCGGCGGACTTCTGTCGGCTCTAATTGTTATGATTTGGTTTCAGGACATTAAACACGCCTTCTGGATCGTTCTTCTTTCACTCGGTTTGATGCTCATTTCTGGATTACCTATTTTGCCGCCACTTTTTCGTAAAATGGCAAAACGCCTCGGAGTCGGACGCGGCGATCCCGAAATCGACGAAAAATTGAAAGGCTTGAAATGGAAAACTCTCGGAATAGGTGTAATCTATTCGTCGATCTGCTGGATTTTACTCGGAATTAGTTTGTGGGCGACTGTGCGTGGAATCGGTTTAGAAGCTCCTTTTTGGGAAAATATGGCAAGATTCACACTGGCGGCGGCACTTTCGACCGTTTTGGGATTCGTCCTTATGATTCCAGGCGGATTCGGTGTCCGCGAAGTTGTGATTGCCCAAGTTTTGACCGTTTATTTTGTTCATCTACTAAGACAACAAGGTTATTCCAATGTAGATGCCGCCCAACTTGCTGTCATTCAAGCGATCTTGGTCGGCGGTGTTCAGCGACTTATCACGATATTGGCCGAACTGGGTGTCTCACTCCTCGTCTTATATCGGCCAAAATAAATAATATACTGCGAGTCGTCATCAATTAGATGTTTATACTGCAAACGGCGAGAAAGTCACGTTTTCAAAGTCCTGAAACACGAGGCGTTCGGGAACATGGAACACATCGATGCCTGCAAATTAAACATGAACATTGTCTAAACAGACACGTCCGCATCGAGACCCCCAAATCGCCGCGTTCGTTTCGCAAAATCACTGAGTGCCTCATCAAATGTCGCCAAATCGAAATCGGGCCAACATTTTGATGTACACCAAAATTCCGCATAACTGATCTGCCACAAAAGATAATTACTCAGACGCATTTCGCCCGCTGTGCGAATCAGCAAATCAGGATCGGACATTCCTGCTGTGTACAAATGCGATGAAATTGTCTCTTCATTGATGGCCTCCACTGGAATTTGCGACGCGACAATTTTTTTGACCGCATCGACAATTTCTGCCCGCGCTCCATAGTTAATTGCCAAACAAAGTTGCATCCCAGTGTTCTGCGATGTCAGTGCAATACTACGATCCATTTCTTCCAAGACATCATTCGGAATACCAGCACGTCGTCCAATAATTGACAACCGGATATTATTTTCCATTAATGTGGAACGATCACTGACCAAATAAGAACTGAGGAGCGACATCAAAAAATCAATTTCGACGGGAGGCCTCTTCCAATTTTCGCTTGAAAGACAATACAACGTCAACTGTTTGAATCCGCGTCGCTGACATTCCTCACAGATTTCACGAACTCGCCCGGCACCAGCACGATGGCCTTCGTGTCGTGGAAGACCGTGCATTTTGGCCCAGCGTCCATTTCCGTCCATTATAATTGCAACATGCATAATTAAAACTAACGGCAGCAAAAGGGACTGTTTTTACGAAACAACAGCTTTCTACGAAAGCTGGCTAAACATCCAATTTTGTACGGTTTTCGGGAGAAGTGGGCGCACATGGACTCGAACCATGGACCTCGGCCTTATCAGGGCCGCGCTCTAACCAAACTGAGCTATGCGCCCATAAAACTACGACAAAAAGGTGAAATTACTGCTAAAATCACCTTCAGTGGAGATAATTCTATCATCATCGTCAATTCTATCAAGCGGGGGTGCATAAACAGTCCACTAACAAGATTTCAGAAAACGTGTCTAAACTTGTGACTGCTTGTGAATTGGAAACTTGGTACTTTTAATTCCGTCTGCGGCTGTTATAATACGGACAGGGACAAAACTCCGTGATCACATTTATTTTATTTTTATTAACACTTTTTATTAACACTTTTTTGTTCACAATGAAACGCAATAAAATCACAATTATTGGAGGTGGTCATGTTGGAGCGACGACGGCGCACTGGACCGCCGCCGCCGAACTGGGAGATATTGTACTTCTCGATATTCCAGAAACGGAAAATATGCCGCGCGGCAAATGTCTTGATCTCTTTGAAGCGTCCCCTATTTTCGGATTCGATTCGAGAATCACAGGAACGACCGATTATGGAGACACCACAGGAAGTGATGTCGTCGTTATTACTGCTGGTATTGCAAGAAAACCTGGAATGAGCCGCGATGACCTCCTCAAAACGAACGCTGGAATCGTCGGTTCTGTCGCGGAAAAAATAGCAAAAACAAGCCCAGATGCGATTCTCATTGTCGTCAGTAATCCACTCGATGCAATGACGCAATATGCACTGGAAAAGAGTCGTTTTCCGGCTTCCAGAGTAATTGGGCAGGCAGGTGTGCTGGACACAGCCCGATTTCGTGCATTTTTGGCGATGGAACTGGGAATCAGTGTCGAAGATATTTCGGCAATGTTGCTCGGTGGACACGGCGACACAATGGTTCCACTTCTTAGCTGCGCGTCTGCCGGCGGAATTCCTATTACTCAGTTAATTCCGGCGGATCGACTTGTCGAAATAGTTTCTCGCACTCGAAATGGCGGTGCTGAAATCGTAAATCTTCTCAAAACAGGAAGTGCGTATTATGCACCGGCGGCGGCGGCAACGCAAATGATCGAAGCAATTGTTCGAGACAAACGGCGACTGATTCCTTGTTGTGTTTTTTGCGACAAAGAATATAATGTCGGTGGATATTGCGTCGGTGTTCCCGTCATTTTAGGTGATGGAGGCGTTCAAAAAATCGTCGAAATTCCTCTCAGTTCAGAAGAAAAAGCCGAATTCCAAAAAAGTGTCGAAGCCGTCCGGCAACTCGTTGAATCGATGAAATCATTGCTGGCATGAACTTGGCACGAAAAACAACCGCTTTCTACGAAAGCGGGTTAAACATCTAATTGATGACAATGCGCAGTATATTTATTAACTCTTTCCCCATTTACTTCCATGAATCGACGAAATTTTTTGAAACAAACGACGTTTGTCGGTGTCACTTTGGCCAGTGCCGCAATTGCGTCTCCTCTTTTCATTCCTCGCTCCGTTTTGGCTCAAAATGGGAGGCCCGGTGCAAATGACCGAATTGGCGTGGCCGGAATTGGTGTCGGAAGACAGGGCGGCGGCGTATTTGCAGCTGTTCTTCGAGACAAACGAACTCAGGGAATCTGCGTCTGCGATGTTTGGAAAAAGCGGGCAGAAGAAGTGGCCAAAAAACATGAAATCAGCGAATTTTGTCAAGATTATCGACAGGTAATCGACAATGAAAAAGTCGATGCGATTATCACGGCCACACCTGAACAGTGGCGTTCACTCATCTGCGTCAATGCGGCACTTGCTGGAAAGCATTTGTATGTTGAAAAGCCGGTCACATTCACCATCGAAGATGGCAAGTTGATGCGGGCAGCCACACGAAAGTCGGGGATCAAATTCCAGTGCGGAAGTATGCAGAGATCAATGCCGAAAAATTTCCTCGCCTGCCAATTCATACGAGAAGGTCATATTGGTGCTGTCAAAGAAATTCACGCCGCCAATTACGAAACTCCGTGGAAATATAATTTTTCTGGAGAAACCGTTCCCGAAGGACTCGACTGGAATCAGTGGTGCGGTCCGGCCCCTCTAATTCCATTTCATCCAGAAATTTTCATTCCGCGTGGAAATCCTGGCTGGCTCACCAGCATCGACCATTCGGGGGGCGAAATGACCGGATGGGGAACGCACGGATTCGACCAAATTCATTGTGCGATGGGACTAAACGAGACCGGCCCAGTCGAAATTTTTGTCGAAGGCGAAAAACTCGACATTCCTGTTTATGACAAACCAGAACCGAGACAACGTGGACACAAACTCTGTTCAAAACCGAATTTGAGTTTCAGATATGAGAATGGATTGACTGTGAAAATGCTGGACAAACCGATTGGACGAGGCGGAGCAATCTTTTTGGGCGAAAAAGGAAACGTCACAATTGACCGCGACAAAATGATTTCCGATCCGCCGGAACTAGCCGAAAACTGGCTGAAAGAACATTCCGATTTCAGGCTTCCGTCGCACGAAACCGACTGGATCAACTGCATTTACAGTGGTGAAACGCCAATAGGTGAAATGGAAACAGGTATTCGCACCGCTTCATTGTGTCACATACTGAACATTGCTCGCTATTTGGGCCGAAATTTGAAATGGAATCCCGAAAGCGAAGAATTTGTGGGAGATGCGGAGGCAAACACTTGGCTCAGTCGAGAGCATCGGAAAGGTTTTGAACAGGCAAAAATCGTGTGATTGCCCGAAAAAAACAGTAAGATAACAAGTGTACATCGGCGTTCGTTTCCAACACCGAGGCGAAAAACTGAACTCGAAAGACGTTGTTGAGTATATTGAATCCCGACGGAATTCGGGAAATGTCATTTCCGGCTCCTATTGAACGGCTGGAATTTTTTTCTCTCACGGAGGATTTGTTCCCGCTTCTCTGTCCTCCGTGCCTCTGTGAGAAAAATAAACCGTCAATACGGTGCTTCGCACCTCCTTTCCGGCTTCTATTGAACGGCTGGAATTTTTTCTCTCACGGAGGATTTGTTCCCACTTCTCTGTGTCCTCCGTGCCTCTGTGCGAAAAATAAACCGTCAATGCGGTGCTTCGCACCTCCTTTCCGGCTTCTATTGAACGGCTGGAATTTTTTTCTCTCACGGAGGCACTGGGTTCACGGAGGATTTGTTTCCGCTTCTCTGTGTCCTCCGTGCCTCTCTGCGAAAAACAAACCGTCAATGCGCTCCCTTTGGTCGCTCCTTTCCGGCTTCTATTTTTGTCAATTTCACCAAAATCACAAAACTTGCTTGTGTGGTCTGTGATGTGCAGATTCCAAAAAAACTCCTCTTTTCTGAAATGAAAAAAATTGGTATTCTTACCAAATGCCATCTTTGTTTACAAAACCACTGACATCTCTTACTCGAATTTGCTGTCGAAATCCGATTAGCGTTCTCGCGCTCGCTCTCTGTTTGGCGTGTTTGGGCGTTTATTGGGCAAGTGAGCATCTTGGATTCAAAATGAGCCGGATTGATCTGATCAATCCAAACAGTGGTTTTAATCGACTTTGGCTCGATTACATTGAAGAATTTGGCGATCACGATGAGGTGATTTTGGTTGTCGAAGGGAGCGGGAATGTCGAAGTCATTCCGGTCTTGGAAAGTCTTTCAGAGCAGGCGAGTCGTTTTCCACATTTGTTTCGCGGCGTTTTGCACGGAGTCGATCTTGCTCGTCTTCGTTTGAAAGGGCTTCATTATGTTCCAGCCTCAGAACTCGCAGTGATTTCTCAATTTGCGACAGATTCCCAGCAGTTTACATCAGGAAAATGGGAGCGACTGCGAGTTGATTCGATGATTGATTCAATAACATATCGACTTCAACATGCTCGTGAACCGGTGCAATTTGTGCAGACACTCCGTGAACTCGATTCGTTTTCGCTGAGTTTATCTGGTGTTTTTGGCACAAATCCGAGTTACGAGTCGCCCTGGCCAAATATGCAGCCGACACCACAGGCCGCCGTTCCTGATGTCGTGGCAGCTTGCAGCCAGACTGACACAAATTACTTCATTTTTCCAACGAAAACCGGAGTGATGGGATTTGTCATGTTGAAATTGACGCGGGTCGATAAAACGCAATTGGCACAGGGAAAGGAATCGATTGACACGCTTCGCACAATAGTTTCTGAAATGCGACGACGACATCCGGCCCTCAAAATCGGTTTGACGGGAATGCCGATTCTCGAATATGACGAAATGCAAACAAGTAGTTCGTCGATGACAAAGGCGACGGTCATCGCATTTGTTGGAGTAACGGCAATTTTCATGGCGGGATCTGGCGGGATTCGACATCCGTTTTTAGCGATGCTCGTTTTAATGGTCGGATTTGCTTGGACGCTCGGATATATCACACTTGCAGTCGGTCACTTGAACATTTTGAGTATCTCTTTTGGAGCAATGCTCATTGGACTTGGAACCGATTTCAGTGTCCATTATATCGCTCGTTATTTGGAATTGCGACGTCAGCAATTTTCGTGTGAGGATGCACTGTGTCAAACGGCAGGAATAGTCGGCCCCGGCATTTTGACTGGTGCTTTGACGACTGCCATCGCCTTTTACATGGCATCATTCACCGAATTTACTGGAATCTCTGAACTCGGCACAATTGCTGGGGGCGGAATCATTTTGTGCGCACTTTCGACATTTATCGTCTTGCCCACTTTGATTCGCCTTTGTGACAGAAATTGTCACCACAAATTGAATCGAAAATACTTTTCACAAATTCCAACACCGCTCGATATTCGTGGTTTTTTGGGACCGACCCGCCGTTTTCCTGCGACCACATTAGTTTTATCGGCAGTCGTTATTATCATTCTTTTCTGTGGAATTCCGAAAGTTTGGTATGATCACAATCTCCTCAATTTGCAGCCAGAAGGCCTCGAAAGTGTGCAACTCGAAGAGCGGCTGCTGGACATGGATGTCGCCAAAGGAGGCAAAAATGTCTGGTTTGCACTCTCAATTGCGGACACAAAAGAGGAATTATTATCAAGAAAACGTGCATTTGCAGACAAATATCCACAATTAACAGTCGAAGAAATCGTTTCATGGTTTCCAGAAGGAGACCCCAAAAAAATTGCCATTTTGGAGCAAATGGCTCGCTCTTTAGAAAAACTTCCTGAGCGTCCCACTGAAATCATTCCCGCATCGCCAGAAGAAGTCGGAAATGCAATTGGCCGACTCCAATATGTTCTCCTCGATCCGCAAAATCCTTTGGCAAAAATCGCAAAACATGTCGCCCCATTTGCAAATTCAACTCCAGATACGACAAATTCAGCGGAGTTGACAAATTTGGCTGATATGCCGACGAATTCGACAATTACTTCTGTGCCGACCTCGAATGGAACGACCACTCCCGACTCGAATTGGCTTGTTTCGCTGGACACGATGATTCCAAACATGCTGCGACGACTTGCTGAAACAAGAGAATCAATTCGTCGAATGAGTGAGGCGAACTATCAGAGCCGAATGATATATTATCAAAGTGCTGTCGCCGGGGACCTACTAACTAGACTCCAAACACTCCGGTCGATGTCGATTCCAGAACCGCCGAAAATCGAAGACCTGCCCGAATCGCTCGTCAGTCGCTTTGTCGGCAAAGGTGGAAAGCACCTGATGCGGATTTACACGACGGCAAACATTTGGAATATGGACGAAATGAGTAGTTTCGTCAAAGCGGTCCGTGATATTGATCCGAAAGCAACTGGAAGTCCACTGCAAACTTATGAAGCCTCTCGCCAAATGCAGCAAGGATTTTTGAGTGCGGCATTTTACGCATTTGGAGCGGTCATTTTTTTCATGTTTCTCGATTTTAGAAACGTGAAAGACACGCTGATCGCACTTATTCCAATGTTGATCGGCTTTGGCATGATGTTCGGATTTCTCGGCTGGCTCAATATTCCTCTGAATCCGGCCAACATGATCGTTTTGCCGCTGATTTTCGGAATCGGAATTGATGATGGTGTTCATTTAATTCACGATTATAGAGCGCGTCGGGGTCGATATCAGATCAAATCATCGACAGCGACTGCCGTGCTCATAACTTCGCTCACAACTATTATTGGTTTTGGGAGTATGATGACCGCCTCCCATCGTGGTCTTCAAAGTCTCGGACGTGTTTTAGTCATCGGAGTCTGCTGCTGTTTGTTTGCATCTCTTGTTTTGCTCCCCGTCATTTTGTCGCTCATAACTCGCAAAGAGAAAAATACTTCTGAATCGGATGATGAGCAAAAACAGCGATTCGAATTCGGAAATGAACTTGAACAATCCAAAGTAGATTCTGGCGAAAAAAGTAATGATAATGTCGAAAAAATGATTTGTTTTCCTAAAATTGCAATACAAGATACGATTCCGTTCCCATCCTCTCCTGAAATTCATTCGCTGCAAGATTATCGCTGCAAGTACACCGAGTTTCCCACTTTTGAATCGACGAACAAACAGATTTTTTTGGACAGTCAGGACAGCTTTTCTGCAAAAACCTGCGACGAAAATTCGCGTATTATTCCAATTATGTCGCACAAACGACTCGTGCGCCGGAAAGTCGCATGAACTGAATTTCCTCATTCAAGATCAAATCAAAGAACCGCGAAATCTGTTCTCAGGCCCGGCATTTGTTCGGCGGTTTTCTCCCTCTCGACGCAAATCTAAGTTTCAAGTATAATGCGCTCTCAGTATTGCACACTCACGTCTCATTATTTGAAACAAAATGCCCCTCTCCCGACAAGAAATCAAACAAAACGCCCTAAATTTCGCCGCCGAATGGCAAGATGATAAGTGCGAACGCGCCGAATCGCAGTCTTTCTGGAACGATTTTTTCGCCGTCTTCGGCGTTCGCCGCCGCTCCGTCGCCTCATTTGAGCAAAAAGTCAAAAATATTAAAGGACAATTCGGTTCAATTGATTTGCTCTGGAGCGGAAAATTACTCGCCGAACATAAATCGTACGGAAAATCCCTCGAAAAAGCCACATCACAAGCATTCGAATACGTTCATAATCTCATAACAGAAAATCGCAGCGACGAAATTCCACGATACATTATCGTTTCAGATTTTGCGAACATCGTTTTGTACGATCTCGAACCCGACGAAGGAGACCCCGAAAAAATCGAGTTTGTGTTACATGATCTCCACAAACACATCGACGCTTTCGGCTTTATTTCCGGTTACAAAATCCACAAACCGAAGCCCGAAGACCCTGCAAATGTGCAGGCTGCCGAATTGATGGGGCGTATTCACGATGCACTCGCCGCAGAAGGTTATTCTGGTCACAATCTCGAACGATTTCTTGTACGAATACTCTTTTGCCTATTTGCAGAAGACACAGGAATTTTTTCACCCGACGCTTTCACCGCTTTTATCGAGCAAAATACTCGTGAAGATGGCGATGATCTAGGTATGCGGCTTTCAAATTTTTTTGACATTCTCGACACGCCAATTGATAAGAGGCAAAAAAATATTGACGAATCATTATTGTCGTTACAATATGTCGATGGCGGATTATTTGAGGAGAATTTCCGTCCTCCTGTGTGTAACAGAAATATTCGAAATTCCTTGTTGGCGGCAACGAAATTTGATTGGAGCCGCATTTCACCTGCAATTTTCGGCTCGATGTTTCAGTGCGTCATGGACCCTGATGCTCGGCGTGCGTGCGGCGCACATTACACGACGGAAGAAAATATTCTGAAAGTAATTCGTCCGCTTTTTCTGGACGATTTGCGTAACGAATTTAATAAAATCAAGTCAAGCAAGGCGAAATTAAATGCTTTTCACGAAAAACTCGGAAACCTGACATTTTTCGATCCGGCGTGCGGCTGCGGCAATTTTTTGGTGCTTGCATATCGAGAAATGCGGCGTTTGGAGATGGACGTTTTCGAGAAGTTACATAAATCTGGTCAAAAATTTTTGGATACTGCTTTTGTCTCGCAGGTCGATGTCGATCAATTTTACGGCATTGAAATCGTGGAATTTCCGGTGCGAATTGCGGAGACGGCACTTTGGCTCATGGATCACCAGATGAACATTGAAGCATCGGAGCGGTTCGGCAATTATTACGTTAGATTGCCGCTACAAAAAAGTGCGAAAATCGTTCATGGCAACGCACTTCGGCTTGACTGGAACGATGTGTTACCGAAACAAAAATGCTCTTTTATACTGGGAAACCCGCCGTTTGTCGGGAAAAACTATCGTTCCAAAGAACAAACGGAGGATATTCAACTCGTTTGTCAAGGAGTACGAAATTTTGGTAGTCTCGACTATGTAACCTGTTGGTATATCAAGGCAATGGAATATATTCAAGATACAAGTATTTCGGTCGGCTTTGTTTCAACCAATTCGATAGCACAGGGGGAGCAGGTCGGGATTTTGTGGCCTGTGCTTTTTGCGAGGGGAATGACAATTCGATTCGCTTATCGCACATTCGTTTGGAGTAGTGAAGCGAAAGGAAAAGCACATGTTCACTGTGTGATTGTCGGATTTGGTCTCGATTCAACTGCTCCAAAAACTATCTACGAACAGGTCGGTTCAAGCCTTGTTGCTCATAAATCAAACCGGATCAACCGCTACTTGCTCGATGCACCGGATGTCGCTATAGTCAGTCGGTCAAAACCAATTTGTGAAGTTCCACCGATGCAAAAAGGAAGTCAACCGACCGATGGAGGAGGCCTGATGGTATCCATCGAAGAGCGGAAGGAGTTGGTCAAAAATCACCCAGAATGTATTCCTTATCTGCGTCCGATTCTTGGTTCTGAAGAATTCATCAATAACATAAAGCGTTGGTGTTTTTGGTTGGTTGATGTAAACCCACGAGAAATCATGTCAATTCCTGAAATCAGGCGACGGGTGGAACAGGTGAAGGCGTTTCGGTTGCAGAGTAAAAAAGAACCAA
>JBOFGF010000345.1:0-10574 GCA_051649005.1 Thermoguttaceae bacterium | reverse complement strand
GCATCGCTGGATGCAAATATGTGTGGCAAATTTTGCACGGCGGAAGAGCGGGCATCGACGATGTTTGGCTTTATTTCTGGTTTTATGGTTTGTGCGTACTAATTATTGACTTGCTTTGCAGCGTGCAAAAATCGGAAGTACCGTTCACGGAGAAATGGAATCCAATTTTGCGCGGCTTCGGTTATGCGTGCATTTTGTTCCTGATCGTTTTCATCGGTGAAAACGACGTTCAGCCGTTCATCTATTTTCAATTTTAGTCATTTTATGCACGGATTGACCACCGGCGGATTGACCACCGGCGGATTGACATCCGCCGCTCGCCACTAAAACTCGGCGAGTAGTTTTTTTCCCGGCGAGCCGCCGACGTGAGTCGGCGGGTGAAATGTAAACAACAAACAATACATGACACGAACTTGGCTTCTCACTTCGACGACGTATGGCAATTGGCTTCCAGGTGACGAGCGAGGATTCGTGTCGCAATTTGTGAACAAAAATGGTAAACATGAATTGCAAAACACACCGCACACGCCCTTTGCACAGAATTTGCCAAAATTGACAAAATATATCGAAACACAAATGAAAGCCCGAGCGGTTTTGCTGACGGCATCTCAGGCAGAAGAATTATTGTTGCAAATGATTGAAACGTCAAATTACCGTAACTGGAATATGGCTGTGGCGGCGATCATGGCGAACCATTTTCATGTTGTTGTGGAGTCGCCGAAAGCGACAGAGTATGAGACTTTGCTCAAAGACATCAAAAGTTATGGATCACGGCGTTTGAACGCAAAATTTGGCGAGCGTCGCTGGTGGACATCTGGCGGGTCGGCTCGACCACTTTATACGGACACGGCGATTCAGGCGGCGATGAGATATGTATTGAATCAATCGCACCCACTGATCAGATGGTCGAAAGCAGATGGCGTATTAAAGTGATTACACCGGCGTATACAAAACCGGCGGATTGACATCCGCCGCTCGCCACACGGCGAGCCGCCGACGTGAGTCGGCGGGTGCAACTTACAATCATTTAACGAAATAACCGAATCATGGACAACCAAAATGTTAAAATAGGGGGGGGGGGCGAAACAGCCAAACGCATCGGCGGAGCCGTTCTCGCATTTCTGAAACGAATTTCTCCATTCGAGTTCAAAACGCTCCGAGGACTGCCAAAACCAGCGTGGTCCGTACTGGTAATGTTGTTCTGTTTCGGGCTGCTTTGGAGAGGTTATGAAAAAAACTTCGACATGTCCCCGATCCTTATCGGATCGCTATCTTCCTTTGTCCGAAGCGAGCGGGGGGCCGATCCTCATTGCTCTGAAGTATTGATCGGGGGCAATTCTACCAACGGACTCGGTGTTTATCGTGCAGAACTGGAAAAAGAGCTTGGAAGGCCTGTCGGAAAAGCAACCATCGATGGTTGCTGGGTCTGGGAGTTTGATCGTGTTTTGAAGAAGTATCCGGCAGAAACAAAAAACGTCAAGGTGGTATTACTCTCTTTTCGCTGGAATGACATTATTACGCCAATCCATACTTTTGGTTTTCAAAAAGGAAATACCTATCATTACCTCAAGGATGTTACAGACATCACACCAAAAAATATGGCGTTTCAGTGGAAATTGAGGCAAGACGAAAAAATGACCAACAAAACACCGTCTATGTTGCCGATGCGGTTTTCACTTCGAGATATTGTCCGGTATTCACAGATGAATATCAATGGTCGGGACCACGAATCCGCTTGGGACAATCCTCGTTTTAGAAATTCGGAGAGTTATATTAGCCAGAGAGAAAAACTCAAGGCTCATTCCGAAAAGGTTAAAGATGACATTCCAGACAGTTTGGATATACCAGTTGCCGATGATACGGTTCAAGCTCTCTGGGATTTTATCGAGTATTGTCAACTCCGAAACATTTTCGTCGTATTAAATGTTACGCCGCGTTGGCACGGTTCTCCGGGAATCCCCGAAGCGAAAAATCCCGGTGATGGATTGAAACGTCTCCATGCTTTGATTGAAAACATTGATTGCCATCCGAATTGTCGGGTAATTTACTTGAAAGATTTTCGTTCGATCCTACCAGATGCTCAAGACGAGGAATATCTTTTCGACCAGTATCACATGTCCCGTAATGGTGCAACCGTTTATACGCACTGGCTTGCCGACCAGATGCAGCGTGATCCGAAAGTCATGGCGGCTCTTAACACGGAGCGTAAGCCGCCGGAATTTTTCGTCAAGCGATGGGTCAAGCAAGTGCCCTACGCCAAAGAGAGCTATCGGTATCTCGCCGGTTTTATCCAGAAAACGCCGTCCAATAACGGGGGCGCACCCGCGAAGCCCGTCCTCGTGGCCTCACCGCCCAATAATACGCCAAAATGATTGACTAAAAATTGATCTTGACCTATTTTAACGATTGGGATATTATTCTTATTTAGTTTAGCCCCGTTTCGTAGAAACGGGCTGTTAGACGTTGCGTACTGCCGTTTTCTACGAAAACGCTCTAAACGAAAAAATACTTGGTGTCGTTTTTTAGCAGGGCATCGGTCGACTAAAGCCGACGCGACATCGAAATAGACAGGCAAAATAAGACAAGTCCTATGAAACGCGGATTGAAATTATGGTCGATCAACACTGGAACCTACCGTCAGGAAGCGGTGCGGCTCTATAGCAAATGTATCTACGAATACATCGAACTGTATGTCCTGCCGGATTCACTTGAGACTCTACCGCTCTGGAAAGAACTGGAGATACCGTTCGTACTTCACGCTCCGCATTTCTCGCACGGATTCAACTTGGCGAACCCTCAAAAAGCGGAGCAAAACCATCTCATTTACGAACAAGTCAAGGCGTTTGCCGACGCACTGGATGTCGCGTGGATCATCTTTCATGGCGGAATTGACGGAACAGTTGAAGAAACCGTCAAACAATTGAAATCTTACAACGAGTCGCGGGCTTTGATCGAAAACAAACCGCTCATTGCTCTGCCTAATTGTGTGGGAGGCACTTATTGTCGCGGTGCCACACTTGAAGAAATTAAGTACATCCGGTCAGAAACCGGTTGCGGATTTTGCCTCGATTTTGGACACGCCGTTTGTGCCGCTAATGCTCTCGGAAAAGAACCGTATCAGTACATTGACCGTTTTCTTGCATTACAACCGACGATGTTTCATCTGACCGACATTGAAGACATGGCTTCGGTTTACGACACGCATTTGTCGTTAGGTGCCGGTACGTTTGACATTGCACGAACGCTCAAACGACTGCCTGATGGTGCGTGGGTTACATTTGAAACGGACAAAAAATCACAAGAAAACCTCGACGATTTTGAAAAGGATATGGTATGCCTGAACCGTTTGTATTAAAACGTGCTTGCAAAGAGGACATGTTGGACGTTTTTGAACTCTCGAACCAGTCCACTAACAAGTTTTGTGAACTTCGGAATTTTTTACCACAGAGGGCACGGAGAACACGGAGAATACAAGACACTCTGTGAACTCTGTGTCTCTGTGGTGAAAACTTGTTAGCAGACTGACTCTCGAACGAGAAACTGTCCTCGCCGTCTTGAAAGAAACCACGCAATGAGGTAAAATAATGGGGTACTGCAAAGTTAGCGAATTGGTATGTCGAAACAAGGAGTTAGGAGTGAACGGTATTCAATCCCGTCGGGATTGCATTATGGTAGCAAGCGAATGATCTATCAATGTTCAACTCCGTTAGGAGTTGCGTTATGGTAAAAAAATGCGGAATGACCATAACGCAACGCCTTGGGACTGAGGAGGAATACCGTAGGCGTTAATTCAGAATTGGTTTTGCAATGATCCGTGAACAGGTGCAATTTTTGAGCTGTTCCATTTGGCAAAGAGATATGATAAATTTGAATATCATTTTTAGTAATTTCACGACATGAATACTTATATATTAGCACATTCCCGACCATGGGGCAATCAATTATTTCATTCGCTGTGCAAAAACGAGGGCGCAAAATTTCACTTCATCGCTTCTCAAGATGAATTGTCATTGTCAAAACTGAAGGAAATTAGTCCGCGATATGTTTTTCTGCCTCATTGGTCATTTTTCATTCCGAAAGAAATTTACTCAAACTTTGAGTGTGTCATTTTTCACATGACCGATCTGCCTTTTGGACGCGGAGGTAGTCCCCTGCAAAACCTTATAGCGAGGAAGATATACGAAACACAAATTACAGCTTTACAGTGTGTAGAAAAACTTGATGCCGGTCCCATTTATATGAAACGCCCTTTGTCTTTGCATGGAAATGCAGAAGAAATTTACCTTCGGGCTTCAGATGTCATTGTAGAAATGATCTTAGATATGATCGCAACTGAGCCAACACCCAAACAACAAGAGGGTGAGCCGGTACTATTCAAACGTAGGACACCTGAGGAATCAAATGGTGAAAAAATGAACAATCTCACTGATCTGTTTAACTTAATTCGAATGCTTGATGTAGACGACTATCCAAAAGCTTTTTTTGACGTGGGAAATTTTCGGCTTAAAATGAGTCGCGCCGCACTAAAACAAGGAAAAATTATTGCTGATGTAGAAATAACGGAGAAAGATCATGAATAAAAATGTACTTGTTGTTGCTGCGCACCCTGACGATGAAGTATTGGGATGCGGTGGGACCATACCTCTTTTGGTGAACGCAGGCTGGAAAGTTTGGACCCTCATTCTAGGGCAAGGAAAAACCTCACGAGGGTCGTCAACGACGACTCAAGAGATAGAAGAATTAAAAACAGAAATGTATCATGCAAACAAACTACTTGGCGTTTCGGAAGTTTTTGTGAAAGACTTTCCCGATAACAAATTTGATACAGTTCCTTTACTTGATATTGTTATTGAAATAGAAAAAGTTAAAAATAAGATTAAACCTCAGATGGTATTTACACACCATTTTGGCGACATGAATATCGATCATCAAATCACTCATCAGGCGGTTTTAACAGCGACTCGCCCAATAGTGGGAGAGATTGTCAAAAGAATTTATACATTTCAAATACCAAGCTCGACAGAATGGAATGCTTTTAATCGTTCAACCGTATTCGTTTCAAATCTGTTTATTGATATAGATGCTACAATTGATATCAAAGTCAATGCAATGGCATGTTACAAATCTGAGTTGAAACCTTACCCGCATCCAAGGTCTTTACAACACATACATGAATTAGCTCGTGTTCAGGGAACGCAAGTTGGTTTAAGTTATTGTGAACCGTTTGCGCTAATACGAGATATTCGTTACAACGACGATCCGCTAATGTAAAAAAAGGGCTATTGCCAATTTTATATGATAAACATTTTGATTGAACATGTACAAAAAAAAGATATTGACGACATCTTTGTTATATCAAATTCAGATCATGTAAGACAACAAGCCATCCACCGCACGTCTATAGAATGGGCGGAGCACGAAGAATGGTTCACAAAAAAATTGAACGACACTGATGTGAAATTTTGGATCATCCGTAATATGACAGGCGAACTTATTGGCTATGTACGTTACGATCTCAACAAGTTTGAAAAAATATGGATTTGTACAATCGCCCTGTCAGAAAATTTTTCGGGATACGGAATTGGTACGCATGTGTTACGAGAAACATATAAAATGCTTCGTGAGGACCACACGGAACAGATTGAAGCATGGATTCGTCGTAAAAATGTTGCTTCTCAAAAATCTTTTCAAAAATCGGGATACCAGTTTGCACGAGAAGAAATTATTGAGGGAGAAATGTTTGACGTGTTTGTGAGATAACTCAACTACACATATCAATAACAAAAAAATAATCGATGACTCATGGATATTACAAACCATACAATCGTTCCTTCACGCGAAACCTACCTCATAGCGGAAATGTCGGCGAATCACTGCGGCGACATGGAGCTTGCAAAAAAAATCATTTTCGCAGCAAAAGAATCTGGGGCCGATGCCGTTAAAATTCAAACGTACACCGCCGACACCCTGACAATCAACTGCAAAAACGACTGCTTCAAAATCTCCGGCGGAACTCTCTGGGATGAAAAATACCTCTACGATTTGTATCAGGAAGCATTCACACCTTGGGAATGGCAAGGAGAACTCAAAGAATTTGCCGATGCACTCGGTATCGAATTCTTTTCCACTCCGTTCGATAAAACGGCGGTTGATTTTCTCGAAGGAATCGGTGTCCCCAAGTACAAAATCGCCTCTTTTGAAGCAATTGACATTCCGCTCATAGAGTACACCGCCGCGAAAGGCAAGCCGATGATCATCTCAACCGGCATTTGCAGCGAAGAAGAAATCGGCGATATCATTTCCGCTTGCCGAAAAGTTGGAAACCATGATATTACACTCTTGAAATGCACTTCGGCATACCCGGCTCGTGCTGAGGACATGAATCTGATGACACTGCCAGACATGAAGAAGTTTGGTGTCAAAATCGGTCTGTCCGATCACACGATGAATGTGGAAACGGTCATTGCGGCTGTCGCACTTGGAGCGAGAGTGATTGAAAAACATTTCACTCTCGACAGAAATCTCGGCGGCGCAGATGCCGCGTTTTCACTCAATCCGTCAGAATTTCGTCAAATGGTCGATTCCGTGAGGTTGACGGAGCAGCTGTTAGGAAGCGTCGATTACTCTGTCAACGAAAAGAATCGACGTTTTGCTCGCTCTTTATTCATCTGCGAAGACATCAAGGCAGGTGAAATTTTCACGGAAAAAAATGTCCGCAGTATTCGACCCGGACTGGGTTTGCCGCCAAAATTCTTGAGTCAGCTTTTAGGAAAAACGGCACGAAAAAATTTCATAAGAGGAACCCCGATTTCCTTAGACGATTTTTTATAGGAAAAATGGCCCTTTCGCGCCATTGGAGCTTTTAACCCGTTTCTGTTTGTAGCAGATACGAACTCAAAAAATCACAAATCACACAAAATTGTCGAGCATGAAACAATTACTAGAAGACAAAATCGCCCTAGTTACGGGAGGAAGTCGCGGACTGGGAAAGGCCGTAGTGGAAAATTTCATCGAACACGGGGCCAAGGTCGCTTTTACCTGGAAAAATTCTGAACAAGAAGCCGATTTGGTCCGAACACGTTTCGGTGACCGGGTACTCGCTCTTCAAGCCGATGCCTCGAATTATGACCGTGCCGCCGAGGTATTGAAGCAGGTTGTTGATACATGGGGAAGAGTCGATGTTCTGGTCTGTAATGTTGGTGGATCGAAAGACCGCCCAATCTGGGAAATCGACGCGGAAACCTTCGAATATGCTGTTCGCACAACGCTTTTCAGTTGTTTCAATTATGTTCGAGCTACGGCACCTTACATGATCGAAGCGAAGTGCGGATCAATCGTCAGCATTGGTTCCGTGAACGGAATCCGTGGCCGGGAAGGTAACTGCGGTTATTGTGCAGGAAAGTCTGCCCTGTCCGGCTTCATTAAGACTGTGGCGAAAGAATTGGGCGAACATGGAATCCGTGCCAATATCGTCGCGCCGGGATACATTGATGTCGAGTCGCAGAGGAAGACTAGTGAATTGATCAAACAGCTTGTCCTCGACGAATGTACAATCCGCCGTCTCGCCAAACCGGAAGAAATCGCGGACACAGTTCTGTTCCTTGCATCCGAAATGGCTAAGAATATCACCGGGCAAACAATTGTTGTCGATTGTGGCCAAATTCTTTGAAAGAAAAACGATGACATCAAGATTCATCTTAGGAACCGCCCAATTGGGTGGTCATTATGGAATTAACAATTCACATGGAATGCCAACATTGTCCGAATCGGACGAGATGCTTGATCTCGCTTGGTTGCATGGCCTTCAAATGCTCGATACCGCCGAATCCTATGGCCGTTCCCACGAGATGATAGGCTCTTATATCAAACGAACCGGTAATCGGTTTCGCATTTGTACTAAATTTAAGAGTGCGGACAATCACACGATTTCCTTGGAAAAAAAGATTGATGTTTTCCTTGAGGAATTGGGCGTTGATTCCATCGAATGTCTGTTTCTTCACCGTTTCGAAAATTTAAAGGAAAACCCCAGACTGCTCGGTGAACTGGAAGCGGTTCAGCGTGACGGACGCATTCGATCCATCGGGGTTTCGCTGTATGAAACGGCAGAACTTGAGTATTTGCTGAACGGTCCCTTCGACATCATTGATACATTTCAGATTCCGGTCAGCGTTCTGAATCGCACTTTTCCGAATCATCCTAGTTTTCATGAAGCTCTTTCGCGGGAAAAACATTTTTTTGCACGGAGCGTCTTCGTCCAAGGCATCCTTTTTGCCGCCGACGATGTTGCCGGAAAAATTCATGAAAGAATGATTTCGATCAATAAAATTATCCAGAAACAATGTAATACGATGGGAATCGAAGTTTCTCGGTTTGCCTATTTGTATGTGCATGGTATTCCGGGGATCGAAAGAATCGTCATCGGTTGCGATGGTGCCGATCAACTGCTTGCCAACATCGACATGGAGCAACAAGCTGATAGTATTTTGTATCGGGAAATCGCAGCATTTGCCGAAAAAGAACTTAGCAACATTCCGAAAGAAATATACGACCCCCGGTTTTGGTAAAATAACCTTGCGTTTTGTAATCGCCCTAATAAGACGATAAACTGTTTAGGTATTGCTTGCGACTATTCTATACATGGAGATGGATGTTTATGTTTGAATGTATCATTATTGTACAGGCTCGGATGGGGTCTTCGCGTCTTCCCGGAAAGATATGGAAGCCGCTTCATGGAGAGCCTGTTTTATCACACATTATAGAAAGGGCCGGTCAGGTTCGCGCCATCGACAAGGTCGTTCTTGCGACAACGGTACAATCGCAGGATGACCTGATTGCCGAGGAGGCTGTCCGGCGTGGCTGGGCGGTATTTCGGGGAAGCGAGGAGGATGTTCTGTCGCGATTTTACGGTGCCGCTTTGGAATATCCGACCAAATATGTCGTCCGCCATACAGGGGACAATCTTTTTGTCGACACGGAGGCTTTGGAACAATTATTGGCAGAGTTCGTCGACGATGATTATGATTATATGAAAACTAATCATCGGCTTGCCTTGGGGACCGGAAGCGAACTGTTCACGTTTTCTGCCTTGGAAAAGGCGTATTCGGAGGCGACCAAACCGAGGGATCGGGACTGGGTAACAAGTTATATCTACACGAATCCCAACCTCTTTCGAATGGGCGAGGGAAAATTCACGCGAGGCGGTAAAGACTACTCGAACTATCGACTGACATTGGACACCCCCGAGGACTGGTCCGTCTGCGAGGCAATTTTCGATGCGTTTTACCCGGAAGCGGTATTGCAACAGCATCAGATCGAGATCAACGATGTATTAACATTTCTTGAAAGGAATGAGGAGATACGAAAACGGAACGCCGGGATCAAGCAGATGTCGCTCGATAATTACAAAACGGATGCCGAAATGGCAGCCGAGAGGACGATAAAAAACGTGTAAGCGTTGATCGTGAGGAAGTTATTGGTATGACTTCCTCACGTCATGCTTCTTCGAAACGTCATGCTTCTTCGAAGTCGATGCCGACTTCGAATTTCGGGACCCATCGTTCTTCTCCGGTGCCGCCTCGCTTGAACAGATTTTTGTTCACATAAATATCGGCGATTGCCCAGAATTGTTCGGGTGTCATTTTCATGTAGTCATAGGCAAGTTGCAGATACTGTTCACCGCATTTGCCATCGTATTCCTTGACGAGCCAAACGGCATCTTCTCGGGTCAGCCGTCCCTCGCGGATGTCATAACAGGCCTCGTCCGTAGCAAATCCGAAACCGAGCTTAAGGTATTTGAGCATCTGATTCGCGATGGTAATATCTGCATCCAATGCCGTGTAACGCCTGTACCGCCCAATGTCGTGCAGGTCTTCTTGGGTCCTTCCCAAGATACCTCGAGCAATGGCAAAATCAGCGTTGTATACCTGAGACCATTCTTTGGCATAGTATTGAAGATAAACGCCGCGCACTCCTTTTCGCTTGGCATCTTCGATACGCTCTAAACTGTAAATCCACAGTTTTTCTTTCGGATAACCTTCATCAATCAGGGCCTCTATATTGACGCTCTTTATCGTATTCAAGTTGACGATGTTTGTTGCATCATCTGTGATGTCCTGAAAAGAACAGGTGCCCAAGGTAATGGCCGCATTTTCACCCTGCAACACAAGCGGTATATCGAATTTTTCTGCGATGATGTAGGCGGAAACCCAAAGGGCGAATTCCGAATACGTTACCATATTTCCTTTTTCCGTAAAGCATTTAATTGCCAATCGACGGGCAATGTTCGGGTCGGGACGAATCTGAATAATATCGAAACCCCACTTGGCAAGATTTTCGATGTTATGCCGACCAATCGCCGTAATTCCATCTGGAACGCTGTTGACCAAGAGGGGATTCATTCCGAGCTTTTCCTTGGCGTAGATCGCTTGGAACAAACTGTCCTTGCCGCCGCTTACGCCAATGACGCAATCGTAAACACTACTGCTTTTTCGTTTTGCTTCGGCAGCGATGTCCTTGAGATCGTGGAAGCGTTTGTCCCAATCGATTTTTTTCTTGCGTTCTTCGAAGACACAGGC
>JBOFGF010000344.1:0-13727 GCA_051649005.1 Thermoguttaceae bacterium | reverse complement strand
GGTGCTGTGGCCGTTTATGCGTTCGATGAAGATGATCGCAAATCAGGAGACAATTCGCCAACTCGTACATATTATTTCGAGGAATCAGACCTGAAAAAACTTTATTCAAAATCGAAATTGGGGCCGTCCTATAATTTTTGGATTCCTTGGGATGCTGATGGCCCCGAAGGAAAAGCGAAAAAAGTGTCTCTGATTGTTAGATATGTTCCCAAAGTCGGCTCTTCTGTCGTAAGTTCTCAGACGGCGGCATATATTCCGGGAAATCGAAGTCAAAATCAGATGCTCGCCAAAATGGAGTGGGAAGAGACAAACGCAGAAGGAACTATTCAGCAGGTCGCTTTTAAGCGAGAAGAAGATCGCAAAAGCGTTCATGAAGAGTGTCTAATCGAATCGAACGAACAGCGTCAAAGTACAATGCAGACGGCGACGATTCAGATTCGCAGGTAAATTGCAATTGATTTAGCATCAAACGGCCACATGACAAAGGCCATTTATACATTCTGTTTCACTTTTTCCAAACACCACTTTTTGTTGTCGTGGATTGTATATGTCACCAATTATGAATCCGATTTTGTGGATGTTGATGTTTCTAAGTATCGCTTTTTTATGCGCCGTTTTGGAAGTTTTTATTCCATCGGCGGGCGTATTAACAGCACTGGCTTTCATGGCACTGATCACGAGTGTTGTTTTTGCATTTTTACATGATTCATATCTGGGATTCACCTATTTCACGTTCATTTCTAGTGCTATTCCATTTCTATTTTGGGGACTCACGTCGCTTTGGAGCCGCACTCCAATTGGTCGCCGGATTCTGCTCGATCCGAAAGACGATCCAGCACTAAAACCATCTGAAACATTCTTAGAAATGAAATCGCTAATCGGACACAAAGGAATAACGCGTAGTTCGATGTTCCTGTGCGGACTGATCGAGATTGAAGGAAAGCATTACAATGCAATCAGCGAATCAGAGCCACTCGAACCAAACACGCCTGTTATTGTTGTCGAAGTGGATGGTGTTCAACTTCTTGTCCGGCGAATAATTGATGAAAAAAATGCCGAATCTAAATCAGAATCTGAACACAATTCGTTTCCGACAACTGTTTCAGACCCATTTGAAACTAAATGTTTGTAAAAAACAGTAAAATAATAGTATTCGTTCACGGGTTTTGTGTGTTTTATCAATAAATACGGCTAAAATTTGATTGCCCGAAAATGGCATTTCCGAATCCCATCTGGATTTCAGAGCGGTAAAAACGGAAACCGTTCTATGACTCCTTCGGAGTCGGGAGTGGGCAATATTTCATTTGCAATAATTATTTATTGAAACAATAACACAGGGCGACTCGCCAAACAAACCCGCCAACTTACGTTGGCGGCTCGCCAAATATGAACGCGAATTTTACATTGCAAAAAAATCTAAAACCATGAACGGATACAAATAATAAATGCAGCAAAACAGATGTGTTCATGCGCAAAAACCGCCCCGCCCTGCTCTGCTCATGTCTTCATTATTTGAAATGAGTGAAGTTGTACTCAAAACGGGATGAAAATGTCGCTTTTTATTGTGGTAATTTTGTAAAAATCGCTTGTTTTGTGAAACAACAGCTTTCTACGAAAGCTGGCTAAACATCCAATTTCGTGCCGTTTTGAGTATATTGCCAGACTTATTTTTTATTTTTTACGGTTTCTTTTCGCACTTCATCCAAAGTGGCATCGAATAATTTGGAAACTTGCTGAACGAGAGGATTTTCGGCGGCGGCCAAAAATTGTTCGCGTGATTCTTGTTTCGGATTTTTTTGTGAAGCGGGAGCAGAAGTCGTTTCGACGGCTGCTTCACTCAATCGAAATCGCACTCGCACTGCTTGTCCGAGTGCTTGATTCAGAGCATTTTGGATGCGTGCGGAATCTTTTTCGCAAAAATCCATTGATGCTTTTTTTGTGAAAGTGGCGACAAAAGTGTTTGGCGATTCAAGCGAGACCGACTGGCAACTTGCCGCTGATGTGCCCAAAATTCCTGGAATTGCATTGACGATTTCATGCCAAATATGCGTAATTTGGTCTGCTGAAAAAGACATCAAATCGGCATTTTGTGGAATGGACGAGTCAGATGTTTGTGCAACAGAAACGCGAGATGTTTGTGGTGCTGAATCGCTGTTTTCGTGCGATGTCACATTTGATAATTTTGCTGGTACATTCGATGCCCGCGATGTCACATTTGATGTTTGAATCTGAGAATTTGCAGTTGCCGATGCTGATGCTGATGAGGCAGGAAGTCGGCCAGATGGTGCGTCCCCAAGTGGCACGGTTCCAGAACGCAGTTGGTCGATGAGAACGGACACCATTTGAAAGTGGTCCAGGTGGCTCAAACGAATCAAAGCCAGTTCTATCAAAATGCGTCCATGTGTGCAATAACGCATTCGATTGTGTGTCTGATCAAGAATTTGAATCGAAGCAAGAATACGATGGATGCCAAAAATTTCGGCAAGTGATTTGATTTCATCATACTGAGTTGGACTTGCATACAACAATAACAACGCATCTCCTCCAGAAACAACAACGAGTAAATCACGGAAAAAACCCATTAGTTGTTCGGTTAAAATTCCGAAATCGACTCCCTGCGACGCAGCATCGTCCAATTCGGCAAAAATAGTGGCATCATCAGAATCGAGCATCGCACGAAGCAGTCGAAACAGAAGTTGGTCATCTGCTGTTCCGAGCATGTCATGCACATCTGAAAGTGCAATGTGTTCTGGCGCAAAAGAAAGAAGCTGTTCCAGAAGAGATTGGGCATCTCGCATTGAACCAGCAGCGCGGCGAGCAAGAATGGCAAAAACGCCTTCTTCCGCTGTGACATTTTCCTTTGCAGCAATTTTGGCAAGTTGATCCGCAATTTCCGATGTTTCAATTCCGGCAAAATCAAATCGCTGACACCGTGATAAAATGGTAATCGGAAGTTTCGTCGGCTCCGTCGTACAAAAAATGAATTTCACATGTTCCGGTGGCTCTTCCAATGTTTTCAGGAGAGCATTAAATGCTTCTCTGGTCAACATGTGAACTTCGTCGATGATGTAAATTTTGAATCGGCTTCGACTGGGACAGATGGACGCATTTTGTCGTAATTGCCGCATTTCGTCGATGCCGCGATTACTTGCCCCATCGATTTCCAAAACGTCAATATCTTCCCCGACACTTACATTGATGCAGCAATCACAGACACCGCACGGAGAAAGAGTCGGCCCTTTGTCGCAATTGAGTGCTTTTGCAAAAATGCGTGCTGTCGATGTTTTGCCGACTCCGCGTGCTCCGGTGAATAAATACGCATGACCAACTCTCCCAGAATTGAGAGCATTTGCGAGTGCCTGCGAAATGTGAGACTGACCGACCAGTTCATCAAATGTTTTGGGGCGATATCGACGTGCGACGACCTGATAATGTCCCGATCCCGCCGCATGTATGTCCGCTTCTGTAATTTTCGTGTCGCCGTCATTTTCAGTGGACGCGAAAGTTATCCGCGATTCTGTCGTTTGAGTGGAAGAAGATGTCACTGGAAAAATAAAAAAGAGGAACGATGAAAAAGAGGAACAATGAAAAACCGAAACGAAATTTACGAAAATTTAAGGAATTTGATGTGCCCTCGAAATAATTGATAAATCTAATTCAATCACATTTTACCACTTCGATTAGAACGGTCAATCGGCAATATCATTCGCAAATTTATCGATACAATCTCATTTTTCGTCTAAAAACCAATTCATCATTTTTAAGAATTATCATCCAATACACTTGTATTGTTATAGTGGAGTGAGTATACTAATTTGCAGTGGAGTTCGATGTGTTTTCCTGTTTTAGCTTTTTCATTTATTCAAAGGAGAATTTTTCATGAGTGATCAGGTCGTCTTGGTTCGTTCGGAGGCCGAATTTCAGGAAGCAATTAAATCGGGAGTCGTTTTGGCCGATTTTTATGCCACTTGGTGCGGTCCATGTAAAATGATGCACCCCATTCTTGAACAATTAGCTGCCTCCATTTCAGGGAAAGCAAAAATTATCAAAATTGACACGGACATGTTGCCTGATTTGTCGCAGAAGTTTGATATTTCCAGCATCCCCACTCTCATTTTATTCCAGAATGGCAATGTCATCGATAAAATGATCGGACTTCAACAGGCGGCCAAATTACAAGCAGCAATCGAGCAAATTTTATAAACCCTCCCCATTTTTTTGGGAGGACGAGCCAAACATATTACACTTTTTGTTTGCCAAACAACCACATTTCCAAATTCCAAAATACTATGAAACCGACATTTTTATCTAATCTGTGCGTTCTGTCATTCTGCATTATTGTTCCATTTTTTGGATGCGACAACACTTCCTGTCCTTTTACAGGAAATGGAAAATGCAAACAAACCGAAACAACTGGGGATTCACCCAATAAATCATGCTGCTCTTCCTGCAAAAAAAATTCTTCAGAAACAGACGCAAAACCATCGGAAGAAGCCGTTATAATGTTGAACGAAAGCAATTTTGCTGAAAAAACGGCAAAAGGAATCGTTCTTGTCGATTTTTATGCCGATTGGTGTCCGCCGTGTCGTGATATGATTCCCGTCGTCAATTCAATCGCCAAAAAAATGAGCGGAAAAATTGTCGTCGCCAAGTTGAATACCGATCAAAATGAAAAACTCGCAGCAAAATACAATCCCGAAGGCGGCATTCCCGCTTTTGTAATTTTTGTCGATGGCGAGAAAAAAGATTTAGCTCTGGGAAGTATGCCAGAAGCGGAACTGCAAAAATTCATCGACAAGTATTTGCCAAAATCAGAAGCGTCAGAAACATCTATAAAAAAACCTGAAACATCTCCCACTTCCGCCCAGTCGGTTGTTTTAGAAACAGAATCGGTCATCGAAACACCAGCTGAATGAAATTATCAGGGCACCTCTATTTATTCACCAATTGCCAAAAAGGGAACACAGAAAACCCGTAAATTACGGAGCCTGTGTTTTTAGATAATGGATTATTAGAGGTGCCAATAAAAAATACGAAAAGAAACGCCTCAATTTTGACACCACAATCGATACAATCGCTTCATCTTATACAGAGATACTCTATTTTTGCGATTTTTTTCTCTTTTTCTTTTTTTCTCTTTGTCGATAAAAAGCTATAATCATTGTATGCGTTCACGGATTTTGTGTGTGTTTTCCTTTCACACAAATACACAGCTAAAATTTGATTGTCCTGAAATGGCAATTCCGAATCCCGTCGGGATTCAATAATGATTGTAGAAACGCAGATGTTAAATTTCCCGAACGCCTCGGTGTTCGGGAATGAATTTCGATGCCAAAACAAAACCCGCCGAACAAATGCCGGTGTTCACGCACCGGCTCGAAACGTCGGCAGCTCGCCAAATTATGTCGGGGACTCGCCAAACATTGACGCGAATTTTGCATTTCAAAAAATCTAAAACTGTGAACGGATACTAATTATTTTGTTGAGCAAATGTCCTCTTTTGTTGAATAGTAATCATGACTGGTATTTCATCCAACTCCGCCGTGTTGAATTGCTGTGCGAAAATATCTGTAAATACCCGAGAAAAAGCAAGTCTTTCGTTGCCTTCTGATGTCACCAGACTGCCCGGCCTTCGTCTGAATCAGAGTCCGACGAATGCTGTCAATTTGCCGAACATTTTCCAAGATTCACTGAGTATTTCCCAAGAAGGACAAGTGATTTGTGAAAGAATACTCAAAAATACCGGAGCAACTCAGGAAACATTAAAATACAAAGGAACAGTGTCGCAAAGTGATGGAAAGATCATCTCCGAATACGAGGGGGAAAATCATGCTGCGTCTAATGAAAAAGGAGAATGGACCGAGATTCCATCACCACGAATTGGATTCTCACAAGAAGCAGGGAAAGAAGGAGGATTTGGTGGACTTTTTGCCGGTTTTGACAATCCTTTTAGCAGTCTCGGAAAATTGCTCGGGCTGAAAGGAACAATGACGGAGCGAAATTCGCTTCTATCTTCACTCGAAAAAGCCATTTCCGATGAATCAGAAGAATTAACCAAAACTATTTCTGGACTCCTCAGCGAAGTCGGACTGGAAGCAGAAACGAAAAAAATCACTTTCTCTGAAGATGCAGACGGAAATATTGTTGTTACTGGAAATATCAGTGCAAAACAGAAAAAGCAATTGGCGCAGCTTGTCAATTCCGACCCCAAACTTGTCGAACGAATTAAAACGCAAAAAGCCAGAATGGAAATCGCCGGCGAATTGAACAGTGACGAACCTGATTTTTCAAATAAAAAATTCGATGCCGCTCGAACGCAATTGCTCAAAAATTTCCTCGAAAAAAGTGGCTTTTCTCTCGGTGACATCAACAATGAGATGGTGGATCAATCCGGCTGGCTGAAATTCACAAAACAAGATGAAAACGGCAATGAAACATCGAATGATTCCATGCTTCAGATGTTCGACAAATTTCCAGAAATTGGAAGTGAAATCAAAGCCTATTTCGACAGAACAAATGCGCCAAAAGCAACGATTACTGAAGCACAGCAGCCGCAATCAATTACTGTGTCTATTGCTGGGGAAGAAATTGCTGACTCCGAAAAAGACGATGAACCGGTCGCTGTTCGTTCCCTCTTGTCAATGAAACGCGGCGTTCTTTCCGAGGCGAGTGAAGACGAGCCAGACGCGCAGGCACAAGTCGATAAACTGCGACAAATGATTTCTGGAATTGTCGCCAAAGTGAACGAAATGTATCAAGATGATTTTGATGCAAACATTGCCGATTACACAATGAAAATCGACAGCAAAGGAAAGCTGAAAATTACTGATGTCCGCACAAAAGGGAATGATCCCGAAGCAAATCGACGAGCGGAACAAATCATGAATAGTTGGATCGATAGTGATGCAAAAGAAATTGGCGGGGCAATTTTGGAATTGCATGACGACGAACATGGTGACACGAAGGAATACAAACACGAAGTTATAATCGCTTCTGGCTTCTATTCCGATTACAAAATTGAATCAAAAGAGGCAGATGCCGCCGCGATGAAAGAAATCGAGACGTTGACGCAAGAAATCGGCACTGAACTGGGCAAGTTTTTCACAGAAACACTCGGAATTTCAGAGCCATTTAGTGTTTTATTGAAGCCGGATGGACTTTTTGCATTTGATATTTCGTCGATGACACCGGAAAATAGCCGTTTGGTATCAGGGGTTTTGGACGAGATGAATAACTATCTGAATGCGATTTATGAAGGCGACGAAACGAGTGCAAAATTGTCACCAGAACTTGTCGGTGTCGCTGATAAAATCGTCAAACTGAAAGCGGCGCAAGAAAAATTACACGACAAAGACATCCTTCCCAAAACAGGTATTCGCTTTCAATTTTCTAAGTGAAAGTCAATCATTTCGAGATCGAGATGATGTATATTTCAAATAACGGAATCAATGGGGACAAAAAATCCATGACAATCAACTGTCTTTGCACCGGAATTTTGTTTGCCGATGTGGCATGTAGTCCCATCTCACACATTCCAGAGCCGGGCGAATTGGTTCAAACCGAGAAAATCGCACTGAATTTGGGAGGATGTGCCGCCAATGTTGCAATAGGACTCTCTCGACTCGGTGAGTCAGTCGCCCTCTCCGGCTGCATCGGTGATGATTCTTTAAGTGATTTTATTAAAAGAGGAGTTGTGGCACCTAGAATCAAAACCGATTTATTGCAGCAAGTACAAAATCGTTGTCCTGGAACGGCAATGCACTTGAACGTGGCCGGACAAGATCGGCGTTTCATCTGCACGACCGGAGCGAATGACGATTTTGTATTCGATGAGGCACTGGAAAAAGTGATTCAATCACCTGCCGATTCGTCGATGCGGCGACTTTTTTATCTCGGCGGCTTTTTCATGCTCAAAAATCTCGAAAACGACAAAGCAATCGATTTTTTGAAACGTGCGAAACAACATAACTGGACGATTATTTTAGATGTCGTTTTATATGGCGACACGAATTATTTGGACCGAATCCAACCTTTTTTGCCCCTCACTGATATTTTCATGCCGAATGAATATGAAGCCGAAAAAATGACCGATTTGGCGACTCCGCATGAACAAGCTCACTTTTTTTTAGATTCAGGTGTCAAATCTGTTCTCATTACATGTGGTGATCGAGGCGTAATTTTCGCCTCCGAACAAGAATCGTTTCAAATGGGCGTTTATCCGACAAACTATTTGAGTGGTGCCGGCGCAGGAGATGCCTTTTGTGCTGGATTCATGGCGGGACTTTTGAACGGAAACGACATTCAAAACGCAATTCGATGGGGGAGTGCTCTCGGTGCGAGCTGCGTGCGTGGAATTGGAACAACGGAAACGCTCTTTAATCAAAACGAACTGCGAGAATGGATTGAAACGCATGAATTGCCGATGAATTACATGTGATGCACATTTCAGCGATGACGAATTTCAGCGAGCCGGGGACATTAGTCCACATCTATTTATTCACTAATTGCCAATTATGCACTTATTGCCAAATCTTGAACACCAAAAAACCGTAATTTGGGAGTCTGTGTTTTTGAAAATTGAATTTTTAGATGTGCCCATTATTCCCCTGATATGTTCATCAATACGTCATCGACTACCAACTTTTTTTGACAATGAATTTATTATCGAATCGAGTTTTTTTTCTTGGAATACTATGTTTTGCGGCGATCCTCTTTTCGATATTTGAGACGAATCAAAAAACATTGTTCGCTGACTGGCCTCTTGTTCGTGGCAATCGAGAATCCACTGGAACTCCAGATGAAACAGTGACAATTCCTAAAACACTCAGCACTCTCTGGACATTTACGCTAAAAAAAGGATGGTTTCAAGCAACTCCAATTATTGCTGCTGAAACCGTCTTTGTCGGTTCGAGTGATATTGGAATGCACGCCATCAATTTGCACGATGGAAAAGAACTCTGGTCGTTTCCAGTGGAATCCGGTATTCTTGCGCCGGCCACTTATTTTCGTGATGCGAATGACTCCGAATACCTCTTTTTCGCAGATGCAGATGGAACATTTTATGCGATTGATACCAAAACGGGAAAGGAACGATGGCAATTTAAGGCGAAAGGAACTCTCGATAATGGAGCGAACATTGACATCAAAACAAAACGAGTTCTTTTTGGGTCAGAAAGTGGCTCGTTGTATGCACTTAACATTCACGATGGCAGTCTCGCCTGGCAATTTGAAATCAATGACCAAATTCGTTGTTTCCCCTCTATTTTTGAACGATTTTGTTTTGTCGCTGGATGTGATGCAATTTTTCATGTCATTGATCTCGACACAGGAAAAGAAGTTCGTCAAATTCCTATTGATGCACCGACTGGTTCAACTCCCGTAATAACCAAAAATCACGCCTTTTTTGGCACGGAAGGAAACGAGATGCTCGCCGTCAACTGGCGAACTGGCGAAATTTTTTGGCGATTCGAAGCAAAACAGGCTTTTCGAGGACCAGCCGCTTTGTATCAAACGATACTCGTGTGCGGCGGCTTTGACCGATCTGTTTATGCAATAGATTCTGAAACAGGAAAGGAAATGTGGTCGTATAAAACCAAAGCTCGAATTGAAGGAGGCCCTGTTATTGTTGGAAACCGCGTTTTTATTGCCTCTAATTCGATGCTTTATTCATTTGATATAAAAAATGGAGAAAAACAAGACAGCATTGAACTCGATGGAAATGTGCTCGGCTCGCCCGCCGTCGTTTCAGACCGACTTGTTTTGTCCACTGACGCAGGAACGGTGATATGTTTCGGAGAAAAAAACGCAGCAAAGTAATTGTATCAGTTCGCAGATGTTTTTCAACAAAATTTGGAATTAAGTCGTATTCGCCGCAGTCTGCTAACAAGTTTTCACCACAGAGACACAGTGTTCACAGAGTGTCTTGTATTCTCCGTGTTCTCCGTGCCCTCTGTGGTAAAAAATTCCGAAGTTCACAAAACTTGTTAGTGGACTGGTATTCGCCGCACTAAAGCATTTTAATAATTATTATACACGAGTCATCTGTGTATGATATAATTTTTACACATCCTCAACATCGTAGATGTTGCAGAATGGTAGAACCGCGAGCAATATCGTTACAAGAACCCCATCGGGGTTCAACAACTGTGACCATTATCCAACTCCGACGGAGTTGTGTGTTTTTGTGGGCAATTCGTTTCTACCATTATTGAACGCCGACGGCGTTCGGGATTGGAATTTTTTGTAATTGCAGTGTACATCAATTATTAAAACGCACTAAATTCGTTTGTTGGTGCGCCCGCCCTCCCCTGCTCTTCCTAAAAATTAAAGCTCCGTGAACGCATACGAAACTGTGGACCGACGCAAAACAGATGTTTTGAGTGCTATAAAAACATCCTGTTTCTGCACTGTGTTTCCAGAAATGTGGTGAAACAGCAAAAAAACCATATTCTCTTTTTTCACTACAATCAGCATAATTGACAGGAAAATAAAAAAATTTTCGCTTTTTCTCTTCAAAGCGTTTGACACGGTGCGTTTTGTATCGCAATATAGTCATGTGAGGAAGTTTAATATCCATATTCCAGTTGGATTTTACATATAGATGGGATTGTCATCGAAAGGAGGCAATCGGCTGCGATAATGACTGCCGCTCAGAAGGAAAAAGACCATGTTAGTACTATCCCGCAAAAAAAATGAAAGTGTCGTCATTGATGGCGCAATTACGATTGTCGTTGTAGAAATTCGTGGCGACAAAGTTCGTCTCGGAATTGATGCGCCAAAAGACGTGCCTGTGCATCGAAAAGAAATTTATGATGCGATCAAACGATCAGAACAGGCGAATGAAGTCAGTGAAGACATATTTGGCATCGTGTGATTCCATGTTTTCTTTTTTGCGTTTTTGGTTTCCAGTTCTATTCACTGCTCTGGTTTTACGTCTGATTGCCGTCTTTTACTGGGAGGCCAGTTTCGGAAGTGCTGGCCTTTATTTTGGCGACAGCAATACATACTGGGTTCTTGCACAAACTATCGCCGATGGCAGCAATTATGAGTATAATGGCGAATTGATCATGCGGATGCCTGGATATCCAGTTCTGCTTGCTCCACTTTTTTGGTTCTTTGGAGGTGATCCTCCTATTATTGCAGCGAGAATTCTGGGGGCAATTATCGGGACATGTTCAGTTGCAGTTGCCACATGGATTTCACAAATTCTTTTTCAGAATCGCTTCTGTTCGCATATTTCGGCTTGGTTTTGTGCCATCGAACCACTAAATACGGCTCTTTCGCCGCTGATTTTATCTGAAACGCCATTTTGTTTTGTCATGTTATTGCAATTGGCATTTTGGATTCTTGCAATTCAATCGGGAAAAAAACAGGAGTTGTGGCGATTGATCGGATTTGGGATTGCTTCGGGATTCTTTTTTGCCGCCGCAGTTTATGTGCGTCCGAGTTGGTTTTATTTCGTCCCGTTCGCACTATTGCTCGGATTGTTTATAGATATCATTAAACGAAGCCATCTGTTTCCTTATTTTTGTTCAGGAATGGTGTCTCTTCTCATTTTTGCGATTTGTATGTCGCCGTGGTGGATTCGGAATTATCAATTGACGGGAACATTTGTGCCGACGACACTTCAAATGGGTGCAAGTTTATATGATGGTCTTCGTCCAGATGCTGATGGCAGCAGTGATATGGACTTCGTTTCAATTTTTCGTGAAGCAGAAAAACACACTGGTCTTTCTGGAATTCGTCTCGAACAACGGATGAACGAACAGATGCAAAATGCGGCAATCAATTGGGCAAAAAATCATCCTGAAATCGTTTTTCGACTTGTCGCAAAAAAATTCCTACGACTTTGGAATTTTTGGCCGAATGAAGCGACGTTTTCTCGTTTGTCGGTCAAAATCATTCTTTTGATAGTTTATATTCCTATTTTAGTTTTCGCTCTGATTGGAGTTGTTCGATCTTTCTGGCAAGACGAAACATTTTGGATTCTTTGGATTCCCGCGATTTATCTGACATTTCTTCATGTGATTTTTGTCAGTTCGCTTCGATATCGCGCCCCTGCCCTGTTCGGATTCTCAATTTTGGCGGCCTGGATTTTGTGTGCCACTTTTTGTTCAATTCAAACGCGACAGAATAAACAGTAAAAAAATAGTATCGGTTCACGGAGATTGTGTGTTTTTCCATAAATACTGTTAAAAACAGCTAAAATTTGATTGCCCTGAAATGGCATTCCCGAATCCCGTCGGCGGTTGTTTTGGCGAGCCGCCGGCGTAAGTCGGCGGTTGTTAGGGCGAGCCGCCGGCGTAAGTCGGCGGTTTTGTTGGGCATCGGAATTCGTTCTCGAACTCCGACGGAATTGAAACGCTTTTTGCAAAATGACAATCATTTCGTGAAAGACGTGCTTGGTGGTTTCGATTCGTTCCATACAAATCATCATTGACAATGGGGTGTGAATTCCCTATACTACCAAACAGAACCAACGCATTATAACGACTTTTTGGTTCTGCAACATGGCTAATTAACTATGGTCCGTGTTTTGTAGTGTATTTTCTCTATTATGCCATTTTTAGATTGTGTAGTACCATAAAATTGCAATGATAATCGAACTTTATCGGCGTTATTTTGGTATCAATGCGCCAATTGAGTTGCGTGTTGATGGAATGATCTGTAACATTTTTTTTCCTCCTGGCGTTGACGTTATACTTCTTCAATGGGGCAAGCGTGTGTATAAGGTATCAGGCAACAATAATCGATATATTCACGAATTCGCCGATGAGCTTTGTGAACACAATGTTAACTTAGTATTGTTTGCCGATATTCATTTGGAAAGCCAAACGACTTCTTCGAAATGGCGGCTGATTGCTGAAAGAAAATTTCCATACGGTCTTTCTGCTTCAGGATGGTCACTAGTTTCTGACAACCGAGCCTTAACCGAAAAGGGACTTTGTATTCACTGTTGGAATTTAAGTGCTAGATGTATTGTTATGTATTCTAAAATAAACTTGTATGGATTAATCGCAACAGGACACCCATACATGAGATGCAAGGCGAGACGAAGTATTGTAAATAATTTTCCACTAATGATTCCAATAATCCTTGCAACATATTACGAATTAAATTAGGCGTTTCGAGCCGGTGCGTCAGCACCGGCATTGAATCAACTTTTGCGTCGAAATGGCATCGCAAAAGCAAATTGCCGTCTTGCAATTTCACGTAATTTCTGGTAGAATACTGTGCAACAATAAATAATAACAAATTGTTTTCCTCAACATCGTAGATGTTGTAGAATGGTAGAAGCGTAATTTCTCCAAGTCCCGTTAGGGACTTCCGAATGGTAGAACCACGAATAATATCGTAACAAGAACCCCGACGGGATGATTAGGCGAGCCGCCAACGTAAGTTGGCGGGTTTGTTTGGTTTAGAACGGTTTATTTTTTACCGCTCTATGCCTCCTACGTCGGCGAAATTGTTTTCGTTACATTTTCTACCATTCGTAAACGCCGACGGCGTTCGGGAGGGGTGCCCCGTCAACCCAGTGCTGCGACTGCGTCTTGCATGGGGCTTGTATATTGGTTATCTGTTCACAGACAGGGTTGTGTAGGACGGCAAAAGGACGACAATGGCTGCGTGTTGATGATTGTTTGGGGAGGTTTCAATCCCCCCTGCAGGGGGGATTGAAAAAAGTGCAATATCCCGTCGGGGCTAGGGACAAAAAGTCCGGTTGTAGT
>JBOFGF010000343.1:0-5077 GCA_051649005.1 Thermoguttaceae bacterium | reverse complement strand
TGCTAACAAGTTTTCACCACAGAGACACAGAGTTCACAGAGTGTCTTGTATTCTCCGTGTTCTCCGTGCCCTCTGTGGTAAAAAATTCCGAAGTTCACAAAACTTGTTAGTGGACTGCCTCGATAATTCGACTGGGGGTTCTTGCACGTCAGTTTTCGATCATGTAGACTATAATCGCCTGCGCTTTTTGCGCTGCGTTTGTCGATGCCGCACAGCTAATCGGGGCAGTATTACTCAATTTTTTCACGGAGTTGTCATGCTAATTCTTCCTTTTTCGTTTATTTCTCCACTTTTCGCACAAGAGTTGTCGCAGATTTTGATGATATCAGGAACAGGTTTTGTCCTTCTCCTTCTGTTTATCTTTTTTGTCGTTTTTGTGCGATTTTTTCCACTTTGGATTCAATCTGTGATGGCAGGCGCGGGAGTCGGAATTGCCGATTTGATCGGAATGACGTTTCGCAAAGTCAGTCCAGAAGCGATTATTCGCAGTAAAATAATGGCAGTGCAGGCCGGACTCGACGACAATGTAATAACTACCAAGTCTTTGGAGGCCCATTTTCTTTCCGGTGGAAATGTTTATGCGGTCGTCAAAGCGATGATTGCCGCAAATAAAGCCAAAATTGTCGATCTCGATTATCAATTAGCGACCGCAATTGATTTGGCCGGGCGCGATGTGTTACAAGCAGTGCAAACGAGTGTTTATCCAAAAGTTATCGATTGTCCAGCTGCGTCAAAAGGTCGTATGACATTGGATGGCATCGCAAAAAATGGGATTCAGCTCAAAGTGAAAGCCCGAGTGACAGTCCGCACGAACCTGCGACAATTGATTGGAGGAGCGATGGAAGACACGATCATTGCTCGTGTCGGCGAAGGCATCATCAGTGCGATTGGATCAGCCGAAACACATGGCACGGTTCTGGAAAACCCTGATCGCATTTCCAAAACCGTCTTAGCACGTCGGCTTGATTCAGAGACGGCTTTTGAAATCGTGTCCATCGACATTGCCGATATTGATGTCGGCGAAAATATAGGTGCAAGATTACAAGCAGATCAGGCAGAAGCAGACACCAGAGTTGCTCGTGCCAGAGCAGAGGGACGACGTGCTTTGGCGGTCGCCGCCGAACAGGAAAGTATTGCGAGCATCGAAGAAAGTCGTGCCAAAGTGGTCGAAGCCGAAGCCGAAGTGCCATTTGCAGTTGCCGAAGCAATTAGATCAGGGAAACTCGGAATTATGGACTATTATCGACTCAAAAATATTCAGTCTGACACAGAAATGCGGGGGTCAATTGCTCGTGGACTTCCCAAAGAAACACAGCAAAACGTATAAAATAAGCTGCGAACTGCGATAAAACTGCATATCAGGTGACTTTGTGAGCAGCTGTCATCGCTGATGTTTGCCACTTTCGGACTGTGAAATAAAGAGTGGCGAGTGCTGGGGGTTCTACGAAACTGGCATCGCACTCCCAAACAACACAGAAAAAATATATGGACAATCAACAGATGAATAATGAGAGTCGATTTTCACAGCGATTGGTTCATTTTGACCGTGCTTATCAAAAATTCATGCAAATTGGAAACATCCAAAACCGCAGTGAATGGGAAGATATGGCATTTATTCAAAGTTTTGAATTTACTTTTGAGCTGGCATGGAAATTGATGAAAGATTATCTACTAGATGTCGGATTCAACATCGACAGTCCCAAAGGGGTTTTGAGGCAAGCATTTCAATCGGGAATCATTCAAAGTGCAGATGTGTGGCTCGAATCATTAAAGGTTAGAAATAGTACGACGCATCTTTATGAAGACGAAATACTGAAAAAATCGGTCGATTTTATTCAAAACGAATTTTTGCCTATTTTAGAACAGTTTCATCAAGAATTTTCAACAAAAGAGGTTTGATCGATGGAGTGTACTGCCGGACTTATTCCATGCGAAATGAAAATACTGACCGACTTTTTAGCTCAATTTGAAGAAATAGAGGAGGCAAGAATTTTCGGTTCCCGTGCAATGGGAAGCTATAAAAAAGGATCGGATATTGATATAGCTTTGCTGGGCGAAAATGTCACGCTCAAAACAGCCAGAGATTTTAAGTTTGAAGTCGAAGAAGAAAGTTGTATTCCTTATTTCATCGACGCAGTGAGTTATGCAGATATTAAAAATGCGGAATTGCGAAGCCACATTGATCGTGTTGCAATAACTGTTTATCGCCGTGCCACTGTTTAACCGAGCGTCCGCTGACATCACAGCTCCGATACTTATGACGAAATTATGACGGACACACACCAAACATCCATCCATTTGAACAAGCACGAAATTTGATAACTATCTATTACTGCTTATAACAATATCGACTCGATACAAATCCATTTTTGCATTTATGAATTTTCAGCAACTTTCGCACATCATTTTGGAATTGGTCGATTCTTTGGATGCTCTCAAAGAACGTGCTGAGTTTTGTGGAGTGCCATCGCCCGAACATCAAGAATGGTATTCGCTTTTGAAACACAAATTGCTCCCACAAGTCACGGATCAATCGTTCCTGATTGTCGCCATAATGGGAGGCACGAATACCGGAAAATCACTCGTTTTTAATCATCTTGCAGGCGAACCAGTCAGTGCCGTCGATTTTCGTGCAAGTGGGACCAAACATCCCGTCTGTCTGGTTCCAAAAAAGACAAAAGACTCAGCAGAAAACACATCCAAAGACTCTGCGAATCACTTGGCAACATCGGAACAGCAATTGAATCGCTGTTTTGCCGATTTCCAAGTCGTTTCATGGAGTTCGCCGAGTCAGCCACTTGAAACGACAACATCATCTTTGTTGTTTTGGAAGGAAGGAAATCATCTTCCCGATAATTTGTGGATTTTGGACACTCCCGACATCGATTCTGACACAGAATCGAATTTAGAAAAAGCGAGGCAAATCAGGCACGCCGCCGATGTCTTGCTTGTGATTTTGACGGAACAAAAATACAATGATGCTGTTGTGCGACAATTTTTTCGAGAAGCTGTGCAGGCTGGAAAACCGGTGATCGTTCTCGTCAACATGGTCGATCTTGAAACGGATAAAACGCATTTGATGCGATGGATCGAACAATTCACGCATGAAATTGGAGCAAAGCCAATTTGTTCTCTCGTCTCTCCATATTTACCTGAATCGGTAAATAAACAAGAAATTCCTTTTTACATCATCGAATCGGAGGAAATTTCAGAAAACCCGACTTCATTACCGACGATTTTATCGGAACTTCATTTTGATACCATAAAATCCCAAACACTTCTCGGTGCTTTGCATGTCTTGAACGACAAAAAAACAGGGGTGCATGTTTATCTAAATGAAGTGGAAAAAGCCTCAAAACGATTTGCCGAAGCATTGTCGTTGCTCGATACTATCGGAGAAACGGAAGTTGAATGGCCTGGTTTGCCCGGCTCAATTCTCGCAGATGAAATACAAAAATGGTGGCATTCGGAAAGACCGAATTGGTCGCAGTCAATTCATCATGTTTATCAAACTATTGGAAATGGGATTTCTTGGTCGCTCCAAAAAGGGCACCAAATAACGTCCATGTTTTGGAAAACCAATTCAAAACCATCTGATCCACTGCATGACTTTCATGAAGCGGAGCGCGGAGCAGTTCTGAAATTTGTTACAAATCTCATTGCACAGCTCGAACAGTTGGCGGAAACCGACAATCCGGTTTTGCGACGTGAACTTTTAGAACTTATTAGTGGAGATCGCCGCGCGGCATTATTTTCACACTCTCATTCGGTTCTTGATTCGATGGAACCAGTTGACGAAAGTTTCCGCATAAAATTGCGATCCGCTTTGTCGGACTGGACATATCAACATCCCCAAACAATCGGCTGGATTCGCTCCATCGACAACATGGCGACAGTGGCCCGTCCTGTATTGACCGTTTCACTCGCAGTGACAGGGGCGATGGTCGTCGGTCCGGCAGTTGCTCCGGCATTCGGCTCATTTCTGGGAGGTGTCGGCGGCGGTGTCAGCGGACTGGTTGGAAACGAAGCCATGTTTCAATTCGGTGAAAAGGGAGCACAGCAAAGTGTATCTTCACTTTTTCGGACGATTCAAGAAGATTTTGTCAGATCGCGTGCCAAACATTTTTGTGAAACATTTCGCACACAACTCTGGCACGATGTTTTAGAGCGTCTTCGAGAAGGTTCTGATGTCAGTCAATCAGAGGCATTTCTGCGGTGCCAAAATTGGAATCGAGACGCATCATTTTCTTCTTGAAAATACAGCGCACCGGATTTAGCATCTGAAAGAGTCGAATATACTGAGAATGGTACAAAATTGGATGTTTAGTCAGCTATTGAAACCAAATTATTTCCAGAATAACTTGCCGAGTAAAGGTAAGACCACACCAATGATAATACCCACGACACCAACCACAACATTAGTATTATGCTGAATCCACGAAGACCTATTTAGGTTTATTATTTCTTCTTTCTGTCGTCTTACTTCATCGGCAAGAAGTAACTGATTAAACAGTTCTCGACTGTTTTCAAGATCATTATAATAACCACGCAACTCATCAATATACTTTCTCAACTGATCACATTCGGAATTTGTACTATCAGCATTATCCTTACTCAACTGAGACAGCACCTTTTGTATTTTTTCCCGATAATCATTTAGTTTTTTTCGATTATTATCAGGAAGAATTACTAATCTATAATCGTTATGAAAATTATATTGATGCGTTACATAAAACAACACGATTGCCTTTAACGCATCAAGTCTTGCCCTGATACAATGTCTGGTTGCACGGCGAATTTGCTCGTCATATTTCTCTCCGCCTGTAGAACCATGCTGCATAGCTAACACAAGATGCTTTGCAACATATCGCAACTCATTGATTGATGGAACAACAACACCACGAGGCGAATCCTGCGTCGCACAAGCATCATTTTCTTCACTAGTGCTTTGTTAATCTAAAAACTTTGGATACAGTGATTCGAGTTTTATTCTTGCGTTATCTACTGTGAAGTGCCACTGGACACCCTTTTGATCTGCATTACGTGCGTTGGCCCAAGACTCAACCGCCATTCGTAA
>JBOFGF010000342.1:0-20280 GCA_051649005.1 Thermoguttaceae bacterium | reverse complement strand
CAAGGCCGGCATGTGTCCTTTCAGGTCTTGAAAATTGTGAACCGCGATTCCGAGCTGTTTCTGGTGATTCGAGCACTGCATCCGCCTCGCCGCTTCTCTGGCAGCTTGAACAGCCGGAAGCAATAAGGCGATCAGCACGCCGATGATGGCAATTACGACGAGCAGTTCCACAAGAGTAAAAGCCGCAAAAAAACGGCGACTATTTTCGGAGGCCCGCGAACGGAGTTCGCGGCTCAAATCACCCCTCACATCCATTTTAACATTTTGGAGGAGTTTTGTAATAAAATTCGTCTTCATTTACAAGTTCCTTTGTGAAAAAAATTGTGAAAAACAGAGACCGTTCTATGTCCCGATGGGGACGGGATTTGTTTGACCATTCGCTTACTACCATTCTGTAGTCGCTCCGGGACAGATTTTTTTACCGCAGATGTTTTTACCGCAGATGTAGTTTTTATCAACGCCGTTCGGCATTTACGAATTGTAGCAACAATCGCAAAAAAATGCAACAATGCCGTCGGGATTTTAGAATGGTAGTCAGTCTGCTAACAAGTTTTCACCACAGAGACACAGAGTTCACAGAGTGTCTTGTATTCTCCGTGTTCTCCGTGCCCTCTGTGGTAAAAAATTCCGAAGTTCACAAAACTTGTTAGTGGACTGGAATGGTAGTAGAATACACCGCCGAACAAATGTCGGTGCTCATGCACTGGCTCGAAACGAATAAATATCGGTGCTCACGCACCGGCTCGAAACGCCAGCGAAACTAAACAGGAAACGGCACAGAAAGCCGTTTAATAAGAATAAATGAGATTGTTGGGGCTCGAACCCAAGACCTACGGATTAAAAGTCCGTTGCTCTACCAGCTGAGCTACAATCTCCAATCGAGTCGGCTAATTCTATCACAATTCCAGCACGCTGCAAGTGGGACCGTCTGGATTTTGATTTTAAGGGAAACAACCGTTTTCCGTATACAATAAAATTTCATTCCAGCGGTTTTTTGCATGGAAATGAAACGACTTCCTGAACATATTTGGGGACCGCATATCCAGGCAGCCGCCGCCGCAATTGGGACACCAATTTCCGGCCTTTTGCGATTGACACCTCAAAATGAGCCGATCCTGCGACACGATCCAATTGATGCAAATAATATGGAAATATACGATAATTCACCAGTTGATTCATCAATTGTAAAAGTGTTTCTAAGGAATCATTCACGCCTCGCAGCAAGACCGTTTGTGAAAATAATGGCGTTTCTCGAAGCAAATAAAGCCTGCTGATAAAATCAGGCTGCAATTCGCTCGGATGATTGATGTGAAATACCAGAAAACATGGGATAGTTCGCTTCAAACACGTCGCCAATTTTTCAGTGATGCGACTCGGCAACACGACCGGCAATCGTGAATGAATTCGTATCCTCTTAACATGTGTACATTTTTCGATATAATGCAAAAGCTGATCTAGTTGATCGTCGTCCTCACACAGCGGATCGCCGCCACTGAGAATGACTTCCTCGATGTTTGGGGACGATTCCAGTAAATCGAATTGTTGACCAAGAGTGGAAATCGGACAGATCGAACGAAGTGAATGGCGACGAAAGCAAAATCGGCAATGTACGCCGCAGGCCGAAGAAGCAAAAAAGAGGGCACGGCCCGGATATTTCTGCAAAATACCATCTTTTTCGGGTGATTCAGAAAGCGGATTTGGCACAAAAAGGGGCACCATTTTCGTTTCCAAAGACTGTGGTATAATTTGCAGCAGAAGTGGGTCGTCTGGATTTCCTCGTTCCATGCACTGCACGAATTTTCGTGGAACAAGGAGAGGCCATTCGGAATGTGCGGCCGCTCCTTGTTCAGCCAGCGAATCCGGCAAGTCCAAAATGCGGCACATTTCCGAAATGTCGGTAATTGATTCCGCCAGTTCCGCCTGCCAATTTTGTTCCATTTGCTGAATCTGGCTGAATCTGATTTATAGGAAAGGTAATTTTGCAAAACAACCGCTTTCTACGGAAGCGGGCTAAACTGAGAGTATAACTTATAATTTTCAACTTTCAACTCATCAATTTTCATGGCATCAATTAACACCAGCGACTTTCGCAAAGGACTCAAAGTTCAGATTGACGGAGACCCATATATTATGATCGAATGTAATTTCGTCAAGCCGGGGAAAGGACAAGCTCTTTACAAATGCAAATTGCGCAATTTGAATCGTGGCACGGTTTTGGAGCGAACTTACAAAAGTGGCGACGCGCTGGAATCGGCGGACATCACCGAAATTGAGGCGCAATATCTTTATAAAGATGCAAATATGTTCATGTTCATGGACACAATTTCCTTTGAACAATACGAACTTTCTGCTGAACTTGTTGACGATGCGTGGAAATACTTGAAAGAGGGAATGATCTGCAAAATGATGCTCCATGACAATGCGCCGCTCGGAGTCACGCCTCCGAATCATGTCGTATTGACTGTCGAATATACGGAGCCAGGAATTCGTGGAAACACGGCGACAAATGTGACGAAACCGGCAAAAGTAGACACCGGAGCGGAAATTCTCGTGCCGAATTTTGTCGAAACTGGCGAAAAAATCAAAGTGGACACACGGACCGGCGACTACATCGAACGAGTCAAGGAATAATTGCGGAGATACTCACAAGTTCATCCGCGTTTCCTAGAAACGTTTTGTTGTTATCGCTCTTATTTATCAAAATCCCCGAACATTTCCGTTTCACAAACAATTTATAAAAAGGTTTGTTTTTATGAAGGTTTGGACTTTTTGTTTTTTGTACACAATGCTGGTAATTGGTTTCGTAATTTTTGATGCTTCCTTTTCTTTCGGAGATGGTTCAGAAAAAGGTTCTGGACCAGAAGGAAAGCCCGAAATAACAGAGCCATATCAAGTACAATTGCGAACTCGTGATAATACCGGCATCATTTTCAAAACAGTCGATCTTTCTCCCAGTGAAACGCTTTTTCTTTCTTTGACGGCCATTCCCACGAAAGATAAATTGCCACAAAAACCACTTCGAGTTGGCACAAGTCGTTGGAGCGAATGGGGACATCGATTCAGAAATCTCCTTTTTGCGGTGCGAAAACATGGAAATGAAGTCTATTCTTGTTCGATAGTGGAAATCGAGAGATCGCTTGGTTTACCAGAGTCGTTTCCTATCAAGAATAACGGAGATGCGGAATTATCGGATAGTCCCGATTCACTGAGTGTAGATGAATTGCGAAACAAAATTAAGTCTGTGCAAAACATCGTTTTTTTGGGTGATTCGAACGATATTGTTTCAAACGATTCGCTTTCAGATGCTGGATTAAAAGTGATTCAGTCGCTTATAAATCAAAAGAAAAATATCATTGTGATGCGAGATTTGTTTCTAATGCGGGACGATGATCCTGAAATTTTTGCGCGTCCAACAGCAGTCAAGGCGATTCGTGATATTGAAAAACAGGGAGTTGCTTCCTTTACTTCCGATGATTTATTAAGAGAGTACATCGAACAAAAACGTGCATTTCGTTTTTCCGACGATGAAAACAAACAATCTCACGTCTCATTCTTGGTCAGTGACGATCATTACAATGCGGAAAAACTACTTCCTGTTTTTGCCGAAACACTCGAAGACGAATTTGGATACTATTGTACAATAATTCATGGCGAAGGAACGAATCGGTTTTCACGACTGGGCGAACTTGCGACCACAGATTCATTGGTCATTTACATTCGACGACTCGCGCTTCCAAAAGACCAACTCCGGCAAGTCAAAGAGTATGTGGAGTCAGGAAAAGGAGTGGTCGGAATGCGGACCGCCTCACATGGTTTTGTCGATAAACAAAAAACACTTCCGATTGATTGTGAAAATTGGAATGAATTTGATCATGACATACTTGGTGGAAACTACAATAATCACGGCAAAAACGAGCTTGGTTCACTCATTTCAAATGTTTCAGCGATGGAAGAGTCGGAGATTCTCAGGAATGTTCGCCCCAGTCAGTGGAAGAGTGCTGGCTCACTTTATTGGACGGCTCCAGTTTTGAAAGATGCGACAATTTATCAAATCGGTTCTTCATTGGAAGGCGAAAATATTCCGGTTACATGGACACGCATGTACAAAAAAACGAAAGTTGCTTACACGGCACTCGGTAATCCAGAAGATTTTGAAGTGGAAACCGCATTACAGCTATTCAAAAATTTGATCCAGTGGACTCTGAGTCAATAAGCCGAAACACACCGCCGACTTACGCCGGCGGCTCGCCAAAATACACCGCCGAAATACACCGCCGAACCGTGAACGGACGCAGTTATTTACTGTTTTTACAGGAGACATTTCGATGCTTTTATATCTTGGCGATGATGATCAAAGCCGCGCAGCTGCCTATTTATCCGGCGTTTTAACGTATCATGGGATTCCATTTGAACGTGTTGACAGCACTTCGAGTCCATCAGAAGATTTCATGGACAAACAGTATGATGGATATATTATAAGCGATTATCCGGCGGCCAGATTCAAATCTGGTCAGATGGAACACATCAGAGATTCCGTCGCACGCGGAGCAGGTATTTGCATGATCGGTGGATGGGAAAGTTTTCACGGCAAAAATGGTGAGTATTGCAATTCTCCTATTGCTGATATTTTGCCGGTGACTATGGAAACAAAAGATGATCGACATAATTGTTCGCAGCCAGTAATGGTTTTTCGAAATAGGGTCGATCATCCAATTCTTTCGGGCCTTCCATGGAAGACTCCGCCCTTTGTCGGAGGATACAATGCTTTTGCGCCGAAAGCTGATGCTCGAACATTACTTCGTGGGGTCAAAATCAATGTTCGAATACAAGATGAAAATCAGGTGGTCGATTGTCGAGATGAGGGAGTTTGCTCTGTTGGTGGTGTTCCAATAGAACAGCAATTGACGATATCACTCCTGAGTGCGGAATCGATAGTTTTGAATCTGATGGAGGTAATTCCACTTCTTGTTGTTGGTCAATTTGAAAAAGGTCGCACTGCCGCTCTGGCGACCGATGTCGCACCGCACTGGATCGGTGGATTTGTTGACTGGGGAGATCAGCGGATTTCGCAGTCGCTCCCGGGAAATATCGAAATCGAGGTCGGTGCGAATTATGCCCAATTTTTCGCCCAACTTGCCAAGTGGATACTAAATCAGTGCGAGTAAGTTTTTGCGACGAAGCTACTTTCTACAAAATTGGGCAAACTGCCTCGATATTTTTCCATGTATATCGAAATATCACTCTCGCCCCCTTCTTTTCGCACTTCTTGACAAACCGCCTTTTTTGCGTACAATGAAGCACAACAAGACGAGCAATCGTTTTCTGCGAAAACAGGCCAAACGAACCAAAACAAAATACATTAAACGACACAAATGCCACTCTGGAAAATTGCATGGCGCAGTATTCAGCATCGCTCACTCGCATCGGGACTCACTGCATTTTCGATGGGACTCGGTGTCGCTTTGGTCGTGGCCGTCATTGTAATTTATGGTGTGCTCAGTCAGACGTTCATGCGAAGTGCGCAGGGATATGACATGGTCGTCGGTCCGCCAAAAGGTTCGCCACTAGAAGTCGTTCTTGGAGCCGTCTTCTACTCGAATTATCTGAGCGACACGATTCCATTTTCCTATTTCAAACAAATCGAGACAGGGCGATTTTCGACTGAAGTTCAGACGGCGATCCCCATTGCTCTGGGCGACCACATCTTTGGAATGCCTGTCATCGCCACTGTTCCCGACTTTTTCAATAAATTGCGGTATTTGGATCGATATCAATACACCTTTCAGGATGGTCGTAATTTGAGTCCGGGGGGCGATTTTGAAGCCGTTCTCGGATACACCGCCGCCAAAAAAGCGAAACTCAAAGTCGGTGATACATTCAAACCTTCGATCAAAAGACATATTCCGTCGCAGGAAGTAGCCGCTCCCGACCAGTTCACTGTCGTCGGAATTCTCGATCCGACTGGCACTCCAAACGACCAGGCGTTTTTCATCAACCTCGAAGGTTTTTTCACAATGAACGACCACGAAGAACAAGACGCATTTGATGCTGTTCTCAGTCGTCGTGCTGCGAAAGAACGAGACACGAACGAACAAAAATCAAAAAACGAAAAAACGACGGAAAATCAAACAAAAAATATCGAAGAACAAAACGAGGAATCTGATAACAAGCAAGAGAATGACAAACGAGAAATTGTCGCGGACAAAAAAACTCCAGACCGCCGTATTTCTGCCGTTTTGGTGTTGACAAAGGAAAAAGATACGAAGCCGATCATCAAAGAAGATGAACGCGGAATGATGCAGGTCGAAATTGATGCAGCACTAGTTCGCCCCGACATAAATCCACTCACAATGTCACTTGGCGACAGACTTGTCCGCGATTTGGATGTGCAAGTTGCGAAACCGACTTATGAAATCACGCGACTTTTTGAAATGATTGTCGGAAAAATCCAGATCGTCCTCATTATTTTTGCCGTTCTCGTCATTTTGGTGGCTGCAATTGGAATGATGGTTTCGATTTATAACTCGATGAGCGAACGTCGTCAGGAAATTGCGATCATGCGGGCACTCGGTGCAAAACGAAGTACAGTCATGATGATTGTTCTGCTCGAATCAATTTTACTTTCAGTCGGCGGCGGCCTGATCGGATTGTTGATCGGACATGGTCTTATCGCGGCAATTGGACCAATCATTTCGGGGGCTGTGATGGTTGTCGTCAATCCTTTCAGCTTTCAGCCTGCGGAATTGATTTTGATTCCCGGCTTGATTTTACTTGCTTCCATTGTTGGTTACTTGCCCGCCGTGATTGCTTATCGAACAGATGTTGCCCAATCGCTGAATCCTTAAAAAATAAAATCGTTTTTCTTCCCGATCAATCGCAGCTAAAATGGCGACAAGGAGAGGACATCATGTCCAGATATATCAGTCCATATACAGACTTTGGATTCAAAAAGTTATTCGGAGAAGATGCGAGTAAAGACCTTTTGATCGACTTTCTCAACTCGATTTTGCCGGAAGAACACCAAATTGCATCACTCAATTTCCGAAATACCGAGCAACTTGGCACAGAATCGGCGGAGCGACGTGCCATTTTTGACATTTATTGTACTGCCAAAAGTGGCGAGCACTTCATTGTTGAAATGCAGAAAGCAAAACAGCACTATTTCAAAGACCGCGCACTTTTTTATGCTGCATTTCCGATCCGTGATCAAGCAAAAAAAGGAAAAGGAGAAAACTGGGACTTTCAGTTGAAGACCATCTATTTTATTGGAATCCTCGATTTCATCTATGACGAAAATGAGGAACTACAGAAATTTCAGCGAGATGTTTTGCTAAAAGATCAAGATGGCGACGTATTTTATGAAAAATTGCGTTTTATATTTTTGCAGATGCCATTATTTAATAAGACGGCGAAGGAGTTAAAAACGCGGCAAGACAAATGGATTTTTTTCATTAAGAACTTATCGAGTTTGGACAAAATTCCGACTATATTGCGAGAGCCAATTTTCGAGCGGGCTTTTAACAAGGCGGAATATGCAAAGTTGACGAAAGCAGATCGGGATCGATATGAAGCCAACTTAAAAATACACCGAGACAATTACGCCGTCGTCAAAACGGCTCGTGATGAGGGTTTTGCAGATGGTTTCAATGATGGTTTCAACGACGGTTTCAACGATGGCATAATCAAAGGTTTGGCCAAAGGCGAAATCAACAAGGCGATGGAAATCGCCCGCAAAATGAAACAGCTTGGACAATCGGTCGAAATGATCGCCGAATTGACGGGTTTGCCCCACAAAAAAATCGACAAATTGCTTTGATAAGTGCAAACACACCGCCGTTTTATGCAAAAACGGATCGAACATTTTTTAATCACACATTTTCGTTTTTTCCCTTTTTGACTCATGCAAGATTCCCTATTCCGCATTGTTTCCGTTTCAGTGGGTGTTTGTCTCGTTTGTTCAGTGTTGGTTTCGACGGCTGCTGTCGTTTTGAAACCATATCAGGAAAAAAATGCACTTCTATTTAAGCAGCAGAACATTTTAGCAGCCGCTGGACTGATAGAACCCAATCAACAGTCGATCTCCATCGCACTGGCAGAAAAATTGTTTAAGGACAACATCGAGGCGGTCGTCATTGACATGCAAACGGGCAAAACCCTTTCAAATGTCGATCCGAACACGATTGACCCCAAAAAAGACTCCAAAGATGCCAATCTTTCAACAGATTTGGGACCGGCCGACATTGCACGAATCAGAACACGTCCAAATCGAGGAGTTGTTTATCTCGTTCGCAAAGAAGGAAAGGTCGAACGCCTCATTTTTCCCATTTATGGAAAAGGCCTCTGGTCCACGATATATGGATTCATCGCACTGAATGCAAATGATTTTAGTGTCGCAAAAATCAATTTTTACGAACATGGTGAGACACCCGGTCTGGGCGGTGAAATTGCGAATCCTTCGTGGCAAAAAAAATGGGAGGGAAAGCATATTTACGGAGACGATTTTTCCGCTCCAAAAATCGCAGTTGTAAAAAACGGGCAAGTTTCCACGAACGAAAAGGAGTCGATTTATCAAGTCGATGGCATTGCCGGTTCGACACTGACTTCAAACGGCGTTTCACGAACAGTCTCTTTCTGGCTCGGTCAAAATGGATATGAACCATTTTTGAAACATTTTAGGAAAGATGTCGAAGACGGGAAGGTGGAAAATCATTAAAAACAACGAATTACGACCGTTCTCATTATTGATGTAACAGATTATCTAACATCGTCCCACACACCTTCGTTTTCCATGAAAACGGACTAAACTTTTTTGTATCCCGATGAAATTTCTCGAAAAACTATTTGAAAAACTCGATCCGATATTTGAAAAAGGTGGCCGCCTGCACCTTTTTTATCCTCTTTATGAAGCTCTTGAAACATTCGCCTTTGTCAAAAAAAAGACGACGACCGGCTCCGTCCATTTGCGTGATGCGACCGACTTCAAAAGAATGATGATGGCAGTCGTCTATTCGCTCATTCCGTGTGTGATCATGGCAATGTACAACACCGGATTTCAGGCGAATCAGGCAATGCAGTCGCTCGGCCAAACCACATCACAGTTTCGAGGCAACTTCGGAATTCAGGCCGCCCTCCTCAATTTCTTGCACGGATATATTCCATTCATTTTCGACGCATCCAACATCATCGGATGTTTGATTCATGGAGCCGTCTATTTCATTCCAATTTATGCCATCACCATGACAGTCGGAGGACTATGGGAAGTCCTATTTGCAATCGTCCGAAAACACGAAGTCAATGAAGGATTTTTTGTGACCGGTCTTCTATTTCCATTGACTTTGCCAGCAACGATTCCTTACTGGCAAGTGGCGGCGGGAATTTCATTCGGTGTCATTATTGGAAAAGAGGTCTTTGGTGGGACAGGCCGGAATTTTATGAATCCCGCTCTGTGTGGACGTGCATATCTCTTTTTCGCACATGCCGCCCAAATCTCAGGAGACAATAAAGTTTGGATCGCCTGCGACGGAATTTCTGGAGCAACACCACTGACTATCGCTAAAACAGAAGGGGTTTCCGCCCTCGCTGCTCAGCATGTTTCTTCGTGGAGCGCGTTTCTCGGCACTATTCCGGGGTCAATGGGAGAAACATCGACTCTCGCCTGTCTAATCGGACTTCTAATGCTCTGCATTTTCCGTGTTGCTTCACTGCGAATTATGGCAAGTATTTTGGGAACAGTTATTGTCCTCTCCTCATTTTTTCTCGTACTGCGTCATTTTGCTGGCTGGGAAAATCCGGCTTTGTCCATATCTCCTTATTGGCATTTTGTGCTCGGTGGAATGGCATTTGGCACTATTTTCATGGCAACAGACCCTGTTACTGCCGCGATGACGAAGTCTGGACAAATCGTATATGGAATCGTTATTGCCACAATTGTCATGATCGTGCGAGTATTCAATCCCGCATATCCAGAGGGAATGATGCTCGCCATTTTATTCGGAAATGTGACCGCGCCATTGATCGACCACTTTGTCGTCGCAGCCAATATAAAACGGCGACAACGAAGGCTTTCTGTGAACGAGTAAGTGTTAATTGAAAGTCAAAATCAAAATCAAAGATGCGACAGACCAATGACCAATGACCACAAAACAATGACAATGCAACAAAACATCAAAAAAATTATCAAGAAAAACATCATCGACAAAGATAGAATTGCACGCGCCGTCCGCGAAATACTCTTTGCAATTGGGGAAGACCCAGACCGCGAAGGACTCGTGGAAACTCCTGATCGTGTTGCCAGAATGTATCAAGAACTTTTTGGCGGACTACATGAAGACCCAGCAAAATATACGAAAAAATTCTTCAGCGAAAACTACAATGAAATAGTACTCGTTCGTGATATTAGCTTCAATAGCACATGTGAGCATCATTTTATGCCATTTATGGGACACGTTCACATCGGATATATTCCAGACGGACGTGTTATCGGTCTGAGCAAGCTGGCCAGAGTCGTCGAAGTCTTTTCACATCGTCCCCAAGTTCAGGAGCGTTTGACCGAAGACATCGCCGAATTATTATACAGCCAATTAAAAGCAAAGGCTGTCGCCGTCGTGGTAGAAGCCGTTCACACCTGCATGACAGTCCGCGGTGTCAAAAAACCTGGTTCGACATGTGTGACATCTGCACTGCGCGGTGGATTTCTGAAAAATCCTTCGAGCCGCGCTGAAATTATGTCACTTATTTATCAGAAATAAGTAATGCGTTCTCGGAATTTTTGTTATACTGTAAATGTGGACAAATTGCCTGCGTTTTTCCCAAAAAACAGGACAGTTTCACCACATTTTGAGTATATTTTGATCATAGATGTTGTATTTCATTACGATAATTTTAACATTTCTGTCAAAAAAACAAACAAACCGTGTCCGCTTACAAAATATGCTGTGGTTTTATAAACTACTGTGCAATTACCACCTTCTTGTTCATGATTTTGCTTAATTTATTTCTAACAGGACTGCTGTTTTTCTGTGGAGTGGCAATGCTTTCGGCGGCGGATGTACCACAATTTGGCATTGATTTTAGTCACAATCGCATTTCTGCTGAAACCAATTTGCCAGACTCTTTTGTGCCTGGAACTCGAAATTCAACAACCGATGAAATTACAGATGCGTCCGAAAATGTTTGCTGGGTGGCTCGAATCGGTTCTCGAACTTATACACCGCCAGTCATTTCTGATGGCTGTGTGTTGATAGGAACAAATAATGCCGCTCAATATGACACAGAAATCGAAGGAGATCGCGGTGTCCTACTTTGTTTTGATGAAAAGACTGGGAAGTTTCTCTGGCAGTACACGGCTCCAAAAGTGACCGATGTCCCTTTTTTTGACACAGCCGACATTGGTATCACTTCTATTCCAACTGTGGCAAATGGACGTGTCTACTTCATTGACAATCGAGGAACTGTCGTCTGTCTCGAATTAAAAACAGGAAAGTCGATCTGGAGATTCGATCTGATCGAAAAAATTGATGTACGTCAACATGACACAAATCCAAGTGCGATGATTTTGCACGAAGGTCTTTTGTATATCGGAACAGCAAATGGAGTCGGAAATGACCACATTACAATGGCACATCCAGACGCTCCGTCTTTCGTTGTTCTTGATTCCGAAGATGGCTCTTATTTGGCCAGAGATGATTTCTGGCTCCAAACAGGCATCGCACACGGACAGTGGGCAAGTCCAGCACTCGGAGAAGTCATCAGAAAAGATGGCCGACGAGAATGGACCATCTTTGTCGGACTCGGAAATGGAATTCTGAAGACATTCACTCCTCTTGATCGAGATGAATTAAGAAAAAAAAGAGATGAAAAAATAAATAACACCAGCGATAATGGAGAAAATAATGAAAACGAAAATGGGAACGAAAAAATTGCGAGCGACAAAACGCATGAAAAATGGCCCAACATCTATTTGATACAATCAAATTGGCAGTTTGACAGTAATGGAAAAGAATCGGGAGAGCCAATAAAACCTTTCAAAGAAGGGCGAGGAAGTGATTCTTATGTCGTGCTAAGTCCGCCAGTTTTTGTGGACAACGTGTTATATATGCTTTTTTGTTATGACGGTTTCACTGGCGCACGTCCGCAAAAAGCATTTCTTACTGCAATTGATCCGACTTTGCCAAATGATGTTTCACCTGAATCTCGATTGCTTTGGAAAACACCCAACTTCGAGTCGGGGGCATTTGCTCCACTGGCAGTTTCCAAAGGCCTCATCTATCTCGCTGATCGCGGCGGCGTGCTCCACTGTTTTGAAACTAAAAACGGAAATTCGCTCTGGACTTCCGCATTAAAAGGAGAGCACTGGGGCGGTCCACTCGTCGCAGATGACAAAATTTTTCTCAGTACAAATCGCAGGATGTTTTATGTCCTGAAAGAAGGTCGTGAAACGGAAATTCTCGCAGAAACTGAATTGCCTGATGCCGCTTTTGCCGGCCCCGTCGCTGCAAACCAGCGACTTTTTGTTCCACTAAATGGTTTTTTGTATTCGATTGCAAAACCACAAAAATGAAGTTATAATGTAAACTTATCAGCATTATTATCATTTGGACAGCAGGGGGCATATAAACCACATGCCTGCTTGTTACAATCAGTCGAAAACACGCCATTATTCAACTTAAATGGAATATATCATGGAAAATCCAATTCTCTTGTGGGGACAACAAGATGGTGGAATTGTAGGAATTGTCATTTTTTTGGTAATTCTTGTCGTGCAATCAATAATTACAGTAATAAGAACACGCCAAGAAGAAACCGCCAAAAAACTCATTATTCCTTCTGAAGATGATGATACAATAAATCAGCAAAAAAACCGGCAGTCCTTGAAACGAAATCGACAGTATTCCAAAAAAGTCAGACCTGAAATGGCTGAAATGGCTGAAATGGAGAATACTGTGGACGAATACCAATCGAGCGTTCCCACAATATCTGGTTCAGAAATATCCAATAATAATCGTGATTTTGCCGCCACTCGATCAACTTTTTCACCTTCTAATAATACTAATTTTCAGAGTGAAATATCTCCGAATCCGTCATCTCTCGATGGACAATTGAACGACAGTTCACTAGAAATAACATCATCGACCCAAACCTTGTCGCTGCATCCGCTGGCTGCTCTTTTGGCACGACCACGCGGCATTCATCAGGCGATCATTCTAAATGAATTGCTCAATTACAGGGAGCAAGGTGCGATGGAGCCATGCCAAAAATCGAATGCGTTCACCAAGGTTTCTAATACTCATCTGATGAAATAAAGTTCACCAAATAGAAGTCCGATAACAAGTTTTCTATTTTGCTGAAATTGACAAAATAGGAGCCGGAAAGGAGCGACCACAGGGAGCGTATTGACGGTTTTTGTTATCGAACCGTTTTCGCAAAACTAAACTTGTTAGTGGACTGCGCCAAATAGAAGCCGGAAAGAAGGGCGTACTCGCCCGTATTGACGGTTTCAGAACAAGATTTCGCCTTCACAAAAGCCAGGAAGATGTCGCCAGTAAAAAAACATTGGTTGCTCTGATTCACCAACCAATGTTTTTCGTCTCAGTCAATAAGGCGACGACGACTTCGTTGCTGATTTTATTGAAAACATCTGTGAATGGGTGCTTTATTCCCATTCGCTCCCACTCCATCCAGTTACTACTACATTTTGTTTGGGCATAAAAAAAGCCAAAATAATGAAAAATAGTGCCAGTCCGACAAATCCAGCTGTGGCAGCAACACGAATTTTATATGCGTTTGTCAGTGCCTCAAAATTTTCTTGAAAATTCATACTATAACTCGGGCCTTGTTCGAGATGCAGAAAATATCGATACAAATCCATTGGAAGAAGATAATCAATGTCGTTCGGTTCTGTCATCAGAAGTCCCTGTTCAAATCCCGGGAGCGGTGTCGAATCTTGATATAACATCCTGCCACCAAAAGCAAACATATCTCGTTTGTATAGAACGTCTTTGGGTTTCGGCCGTCCTGCTAAAACAAAACAGAAAAAAATTACAGAGGGAATCAAAAGAATCCATCCCAAAAGAAAAAAGCCACGTCTAAGAGTGCCGCGTTCAAATGAAAGATGGGCGGATTCATCTGAGTTAGCGATCTCATCATTCGTAAAAAGTTCCAATTTTTTGATCCCAAGAAGAGATGGAACCGTTTGTGTTTTTCCACAATAACATTGAACATTTTGGCCGGCCTGTGATGCGTCAATCGCCAATAATTTGCCACAGGAACATGGCAGTGAGTATTTTTGAGCTGTCGAACGAGTTGAATAATTTGTTTTTGATGATTTTTGCATGACAAAAGGCTTTGTATTAAAGGCGTTGTATGAATGAGAAATGTTTTAACGTCTTTTTATCTGTTGTTCGGCTTCGATGAGTGCGGCCTGCGTGGCAACTGGGTCTTCGAAATTGATGACCGTTTTGTCTTGTCCTTCAAAGAGAGCGACGGCGGCCCCAGCAATTCGCCATTCTTTGTCCACTTTGGAAACACACCAAATGATGTCTGCTGATTCGAGTTGTCCCATTATATCACGTTCAATCAATGTCGTGTAAACATAAACACCATTTTCACCATGTTCCACCATTCGACCTATTTGAAACGTCGCCGTTTGACTTGCAGTGGGCGCAAATGGAATGCCATATTGGTCTCCTTTCGACCGCGCAAGTGGTGTCAGGAGTGATCGTAATGTTTGGGTTTCACCATGAACCATCGCCGTCATAAACTGTGTGACTGTGATCATTGCAGGATGTGTCGAATCTATTTCAGCATTTGAAGAAGATTGTTTTGCCTGTGTATTGTCGTTGCTCACAGGCAGATTCGTCATTTCGGCAGTGCGATTGGAACTCTTTCCACATCCAATAAGGAGCAATGTACACACGAATAATCCGACAACACAACGAGATTCAGAAGAAATCAAATGGGACATAAATTGGGACATAAAATGAACAGATAAAATTGAAATTGACGCAAAATGGAGGCCTGAATAACCACCACATCAGATGAACGACAGGAAACATCTGGATAATCGCAATTTTCCACCATATTGTCAATAGCAGATTCACGGAAGTCGTGGTTGTAGTCAAGTCTGCGCAGAAGTAAAGTCCGAGCTGAAAGGAATTTTTATATCTATTGCACTTCCGATTGCAATTTGATAAAATAAATTGGTCTTTTTGTAAGTGCTTTCTTGAAAGTGATTTCTTGTAAATTACACTGTTCTTTGAGTCGTTTTGAGCGATCACTGATCGCTGGAATTGACAAAAAACTGAATCAGAACCCACGTTATTCCGCTCCATTTTTATGTCGGAAAAATGGAGCCACATCACCATCATGTTTTATCGGAGTTTTTGAATTATGTCGGATCAAATTTTTTCACCACTTGCTCTTTTTGTGATTGATGGCGACATGCCCGCCGCTTTGGAAGAGGTAAATCGCTTGTTGCAAGAAGGAGCAACACCGCAAAATATAATGGACTCACACCTAATTCCAGCAATGGCAGAAGTAGGGAATCGCTTTGAAGCAAATGAATTTTTTGTCCCAGAATTGTTAATTGCGGCGCGGGCAATGCAGGAGTCCATGAAAATACTGAATCCCCTCTTAAAACAGTCCGGTGTCAAAAAAGTGGGACGGATCGTTATTGGAACCGTCAAAGGAGACCTTCATGACATCGGCAAAAATCTTGTTGTTGCCATGCTCGAAGGAGGCGGATTCGATGTCGTCGATCTCGGTGTCGATGTTTCCCCTGAAAAATTTGTCGAAGTCGCCCAAACGCATCCAGGCACGATAATCGCACTCTCCGCACTCCTCACCACGACGATGCCTGAGATGAAAAACGTGGTCGAAAAACTGAAAACAGCCGGGCTTCGAGAAACCACGAAAGTAATCATTGGAGGCGCACCAGTCACTGCCGAATATGCACGACAAATCGAAGCAGATGGTTATAGCGACAATGCCAGTGCCGCCGTTAATCTCGCCAAATCTCTCGTCTCATAAGAAACACTAAAAAGTTGAAACCTGCAATCAACTCATCTCCTTTTCGAGGAATTAGGAACTCATCACGAATGGAATTCCACTCGATAACATTGACTTTCACTTGCAATTGAGCACATCTAGTAATTCATTTCCCTAAAACACAGATGCCGAAATTTACGGAGTTTTTGTGTTAAAAATTTGGCAATCGGTGAATAAATTGATGTGCCCAGTTGTGATAAAAATTGACGATGCATAATAAAAATGATCATCCGCCAAATGCGCCGGAGTGCCGACTACTTCGGCGGTTCTTTGTGCCAAAAATGCCATGTTGACGCAAAACGGTGAATCTGATAAAATGCAGCGAATATCACATCACTCACAATTCGCATCACCACATGGTTTCCCTCTCTGACAGTCTTGTTTCGAGTTCTGCCCGGCAACTGCCGATTCAGGTGCGACCAGATTTGATTGCGACACAGCAGTATTATCTTGGACGCTCTTATTGGATCGTCAAAGAACCAATTGGTCTGCGTTATTTTCGTTTTCATGACGAAGAATATGCCCTTCTGAAACTTTTCGATGGGCACAGAAGTCTCGATGAAATAAAAACGGAATTTGAGCGGCAGTTTCCACCGCAAAAAATAAGACTCGAAGAATTGCAACATTTTTTGGGGCAGCTGCATCAAAGTGGACTCCTCCTCGCCGGCGTTCCAGATCAGGGGCCAGAATTGTTGAAACGGAAAAAAAAACGATTCAAACAGGAGATGTTTCAGAAACTCACAAATGTTCTAGCAATCAAATTCAAAGGATTCGATCCAGATGGCATTCTGACTGCACTGCTCCCGTCTGTCCGCTTTCTCTTTTCTCCAGTCGTCGTGATATTCTGTTTGCTCCTGTGTTTGTGCGCTTTGTGTCTCGTGCTGGTTGAATTTGACACATTTCGGTCCAGACTCCCCGCTTTTAATACCTTTTTTGGCACATCGAACATTTTTCTTTTGGCAATTGTTCTGGCATTCACAAAAGTATTCCACGAATTTGGACATGGTTTAACTGCCAAGTATTTCAAAGGTGAATGTCACGAGATGGGAGTAATGATTCTCGTTTTGACACCGTGTCTTTATGTAAATGTTTCCGATTCGTGGCTTTTGCCAAATAAGTGGCATCGCATGATGATCGCACTTGCAGGCATTTATGTTGAATGTGTTCTCGCTGCAATAGCAACTTTCATTTGGTGGTTTTCCACACCAGGAATCACACATTATCTCGCTTTGAATGTCATGTTCATTGCCTCGGTCAGCACAATTGTGTTCAACATGAATCCACTTTTGAGATATGACGGATATTATGTTCTTTCCGACTGGCTCGAAATTCCCAATTTGCGACAAAAAGCGACGAAAATTTTGACGCAAAAATGCTCCGAGTGGTTTCTCGGAATGGAACATCAAGAAGACCCATTTTTGCCGCAAAAAAATCAACTTTGGTTCGCTTTTTATTCAATCGCCGCATTTTGTTATCGCTGGGTCGTCATGGCATCAATCCTGTATTTCGTGTACAAAGTGTTTGAGCCGTATGGACTTCAAGTCATCGGACAAGGAATCGCCATCTTTTCCTTATTTAGTCTATTTATCATGCCAATTTATAAGGTCGCCAAGTTTTTTTGGGTTCCAGGGAGAATTTATCAAGTGAAACCGTTTCGATTTTACCTCTCCGCCTCGCTTGTTGCTGCCATTCTTGGTGCAGTGCTGTTTGTGCCGCTCCCATATTTCGTTCTCGCACCAGCGATTATCGAACTGCGGCCCGCCACATCAGAGCAAATTTACATTCCAGATATCAAAGGGGGCGCACGACTGGTCCGACTCGATGTTAAACCGAATCAAATCGTGAACGAAGGCGACGCGCTCGGTTTGTTGGAAAGTGACGCATTGCTTTCAGAATTGATCGAACAAGATAGTAAATATCGTGATCTCATTAAAGAACTCGAAACACTTGAAGAATTGCAGATGTACAAAAATGAAGCCGCTCTGAAAATGGGGCCGGTGCGAGAAATGCTCACTGCAACAGAGAGTATTTTGCGACAAAAACATCATCAGTATGAAAATTTGACATTGAAATCTCCAATTTCAGGTGTCGTTGTTTCGCCTCCCTGGAAACCATATCAACGTCCTGAAAAAGAAGCACTGCCTTTTTGGTCGGGGTCTCCATTGGAACCATCGAATATCGGAGCGACACTGGAACCGGGCACGTTATTTTGTAGTATTGGAGACCCGACCGATCTGGAGGCGGTTTTGGTTGTCAATCAATCGCAGCGAGAATTTTTGCATCTTGGTCAAAAAGTCGAGCTAAAATTGACTGAATTTCCTGAAACAGTATTTATTGGAGAAATTCAGGACATGGAAGGACAAGCTCTTTCGTCATTGGAGCCACAATTATCGACACGAGTTGGCGGCGATGTTCCGACCACGACACAGCGAGATGGGAGCGAGCGTCCGAACAGTCCGTCATTTCGGGTGCGGATGCCTCTTGACAATTCCGACCTGAGTGTATTCGTCGGAATGACAGGAACGGCAAAAGTTCAAGTGGCCTCTCAGACACTTGGAATGAGACTATTTAGATTCTGTAATGAAACATTTAATTTCAAATTGTGAAAATATACAGTGAATCGTCATCAATTAGATGTTTAACCCGCTTTCGTAGAAAGCGGTTGTTCCGCAAAACAAAGCAAATTTCTAAAAAACGACACTAACAAAAGTATCGTTTTATGCCGGTGTGATGTCTAATAAGTTGTGCAATGAAATATGTGTTCATGTTTTTTCATTCGGCGTGAAATACACCATCGTCTAGTTTCCCTTTTTTGACCGTCTGCGAAGCAAGTGCAAGATCGTGAGTTGCCAGTACGAGAATCGTGTTTTCCTGCAATTCGAGAAGAAGTGAGGCGACCGAATCTGCGGAGCGGCGATCCAGATTTCCTGTCGGTTCGTCTGCAAGAATAAGAGTCGGTGCAAAAACAAGTGAGCGTGCAATTGCAACTCGTTGTCGTTCTCCGCCGGAGAGTTCGGCGGGGCGATGGGACATGCGGTCCGCCAGTCCGACTCGTTCGAGCAGGGCTTTTCCCCTTTCACGACGCTCTTTAGTAATTCGACCTTCACTCAAAAATGGAATCAGCACATTTTCGAGTGCCGAAGACTGCGGCGACAAATAATGATCTTGGAAAATAAAACCAATATGATGACGACGAAAAGCTGGGAGTTCTGATTCACTTAATTGTAACACATTGATGTCATTTAGACGAATCTCACCACTTGTCGCTGGTTCTAGGTGTCCCAAAATGCCCAAAAGAGTGCTTTTTCCAGAACCACTCGGTCCGATAATCGAAAGACTTTCTCCCATTTGTAACTCAAAAGAACAATCACGCAGCACTATCAGTGGTTCCACTATCAGTGGCTCGCTGCAAGTCGGGAATGTTTTACGGAGATGGGAGACAATAAGAGACATGCTTCGCTTTCAGATTTTTCGTGATGATTTTTGACACGTCCGAACCACCTCGCCCAGCAAGCAATCCTCATTGAAAATGAGGGGAGTTATTGGCGGAATTTAACTTCATCTAATTTATTTGTATACTGCGCACCTGCATAAAACGATACTTTTGTTAGTGTCATTTTTTTAGAAATTTGCTTTGTTTTGCGAAACATCCGCTTTCTACGCAGTGCGTATTGTTTCGCAAAGCGAAAGCGGGTTAAACATCTAATTGATGACGATTCGCAGTATATTTCTAATATGCTTCAAAAAAACGATTATTCGTTCCACCAGTTCCGATTTTGATATTGACGGGGCGAAAACATTTGGGGCATCTTCCCGAATATGCAGTTCCTTCTTTGTTTACATAAATGCGGACATAAACGCCACAACAATTGAATCGGACTCCGATAAATCGTCGTTCGGCTCCTGATAATTTTGGAGAATCGTTTTGATTTGTCTCCAAATTTTTCTCTGGTTGTTTGGGAGATGGATCACTCGAAAGATCAATTAAAGCCATGATCAATGATTCCTCACAAATTATTTTCCAAATTTTTTTCCCGTTTTCACTTTCTGCGAAAGCGAACGAAATGTTCAATTTATATTCGGCGTTTATATTCAGCTATTATCTGCGTTTTATGTTCGGCGTTTGCTTCCATACCAAAGTATTTGCATTCGTGGACAGTATTGATATCCATGTTTTTTGCAATATGGCATCATCCATTTAGCTTTTGCATCCATTGTTTCGACATCAGTTGCCTG